>NZ_JBBMGI010000001.1:0-309355 GCF_037908445.1 Corynebacterium sp. KPL2825 | reverse complement strand
CCAATCAACACACA
The DNA here is from genome assembly GCF_037908445.1 of Corynebacterium sp. KPL2825. Lineage (NCBI taxonomy): Bacteria > Bacillati > Actinomycetota > Actinomycetes > Mycobacteriales > Corynebacteriaceae > Corynebacterium > Corynebacterium sp. KPL2825. The sequence goes on along the minus strand of NZ_JBBMGI010000001.1, from coordinate 309,341 downwards.
ACCATGCACACAAAAAATAAAAAGTACATTGGCACACTATTGAGTTCTCAAACATCACCACCAACCAACAAAAAATTAACTTCCCGTTAACCTCTCATCGGCAGCCCGTACAAACTTACTCAACTCAAAGAACAAAGTCAAATCATCGAACCAAGTCCGTACAAAATGTCACCATCAAGTAACCTCCCGGCTACCTCTCGGCGACTTGGATTAATCTAGCCCACCACAACCAAACAACACAAATCCCCAGGATAACGGGCACTATGACAGAGTCTTACCTGGCTAAGTGGCCCCATAGCTACTAATGCCTCAAGGAAGCCTGCAATCGAGATGCTTTCTCCCATATTTGAAAGGCCTCTCTGGTGGACCGCTCCCCTTTAGGTGGGCGATCCCAAAAATGGATTGGGGAGGGCGGACAATTAACAGCAAGATGACCACCGGGCTCCTTGCATGGAAAAAGGCCCCCGATTTCTCGGGGGCCTATCGGTGGAGCTGCCGGGAATTGAACCCGGGTCCTTCGTCACCTTGCCAGGGCTTCTCCGTGCGCAGTTCGCACAGGATCTCTCCTCGGCCCTCCGGATCGGGCGAACACGTCCGGATGATGGGCCCAGTCACCAGTGAGAGTCCCGACTGGTCCTGATGACCCGGCCAGCCGGCTAGTTCCTTAGTCGATGCCAGGTTCTAGGTCAGGAACGAAACCTAGGCTGACAGACACGCGTCGCTGTAATTAGGCAGCGAGGGCGTAGTCACGCTGAGAGTTCTTCTCTGCGTTTATTGGTTGCTACGACGCTTATACGGTGGTCGTTAGCCTGCACCGGCACGCTTCCCCTGGCTCAGTGCACGAAGTCGAAACCAAATCAACCCCATGCGGTAGGGACGGGATAGTGCATCTTCCCTACGGTTCGTATAACACTACCCCACCCACTTTTATTTCCTCAAGTGCTCCTTCAGCCACTCTTTGAGGACCACTGCGTGGTTGACCTTGCGGTTGGCGGCGGCAAAGAGAAGGGTGGCGTCGGCAAGCGCAAGCAGCTGGGTGAGCTCTTCGGAGTCATTGTCATCCAGCTCAGCCTTGTAGCGGCGGGCAAACTCGTCGAAACGATCCTCGTCGTGGTTCCACCATTTGCGCAGCTCCGGACTCGGCGCGACTTCCTTGAACCATTTCTCGTAGTCCACATCGCTCTTGGCGACGCCCCGGGGCCACATCCGATCCACCAGCACCCCGACGCCTTCGATGGTGTCCTCACCCTTGATGACGTCGTGGACTTTCGCTGTTTTAAACATTGATGCCCTTCACGCGGCGACCGAGCTCGCGGGAGATTTCGCGGTCCTGGTCGCGGCGCTTAATATCCTCTCGCTTGTCATAGTCCTGCTTGCCTTGGGCCAGCGCAAGCGAAAGCTTGGCGTAACCATTTTTGAGATAAACCTTGAGCGGAACCAGGGTCTTATTGCCATTGCGCACCTGGCCATAAAGTTTGTCGATCTCGCGGCGGTGCAATAAAAGCTTGCGGGTGCGCCGCGGGCTGTGGTTCGTCCACGAGCCCATGGAGTACTCCGGAATGTGGAGGTTCCGCAAGTACACTTCGCCATCGTCAATGGTGGCGAAGGCATCATTGAGCGAGATTTTGCCCTCCCGCAGGGATTTAATCTCGGTGCCGAGCAGGACGATGCCACACTCGTACTCCTCGAGAATTTTGTAGTCGTGCCGGGCCCGGCGGTTGGTCGCAAGCGTAGCCTCGCCGGATGCCGCCTTCTTGTTTTTCTTGCCCTTCTTAGCCATAGTTATGCCAGTGTAGTGCCCTTTTGACTGGCCCGGCAAACAGACTATTTGCGCACATATGACCGCAGGGTGATATGGGCCGTAACGGCGGTAACCACCAGCGCTAGCAGGCCAACGAGCGGGAGGGCAATCCAGAGATCGCCGGATTTCATAGGAGCAAGCAGCTGTGATTCATAAAGTCCCTGCAGGGACGGGTCTACCACTTGGGACTTGCCCAAGAAGATGCCGGCCCCGCCGAGGAGTACACCGATGAGGGAAGCCAAGACTGCTTCCATGACGAATGGCGCCTGCGTCATCCACCGGCTTGCGCCCACCATGCGCATGATCTCCGTTTCGCGAGTGCGGTGGAATGCAGCAATTTGCACCATATTAGCCACCAAGAAGATGGCCGCCACAGACATCACGATGGCTAGGATGAAGGTGGCATTGCGGATGGAGTCGAGGTTGCTAGCGGCATTGCGCACCTCTTGCTGCTGGTCGACGACGTCCTCTACCGCTGGGTTATCCCGAATCGCATCGATTGCGGAGGCATCCTCTGGGTCTACAAGCCGCACGTGGAATGCAGCCGGCAGCGCATCAGGGGAGGTTTGCTCCACCATCACAGGGTCGGTGTCTTGAAAAAGTTCTTTGAACCGCTCATAGGATTCTGCGCGGTTGCGGTATTCCACGGACTCGACGGAATCATCCGCCTCCAACTTATCCTTGATATCCGCGCAGGCCGGACTCGTACAGTCTGGGTCTCCGGCAGAAATATCCTCATTGAGCTGAACCATGACCTCGACGCGGTCGAGGTAGATATCCTTGGTGTCCTTGGTCAGGTTGGTCACCATAATGCCGGCGACAACGAGCCCGACCGCAATCGCGGTGGTGATAATCATGGCAATGGTCATAGTCAGGTTGCGGCCAAGCCCCTTGGTGGCTTCGCGGAAAATAAACCCTAGCTTCATGCTTCCCCCTCATAGGTTGCCTCGTGCTCATCGCGCACGAGTACTCCATTGCGCAGCTCCAGCACGCGCTTGCGCGCCCTATTGACGGCGCGGGCATTGTGAGTGGACATGACCACGGTGGTGCCGCGGCGGTTGATGCCCAGCAGTAAGTCCATGATCTCGTCAGCGGTGGCGGGATCGAGGTTGCCCGTGGGTTCGTCGGCAAGCAAGAGCTTTGGCCGATTAACTACCGCACGAGCGATGGCCACACGCTGCTGCTCACCACCGGAGAGCTCATGCGGATAGGCGTTGTGGCGATCGTGGAGTCCCACCAGCTCCAATACCTGCGGGACCGCGGTGGAAATGCGGTACTTACTCTTGCCAATGACCTCCAGTGCAAAGGCCACGTTTTGATACACCGTCAGCTTGGGCAGCAGGCGGAAATCCTGAAAGACGTACCCAATGGACTGACGCAGCGCGTTGATCTGCTTGCCAGAAAGCTCATTGACGTGGAAATCATCAAAGTAAATATCGCCCTCGCTGACATTGCTATAGCGCACCATAAGCTCCAAGAAGGTGGACTTACCGGAACCGGATGGACCGATCAGGAAAGCGAATTCACCATCCGTAATCTCGAAAGACACCCCATCGAGCGCTGGGCGGGACTCGGCGGAGTAGGCCTTAGTCACGTTGTCGAATCTAATCACGCGAATCACTGTAGCAACCAAAGTTGACACCGCGCTGTGAACTATATTTAAGTAATGTGGTCTAAGACACTAATTTGTTCCGACCCAATCGACAGAAAGTGCCGATACTATGGCCGAAACCGAAACTAAAGAAAAACCACGTTCTGCAAGCGGCTTCCTAGGCACTGTAGAAAAGATTGGCAATAAGCTGCCGGATCCGTTCTGGCTCTTCGTCATCCTCGCGGCAATCGTTGCTGTGACATCCTGGCTGGGGCACCTCATTGGCATGAGCGCCGAGGATCCTAAGACAGGCGAGACCATTGAGGTTGAATCGCTGCTGACCACCGAGAATATCTCGCGCATGGTTACAGACGCCGTGGAGAATTTCACCAGCTTCCCACCGCTCGGCGTCATCCTTGCCGTGATGCTCGGCGTGGCCGTAGCAGAGCAGTCCGGCCTGCTTTCCGCCTTGGTGCGCGGCATGGTCACCAAGGTCAGTGCCAAAATGCTTACCTTCGTCGTGGCGTTGGCCGGTGTGACCGGCTCTGTGGCCTCCGATGCCATCTACGTCATCCTGATTCCGCTGGGAGCCATGGCCTTCCACGCGGTGGGCCGCTCCCCCATCGTGGGTGCAATGGTGGCCTTTGCCGCCTCGTCAGCCGGATTTAATGCCTCGCTGATTCTCAATATCACCGACCTCCTGCTGGCTGGTATTTCTACTCCAGCCGCGCAGTTCGTCGATGCCGAGTATGAGGTCAGCCCGCTGGCGAATATCTTCTTCGTCATCCCTTCCGCCGTGGTGCTTTCGCTCATCATTACCGCGGTCACGGAATTCCTCATGGTGAAAAAGGCCCGCGAATTGGTAGACCATGACCACATCAATTACGAAGAAGTCTCCTTTTCCAAAGCCGCTGGCGGCCCTTCCAACGCGGAAGGGGAAAAGGAAGAATACGACTTCACGGATGATGAAGAGGCCATGCGCATCAAACCCAATGAACAGCGTGGTTTGATAGCGTCCGGCGTCACCCTGGCGATCTTCCTCGCCGCCTTCTTCGCCCTGCTGTTTATCCCTGGTTCCCCGCTGGCGAGCCAAGAAGACAGCTTTATGGAGTCGCCGCTCATCAGCGCCATCGCGGTGCCCATTGCCTTGGCCTTCTTGGTATGCGGCATTGCCTATGGCTTGGCGGCTGGCACCGTGAAGTCCTTTGCTGATGTGCCGACGTTTATGGCCAAGGGCATCGAGACTCTCGTTCCCATGCTGGTCCTCTTTTTCGCCGTCGCCCAGTTCCTCGCTTGGTTCGAGTGGTCCAACCTCGGCGTATGGACCGCTATTAAGGGCTCCGAGCTACTCCAGCACTGGTCCCTGCCGCCGTTGCTCATGTTCGCCGCGCTGGTCGCCATGGTGGCACTGCTCAACCTATTCATTACCTCTGGCTCTGCCCAATGGGCGCTTATGGCCCCGGTCATCGTACCGATGATGATGTATGTTGGCGTCTCACCCGAGGTCTCCCAGATGCTCTTCCGTATCGGTGACTCACCGACGAATATCATCACCCCAATGTCGCCCTACTTCGCGCTGGCGTTGACCTTCCTGCAGCGCTACTACAAGCACACGGGCGTGGGTACCTTGATGTCGCTCGCCCTTCCTTACTCGCTATGCATGCTGGTGGGCTGGTTCATCTTCTTTGTCATCTGGTACCTCATCGGCATTCCGCTGGGACCGGGTGCACCGATGGACTACGTGGGTTAGGTCCATAAAGATCAGGCCGAACTGAGGATTTTCTCCCCTCAGTTCGGCCTTTTTGCGTTCAATTCAGCCCGATCAGTATGGACCTAAGCTTGGTCTTCTTGTTGCTGCATGCGCCAGCGAATTCCGGATTCTAGGAAGCCATCGATATCGCCATCGAGCACCTTGGATGGATCGCCCACCTCAAAGTTGGTGCGCAGGTCTTTGACCATCTGGTACGGGTGCAACACGTAGGAGCGCATCTGATTGCCCCAGGAGGCGTTACCACCAGCGCCCAGAGCGTCAAGCTCGGCCTGCTCCTCTTGGCGCTTGCGCTCCAAGAGCTTTGCCTGCAGCACGCGCATAGCCGAGGCCTTATTTTGAATCTGCGATTTTTCGTTCTGGCAGGTGACCACGATTCCGGTGGGAATGTGGGTCAGGCGCACCGCGGAGTCGGTGGTGTTGACGGACTGTCCGCCAGGGCCCGAAGAACGATAAACATCGACGCGCACATCATTGTCCGGGATATCGATGTGGTCGGTCTGTTCCACCACCGGCAGGACTTCCACCTCGGCGAAGGAGGTCTGGCGTCGGCCTTGATTATCAAAAGGCGAGATGCGCACCAAGCGATGCGCGCCTTGTTCCACGGAAAGCTGGCCGTACATGTACTCACCATGGACTACGAACGTGGCTGACTTGATGCCCGCTTCCTCCGCATAGGAAATGTCATATACATCCACCTTGTGGCCGTGCTTTTCTGCCCAGCGGGTATACATGCGCATAAGCATTTCAGCCCAGTCCGCCGCATCCACACCGCCGGCACCAGAGCGAATATTGATAACCGCCTCACGCGGGTCATACTCACCGGAAAGCATGGTGGTGACCTCTAGGGATTCGATGGCGGACTCCAGGGAATCGAGCTCCTCGTCTGCCAGGGAAGAATCCCCTTCCTCTTCCGCAAGTTCGTACATGACGGGCATGTCCTCGAGACGCCCGCGCAGCGCTTCTAGCTTGCGAACCTTCGCCTGCGCTGCGGAAAGCTCAGAGGTGACCTTTTGGGCATGTACGGGGTCGTCCCACAGGGATGGATCCCCGGCCTGGGCCTCTAGTTCCCGAATGCGGGCAGCCAAAGCCTCTGGGTCCATGACCTTCTCAATGGTGGTCAGGGTGGATTCTAGTTGCTTGAGCCGTGCTGTTACTTCGGGACGCATAGGCCCCAATCCTACCCACCGGGCCATCACAATTAGCCATCGGCCGCGTTTAGGGTGACAATGGTGGGCATGGATCAAAAGCCGAGCTTGCAGGAGATGATCGACGCGGTCATCAAGACCTTTATTGTCGCGCATGCGGATGACGGGGATGCGCACCTTGCGCAGGCCCTCGTCTATAACGCCGGACGCTTGGCGTGGCGCCTGCGCGAGATGGGCGTTGACGTGGAGCAAAAGACTTCCATCTCGGACGTTGTCACGGATGCAGACCGCGCGGCCGAGCGCTTCGTCGCGGGCGTGCTCGAGGCCGTGCGCCCGGAGGACGGCATCCTGGGTGAGGAGGGCGCCGCCCGCGAATCCCAGTCCGGCCGCACCTGGGTCATTGACCCAGTCGATGGCACCTACAATTTCTCTTCCGGCTCCGATTATTGGTGCTCTGCCCTCGCGCTTGCCGACGCCACCGGGATCACCCTCGGCGCCGTCCACCGCCCCGCCATGGGTTATACGTGGTTCGGTGGCCGCGACTACCCCACTTCTCTGGACGGCAAAGAAGTTTCCCGCCTTGCGGCTCAGCCAGCCAAGCAGATTTCGCTATCTACCTATTTGCACCCGACCTCGCTGATGGATGCGGATATCCGCGGGGCATGGCAGCGCGTGGCGGAAAACTTTGCTACAGTCCGTATGCTCGGTGCCGGTTCTGTTGACCTGTCCTCCGTAGCCGATGGCACGTGGGGCGCATGGATGCAGCATTCGGTAGCGGATTGGGATTGGTTCCCCGGCAAAGCTCTCGTTGAAGCAGCCGGTGGTGCCGCCCGCAAGGTAGAAGCCGGCGGTGTCGAATGGTGCCTCGCCGGCAATAAATTGGTAGTGGATCAGATGGAGGATTGGCTCCGTGGGTAAGTTCAAAGAAGACTTGGGCCTCGCGCTCGAGCTGGCGGGCCATGCCGATGTGGTAACCATGCATCGTTTCGAGGCCTCGGATCTTTCCGTTAAGGAAAAGCCGGATATGTCTCCCGTATCGGATGCGGACCTCACCTGTGAGAAGCAAATCCGCGAATCCCTCAAGCGCTCCCGCCCGCGCGATGAGGTGCTGGGCGAGGAATACGGCGGCGAGGCCTGTTATAAAGGCCGCCAGTGGGTCATCGATCCCATCGACGGCACCAAGAACTTCGTGCGTGGCGTGCCCGTATGGGCCACGCTCATTTCCCTCTTGGAAGACGGCGAACCGGTGGTATCCGTCGTCTCCGCTCCCGCCCTGCGCCGCCGCTGGTACGCGGCCAAGGGCGCGGGTGCCTTCCGCGTGTTCGGCGGCGAGCCGAAGCGTTTGAGCGTTTCCCACGTAGAAAAGCTCTCCGATTCTTCGCTGGCGATGAGCTCGCTTACCGGATGGGCTGAGCGCGGATTGCGCGATAAATTCCTCGCGCTAACGGATAAAACGTGGCGCCTGCGCGGCTACGGAGACTTCTGGTCCTATTGCCTCGTCGCCGAAGGCGCAGTAGATATCGCCGCCGAACCGGAGGTTTCCCTGTGGGACCTCGCTGCGCCCTCGCTCATCGTGACCGAGGCCGGCGGTACCTTCACTGACCTTGAAGGAAACCCCGGCCCGCATGGCGGATCCGGCGTAGCCTCCAACGGACTGCTTCATAAGCACGCCCTCGCCGCGCTACAGGGCTAGGGTCTTCTCCGCAGCTGGAGCAGCACCGGACCGCGGTGCTCGGTAGCTGCAGCGGAACAACCACCCGCCTGCGCGCAACTGCCGCAGCCGCCGGTGGGGCACGAAGTGAGCGATTCACGCACCAGCTCCGCCGTGCGTTCGAGGTGGGCGAGGATGATTTCCACGGTCCCCTGCCCTAACCCAGTAGCTTTTGCAATGTCAGCCGGGTTGGATTTTCCCTGTTTAATGGCCTCCTTGACCTGCTCCGTGGGGCTCATAGGAAGACCTTGAGGACTTGGAAAACTCCCACCGCCAGGATCCAGGCGGAGCCGAGTTGTAGGGCGAAGCCGATGAGTGTCCACTTCCAGCCTATTTCTCGCCGCTGCGCGGCTACCGTGGCTACGCACGGGGTGTAGGCCAGCAGGAATACCATGTACGCCCATACTGCCGCGAGCCCGTGCCCGCCAGAGGCCGCATCAAAATCAGCGCGGATATGGCTGGCCAGTGGGGATTCTGCTTGCTCTTCCGGTGCATCGTCAGTGACGTCTTCGACTGCGTACGTCTGTGCCCACGTGGAAATGAGGGTTTCCTTCGCTACGAATCCGGTGACCAAGGGTCCGGTCAGCGACCAAGAATCAAAGCCTGCTGGGGCAAAGACGGGAGACATTGCCTGAGCAACGGCACCATAGGCGGAATCCTGTGGCGGCACTGCCTCTTCGTTAAAGGAGTGCCCGCCGGTGACCGGGATGGACATGAGTAGCCAGATGACTACCACCGTGGCCACGATGATGCCGCCGGCGGTATGCAAGAAGCCCTTGAGGCGCACCCACATGACTGAGATGGTGAGTCTAAACGTGGGCAGCTGATAGGCCGGAAGGTCGATAACGAGGGCTTCGGCCGGCATGGCCCGCCACACCGTGCGCCGCAGCGCCAGGCCTACCAATACCACCAAAGCGATGGACAGCACGTACATGGCAAATACCGCGGAACCGGCATGAGCAGGGAAAAATACCTGTGCCAGCATCATAAATACGATGAGACGCGCAGAGCATGAAGTAAAGGGAATAAGCAGGCAGGTGAGGATGCGGTGGCGGACGTCGCCAAGCACGCGCGTGGCTGAGATAGCCGGTACATTGCAGCCATAGCCCACCACGATGGGGATAAAAGCCTTACCCGGCAGGCCGATGGCGCGCATCACGCGGTCAGTGACCACGGCCGCGCGCGCCATATAGCCGGAATCCTCCAGCACCGCCAAGCACAAAAACATCAGCGCAAGAAGCGGCGCGAAGGTGAGCACCATGCCTACACCACCGATGAGACCATCCACCAACAAGCCTGTGAGCAGCCAGTTATCCGGGAGGATGCTGCGCGCAGCGGCGGAGACCGGGCCGGTGATGAATGCTTCTAATCCGTCCTGTAGCGGACCCGCGACAGTAGTGGTGATGAAGAAGACCGCCCACATCACCGCCAGAAACAGAATCGGCCCGAGCACTGGGTGCAAGACTAGGCGGTCCGCGCGGTGGCTGAGCGGTTCGCCAGTATCCGTCCGTGAAACGGCAGCCTTTTCCGCCGCGTCCAAATCCACAAAGCGCTGGTCTAGGTCAGCATTGGGCCGGATGGTCCGCGGATCAGTGTGCATTGCACGGGCAACCTCGCGCTCGAGCGCATCCAAGTTTTCACGCCGCCGACCGTTAACGCTGACCACCGGGATGCCCACCTCGTGTGAAAGCGCGGACGTATCGATGCTTATGCCCTGCTGCTTGGCGATGTCCTCCTTGGTCACCCCAATCACTACCCGGTATGGGTGCTCCGCAATCTGGAAAGCGAGGTTCAGTCCGCGCGCCGGCGCAGTGGCGTCCACGAGCACCACAACCACATCGGGGCGCTCACACGGCGGAGCCTCCACGAGCATATCGCGGGTAAATTCCTCGTCTGGGCTCATTGGATCCAATGAATAAGCACCAGGAAGATCAATGATGTCAAAGGCCTCTGGCTGCGCATTCCACAAGCCACGGCTTATCTCAACGGAGGTACCTGGCCAGTTTCCGGTCTGCACCTTCGCTCCGGTTAGCGCATTGAACAAGGTAGATTTGCCGGAATTTGGAGCCCCGACCAATGCGAGGACCGGCGTTCCCTCCTTCGCAATGCGCATCGAGGAGGTGGAATGGCAGCTCGGCGCAGCGGTTTTCCGTGCCATTATGCTGCCACCGGGATGACTTCGAGCTGGCGAAGAGTAGCCGCATCCACCGCATAGTGGGCGGTGCCTACGGTAACTAGGCGCGCGCCGCCGGCTACCTTGCGGCCGATCTGTACGCGCACACCTGGGCGGAAACCTAATTCCCGCAAGCGCAGCGCCAACGCCGGCCGCTCGTCGATGGCGTGCTGCAAGCAGCACTCAGGAAGTTCCACCAAAGCGTCTACCGGTGCCTGATCGGCGCGCATACACTCGGATTTTTCGCACCCCGGTTTGCGCCGGGTGCGGGACAATAAGGACAGCTGCAACATCGCGCGGTTACCTCAGTTCTCTCTGACCGGACCATGCCGGTGATATTAGCCACACCTAAGTAGCTACTAGATAAGGCTAACCTTAGTCCGCCTAAGCTTTTCACACAAGCTCCGATTAGTTGTGATTATCGGCACCGGGCAGGGACGCAAAAAGCCCGCTCCCCGAGCTGGGGAGCGGGCGAATGCCTCAGTACAGCTAGTCTTCAGGCAGCGTGAAACCGGCACCTACGCCACCGCGGCGGTTCATATCCGCCAAGACCGCATCCATATTGGTGGCAGCAGTCGGGTTATGAACCGGCCCCTGCAATGGGGTACGGCACGGGAAATTCACCGGCAGGAATCCACCGGAAATGGAACCAATGAGGCGGCCATTGACGAGCAACGGCGCACCAGAATCACCCATCATGGCGCAGACTTGGTTTACCTGAATCTTCTTTGCCTGCTGATAGGTAATACCGCAGGTCTTGCCGGTGGCAACGCCCTGCTTGCACACCTGCTGGCCCGGTTTGACGCCACCGCCTAGTTCATTGACAGTTACGCCATTGTAGGAACGGGACACCTTAGCCTTGGAGCCGAACTCAATGACGGCGTAGTCCAAGTCCTCGTTCTTAGACACCACGGTGCCCGTCGGGCCGATTTGCTCCGAATCAGCGGAGGTAACTGAATCGCCCACATTGCCGCAGTGGCCAGCGGTCAGCCCCACCTTGCGGCCACCATTATCGTTGCCTGCCGCGGTCAGAGTACACATCGTCTTGTCATTGACGTAGAGCGGGGTGCCTGGACCATAGAGGGAGTCACCCTGATTCATGGCTGCAACAGACTCTTCTGGAATGCGTGGGGCATCAAACATGGAACCCGGCACACGGTGCAGGACGTAATCAGCCTGTGGCTTTCCGGCGGCTACCTTGGAAAATCCATCGTTTTTCCACTTATAGTTCGGATTGGTTCCCTTCGGTTTAAACTCCGGCTGGGTAGCCTGCTCCGCTAGACCGATGGGATTCGGATTAGTCATCGGCTCCGCGTACTGTCCTTGCTGCAGGTTCTGCTGCACGGCTTGCTGCGCGTTGCGCACAGAGGAATCCACGGCATCGGTAACATTCTTATCCACCTGCGGGGTCTGGATGCCGACCCCCGCTAGGTTATCGCGGACCTGGTTAATAATCCCTGCGGAGTCGAAATCCGGTTGGGGCAATTCCTGGGCGCCTGCGGCCGGGGAACCCAGGAAAAACGCACCAGCGAAAGCCGAGCCCACTAGGACTTTCTTGAGGTGCGGAATGCGAAGCATCAAGGTACCTACTTTCAGTTGTCAACATCGTGCAAACTCGATAGTGGCACGAAAAAATTGTGGAAACAGCAAACTCTTGTGACTGTGTCCAAGCCGTTATATTTCTTCCAGACTTCGGGGGTGATCACCCCTCCCCTATCATGGAGAACATGCCCACACCGCTGTCCTATTCTGATGTCTCCGACTTTCCACAGCTGCATATGTCGCGGGTTATCGATGCTGACTTTGACGCGGCCGCACACCGACTTTTCCGCTGGTCAGTACAACGCAGCGGCCTTTTCCGTGTCCGCCCGACCCATGAGGTTGTGGAGCTCGGCGCGGAGGTCACCCTCGGCTTGGGTCCATGGGATTTTCACTGCCGCGTAGTCGATGTCTTCCATGAGGATGGCCGCTGCGGATTCACCTATGGCACCCTCCCTGGACACCTCGAGCGCGGCGAAGAGACCTTCACCCTAGAGCGTCTGCGCGATGGTCGCACGGTATTGCTTATCGACGCCGCCTCAGAGCCCTTCCTACCCTTCCTGCGCCCCCTTGTGGACGTGCCGAGGCGCCTGCTTATCAGCAGGCTATATCTCCACGCGCTGGACTAAGCGGCAACGATAGCCGCATTCATCTCGCCTTTAAGCTGTCCGTTCTACCTTTTTGTGGTGCTCACCAGGAATTGAACATCAGGTCATGCTGGGAGCGGCAGCAGCTTAGGACAGCCGTGGGTTCGTTGACAAGCAGCACCTGTGGATCCTCTACTAAGGGTGCAACCTCTTCTCCCCCATCACGTTAAGAGAACTTTTTCCTCTACGGTATCCACAAAAGATCGGATGATTGCCGAGTATATTTCGATCAAATAAAGCCGCCTCCCTGTAAGGAGACGGCCCTTTAATCCGAAGAAAACGTGGATCTAATTCTTGCGTTTATCTTCGATGGATTCGCGTGCGTCACGAACAGCGCCCTTGACGCGATCGAAGAATCCGCCCTTCTTCGTGGTCTCTTCTTGGTACTCGTGAGCCTTATCTTCCACAAAGCCCTTAGCACGCTGGAAGGCATCACCTACGGCGCTACCTGCCTCCGATGCCTTCCCCTTCAGCTGGTCCAAACGCTCATTGCCAGCCTCGCCGGTGACGTCATCTGCTTCGTCTCGGTCATCGCCAGACATCTCTGGATCTACATCCAGATCATTGACAGAGGTTGGGGTCTCGCCCGAGGCTTCCAGATCAATGTTTGGCTGCTGTGGGGCAGAACCAATGTGTTCTTCCTTCGCCTCACCTACGATGTGCTGGCTCGGTGCATAGTCCGCGTTGTTCTCATCCAGCGCTTCCTGCAGGTCCGGCTGCTGTGGGGCAGAACCAATGTGCTCTTCCTTTGCCTCACCTACGATGTGCTGGCTCGGTGCATAGTCCGCGTTGTTCTCATCCAGCGCTTCCTGCAGGTCCGGCTGCTCTGCGGCCTTGCCAACATGTTCTTCCTCCGCACCAGCGACAACGTGGTTCTGCGGCTCATACTTGCTTGCGGTGGGCTCATCTCCGTCCGCAGATGGCTTACCGACCGGCTTGGACAGGCCGGCAGCACCTGCGGCGCCCGCAGCAGCTGCACCAGCAGCGACACCCGTAGCCGCCCCGGAGGACTTGTCAGACTTAGCAGCTGAAGACACAGAATCCTCAGAAGCTAAGTACTTGTATTCGTTACGGTCCAAGTCGACCTCGTGGCCTAGATCGTTTGCCATTGCTACTTACTCCTTTTAATAGATTTATCTTCTTCCTTCTAGGGTTCCAGAAAGTTCAGGAGCGTGCACGGAAATGGGGATAGGAAAGCGTCTACCGGTGGTTGGATCAGTCATCTCTAAACACTCAACTTGGAAGGTTTCGCGTACGAGTTCAGCGGTCATCACCTCCTCGGTAGGCCCTTCGGCCACAATGTGCCCCTCACGCATGGCTACGATTCGATCGGCGTAACGCGCAGCATGGACCATATCGTGGACCACCATGACCACTGTGGTCCCGGCACCATTGAGGTCTCGGATGAGCTCCAAGATGGACAGTTGGTGCGCAGGGTCGAGGTAAGTAGTCGGCTCGTCAAGCAAGGTAATTGGTGTTTCTTGGGCCAAGGTCATGGCGAGGAAAACACGCTGGCGTTGACCGCCGGAAAGGTCTGCAGCAGGGACGTCGAGAAGGTCGCTCACCCCAGCACGCGAGGCAGCACGCTCAACCGCTGCATGATCTCCGGCCCGCATCGTCGCTAGCGCCCCTGTATAGGGATAGCGGCCGTAGCCGATAACGTCGCGCACTAGTACCCCTTCCGGAGCCGCAGGGTGTTGTGGCAGAAAAGAAACTTCACGGGCAAAGGCACGCGAGGAATACTCACTAATTTTTTGGTCCGCGAGGTACACCGCGCCTGCGCTGGGCGTAAGTTGGCGCCCCAATGTTTTGAGAAGCGTCGATTTGCCGCAGCCATTCGGCCCGATCAGAGCCGTTACTTGACCGCTAGATAAGCGGAGATTTACATCTTTGACCACATCGGGACCACCGTAACCCACGGTCAATCCGCTACATGTCAATGTCATGTCTAGCCTCCATTTCGCACTCGGGTTAGCCCAGTCAATAGGAAAATGAAATAGGGTGCGCCAATCAGCGCGATGAGCGCGCCAACGGGGATTTCCGTGGGGGCGAAGGCCCAGCGACCGAACGTATCGCATACAGTCACGAGGGTCGCGCCGCCTAGGGCCGCCACGGGCATTTGCCGGCGCAGGTTCGAACCAACCATCAAGCGGGCAGCATGTGGGACGATGAGCCCGGCGAAGCCCAAGACCCCAGCCGCGGCGACTCCCGCTGCGCCGAGGATAACGGCCAAAGCTATTGCTATTAGGCGCCACATCTTGGCGTTCACTCCAATGCCGGCCATGGTGGAATCATCCAGTGCGAGCATATCCAGGTGTTTTGCCACCACCATCGCGGCGGTTAGGGCGAGAAGGATAAAGGGGGCGACAATAGTGGCGTCGCCAAGCGAGCGGGCGTAAAGCGAACCTTTCAGCCATGTCATGGCCGCTCCTGCCTCTGGCGCGGCGCGCACCAGGAGCAATTCGGTGATGGCACCCAGCCCAAAAGATACCGCCACCCCGGTAAGGGGCAGGCGCACCGGATCGCTTGCCCCGCGTCCGGCGAGAAGGAGAACCAACCCAGTTCCAGCCAACGCGCCGATAAAGGCGATAAAGGTCAGCAGGTGGGCCGGCAGGGCGCCTGCTCCCATAAGTACCGCAACGGCCGCGAGCCCACCGCCGGAGGTAATACCCACCGTATCTGGTGCGGCCAAGGGATTGCGTAGCGCGGATTGCAATATACAGCCAGAAACAGCCATGGCACTGCCCGCGCAAATACCCACCAAGATCCGCGGTGCGCGGTACTTCCATATGAGCGGATCTCCGGTAAAGAAGCCAGTGGTCACCTCGCCCGGCGATTTCATCACCGCACCGACGCCCATGCCGATAACTGCGCTCAATATCAACGCCAGGATGAGTCCTACTAGAACCCCTACAATTCTCTTATGCCGCATGTCTCCTCCTCCCTAGCGCATGGACGGACCACAGCACTAAGGGCATACCAGCCAAAGAAGTCACGATGCCCACTGGGGTCTCGGCTGGCGCCCAGATTGCCTGCCCAACCGAGTCGGCCACCAGAAGCACCGCTGCTCCTACAATTCCAGCCACACATAGCCCCATGCGATGGTGCGGGCCGCACACCCGCCACGCTACGGTCGCGGCCATCAGCCCCAAAAATCCAATCGGCCCGGTTGCGGCTACCGAAGGAGCAACGAGCACTACCGCCGCCACAATGGCGGCCAACCGAATGCGCTCCGGCTTCGCCCCCACAGCACCGGCCACGGCATCGCCAGCTACGAGCAAGTCCAGCGTTTTCGCACCGACTAAAGTCAAGGGAACCACGACCAGCACAGCGATCAGCGCGGGCATAATATCGCTTAGGCGTACACCGGCAAGCCGGCCAGAAAGCCACGACATCACCGTCGCCAGTTGAGCTTCATCCACCACCAGGAAAATGGAGGTCAAGGCGCTACACAGCGAGGAAACGGCAACGCCAACCAGAACCATGCGCTGGATCGCACCGCTCTTGCCGACGCCCACCGTCACCCCCACAGCAATCCCCGCACCCAGCAGCGCACCGGGCAGCTGGTCAACGCTCGAGGTTTCGCTTCCTAAAAACATTGCGGTTGCGACTGCACCGAGTGCCGCACCGGAGTTCACACCAGTGATGGACGGATCGGCGAGCGGATTCGCGGTTGCCGTGCGCAGCAATAACCCACCTACACCTAGTGCAATACCGACCACCGTGGTAGCAAGGAGACGGTCAAAAGCCACGCTATGCAGCTCTTCTTCTAACCACGGGGTATCAACTGGCACCTGAACATGGCGGAGCCGCCACCACCACACAAAGGCAGCGGCAGCGGTTGCAAGGACCAAGCAGACGCTGGCTTTAGTTCGAGGTGCCACTACTTTTCAGCGGCGATAATGTCATCGAGCATATGCTCGGCAGATAATGGCCCGCGGGCGCGCGACCAGATATCTTGGTCTACCTCTACGATGTCACCGCTGCCCTTGGCATAGGGCGTCTTTTTAAACGCTTCGACGTCCTTGTACATAAAGACTCGGTCAGCCTTCATTCCAGGGAGCTTATCGCCGGTCAGTTCCGCTACATCAGTCTTAGATTCGATAGAAGACTTCTCGCCTTCGAAGGCATAGTCATAGCCCACTTTACTCAGTAGCGACTGAGAGAAAGAGGGGTTGACCCAGGTATAGAGCATCTCGCTGGACCAGCCAGCCACGACAGCACGACTACCCGGCTTTACCGTGTCCTTGGTCTGAGCAATCTTGTCCTCGATGCGCTGACGGACATCTTTAGCCTTTTCCTCTTTGCCGAGTTTGGCCGCGATCTCATCCATCGAGTCCAGCACGTCCGAGTAAGTTTCATCTGGGTAGGATTCCGTCTGCGCAATCTCTTCCAGTTGCGGCATGATATCAGCTTGACGGGTAGGGCTAGCCAAAATCAGATCTGGTTCCAAAGACTGGATAACTTCTAGGTTCGGCTGCTTGGCTTGGCCCACGGAGGTCGCCTGACCTAACTGTCCCTTCAACGTAGTTGGTGCCTCCGACTTGCCGATTTCCACGATTCCCACTGGGTCCACATCGAGGGCCTTGAGAATTTCCTCATAGCGCCAATCGAGCGCCACAACTCGCTCGATTTTCCTATCTTCACCCGGTCCCTGAGAAGAATCAGAAGAACACGCAACAAGGCCTGCGCCTAGGGCTAGGGTGGCTACAAGTGCGATAACTGCACGCACATTCATGAAGTCTCTCTTTTGCATAGGCTTACCTTAGCTTTATAAGGGTTTACTGTCTAGAGCCTGATTGCTTCCCTCTCCATGACGGACCATGCAGCCACAGGATGAGTTCCATGAGGGATAGCGGTGAGGAGCGGAAACCGAAATCCGCTCTAGCCACGATCATCTACAGCCTCTGCGAACGAACTCCAAACTGCGGTCTTTGGTGTTCATCTTTCGAATGCTCTAGCCCTTGAGCACAGCGCGGGAAACGATGACGGGGGGCGTCGCTGAAAGGATCGTCCCAGATTTCTACATCGATACCGTAGGCTGCGGCTAAAATATCCTTCCGCAGTGCTTCCTTGGGAGTCCCCCGGGCTATGACCTCGCCGTTGTTCATAACCGCCCTGGTGTCGGAGTACTGACCAGCCAACATGTGGTCGTGCAGCACAACAACGACTGTCTTACCAGCGCGGGCTTGCTTGCGAACGAGCTCCAAAACACTAATCGCGTGGGCGGGATCAAGGAAGGTCGTAGGCTCGTCGAGCAGCGGCACCGGCGCGCCCTGAGCCAGAGCCAGTGCAAGCCGTGCCCATTGCCGCTGGCCGCCGAAGAAAACGAAAATGGCCCTCATCGGCGAATGGGGAGCAGTTCATCAATCTAGAGGGGCTAACTGTCATTGGCCTTACAACGGTTCCATATCTATAGGCTATGCGAAGTTTCCATAGCCAGAAATGGTGCTCACCCATAAGAACGCTGATACGACGAAAGCCGCGGCGAATGTGAAGGCAAAAGCACGCCATGATCGGTCGCTAAGCCGATCCTTTTTCAACATGTAGACAGATATGGCTAATACACCCAACACCACCAATGAAGGTAGAGGTAGCCCATAGAAGACGAAAGGTATTGGAAGCCATGTGGACAGGAGCACTCCGCCATAAAGGGTTGCGACGCCCAAGACAATTCCAAAAAGTATTCCCGGAATGATCGTTCTTTCTTTCACAACAAATTCCTTACCAATCAGTTTATCTTAATCAGGCCACCGTTTTTAGCCTGCGCATGACATTCATGGGCCTGACCCCGGAAATTAGACACGTCGGGGGGTCAGGCCCCAGTTTTCTATCTCCAAAGTAAACAGACCCAAACCGCTTTTGAGTGGCAGCTAGATGATCGGTGATTGTGAATTGTCTAGCCAGGCCACGATGTGGTTTTCGGCTTGTCTCGCGGACGGTAGTTTGTCGAGGCGGCGGTCTCCGTTATGGTTCGTGAGAAGAAGCGGGAAGTAGTTTCCCTTGGCATTAAACTTGACCTGGAGGGTCTCGCCGTGCGAATTCTGGTACGTAACGAAGCTAGCGGACGGAGCCTCCGACAAGTGAGTCAGCCACTTGGGTACGGCTTTGGCAGAGGCGTAACGTTGCTCGCCCAATACGGTAGACGAGGTGGAGATGTCAGTGGTTTCGTCGCCTTCCAAGATCGGAATGCCCAAATGCGGGACCGAAATGGCGATGCCCTGGTGGAGGCCGAGCGCTGAAAGTTTTCGGGCGTCGCTCGAGAGATTTTCCGTGGGGATGTCGATTTTGGCTTGGCCGGGAGCTCGTGGTTCAACCTGCGCCAACTGCGCAATTGCGTCGAGTGCCACCATAGACTGAGGTGTATCTTCGAGGGCGGTGATGGCCAAGTTAAGAGACTCGCGCTGCGACGTACTCGCCGTGTACAACTCGAGCGAGTCGGACTGATTCACTGAATCCAGCAGGATGCCGAGTATTTCGCCTTGGTAGGCGTAGATGGCCTCATCGATGGCGGTGGTGTCATGAATATTGCTCAGCAGGTGGTGGAGGTGCTCAGCGGCATCCGAGTCCATGGATTGGTCGTAAACTTTCGCATACAGTCGTCCGATGAGCAGCAGTGCGGAATCGCTATGCATAGTCTTTCGCTCCGTAAAAGTCGAAGGGGTACGGGTGGCTGATCTTCCCGGCGAGGGGGTTTCGATCCTGTAGAGCGGAAAGCCATCCGGTGATGGCGCTGAGCACTTCGGCAGGCAGGCGCACTTCTTCCCCTTCTGCTGCAGCGAACCTGTAGCTGAGGGCGCCGGGTTTGTCAGCGTTTCCGTCAAGTCGCTCGGCCAGCTCGAATATTGTCAGCGCAGTGATATCTGCAACGAATCTGATTGCGTCATCAGATGACAGGGGCCCTGTTTCCTGGATTCGCGTGTGAAGCTGTTCCATGGTTGGCGTGACGATGTCTTCGAGGTCCGATTGAAATTGCGTCAGCTGTTCGTTGGTGGGCTGCGTTAACACTCTTATAACACTCCAGGGTTCCACGGGATATTTGTAGGTTGAGACAAGCCTTGTTGCTTGAGCTTCTCGATACCATAATCGGTTAGTGCTTCCGCTTCAGATTGGCTGAATCCGACCGAGGTGTGCGCCTCTACCTCGATGGCTCTCACTTCGTTCCGAGTATAGGTATCGACGTCAGGACCGAAATTCTTGGCAAAATCATCATATCCGCGTCGTTGTGCTGCAGTGATCTCTTTGTGAAGCGCAGATCCGGTTGCGGGATTGCGCGGTGCAGGATTTTGAGACTAGTGCACCAAATGGCGATTTCAGCATAAAACGAAAGAGACCCCTACCAGCGTTTCCACTGGTAGGGGCCCGGAAGTTGGTAGCGGGGGCAGGATTCGAACCTACGACCTCTGGGTTATGAGCCCAGCGAGCTACCGAGCTGCTCCACCCCGCGTCGAGATGACTTCCATCATCTGCGCTTGAACAGTACGTTAACACTAAGTGTATTCGCTCTGTCCTGGCGACTCATGTAACTATACATAGGGAAAGGCACCTACCCAAATCCGCTGGGCAGGTGCCTTAATCGCTGCTTTTAAAGAGTGAAAGAACTACTTTTCCGTCTTCTGATAAGACTCAACTGCCTTATCGAGTTCATCCAGGGCGCGGCCGTATTCCTCGAAGGAACCATCGCGAGCATCCTCTAGGCCCTTCAAAGCCTTGTTGATGTCATCGATGGCGCCTGCCTGGTCGGAAGAGGAAGGAGCGGAGGCTGGGGCCGACTGCTTATCTTCCTTGGCATCCTTCTTATTCTTGTCGTCCTTGGTGTCGGTCTTTTCGCCAGAATCGCCGTCGACTTCCTCAATATTCTGAGCAGCCTTGGCATCGATTCCAACTTGTTCAAGGGCATCACCGATAGTGGGGGCGTAGCCTACGCGGCCCTTATAGGACACGAGTACGCGCAGCAGCTTCGGGAAGGCAGAGGCCTGGTCCTTGCGCTGCGAGTAAATCGGCTCAAGGTACAGGATTTCGCCATCACCTACTGGCAGGGCCAGCAGGTTACCGTTGTGCAAGTCGTTAGTGCCTTCCCACAGGGTGCGGTCTCGGGCGACCTGGTCAGAAGACATCATCGCATCCTGCGCCTGCTTCGGGCCCTGAGTCTGCGTATTGGTCGGCAGCACCCGCACGGTGATATCGCCATAAGTTTCCGGATCGGAGGAGACAGCCATGTGTGCGGACAGGAACTCGCGGTTCAAGCCGCGATAAGAGGTCGTCAGCTGGAAGCTGGGCTTGCCGGTCTCTGGATCTGCGGCCATCACGTAGTAAGGCGGCTGGTTGAGCTGGCGAGATTCCTCCGCAGTGGGGTCATTCGGCACGGACCAGAAGGCATCGTTGTTGAAGAATACATTCGGGTCATCCACGTGGTAGCGCGCCAGCAGGTCACGCTGCACCTTGAACATATCTTCCGGATAGCGGAAGTGCTGGCGTAGCTCGTCAGAGATTTCTGCCTCTGGCTTGACGACGTCCGGGAAGACTCCCTCCCAAGCCTTGAGCACTGGGTCATTCTTATCGAACTCGTAGAGATCCACGCTGCCGTCATAGGCATCGACGGTGGCCTTTACCGAGTTACGGATATAGCCCACTTTGTCATTGACAAGGCGTTGGGTCGTGCCATCAGGATTGAGGGTGTCCTGGGTGGCGTCGGAAAGCGAAGCGCGCTGGGAATAAGGCAAGGACTCCAAAGTGGTATAGCCATCGACGATCCACTTCAGGCGGCCATCCACTACGGCCGGGTAGGTAGCAGAATCGGTGGTCAGCCACGGAGCAACCTTTTCCACGCGCTCGCGCGGGTCGCGGTCGTAGAGGAGCTTTGACTCGCTGCCGACGCGGTCAGAAAGCAAGAAGTTCAGCTCGCGGTACTTGGCGGCGTACATAGTGCGGTCGAAGATATTGCCAATGCCGACGCCACCCTTGCCGTCATAGGTATAGGTGGAGCTATCGGTGTCATATTCCACCGGGTTATCGCCAGTCTTGCCGGTAATGGCGTAATCCATGCCATCGGCAGCGCCAGCAATAACCGGGCCATAGTAGATGCGCGGCTGGTCTACCTTGATGCCCAGAGACTTCTCGGCGTCTTGGGTTTCGCCTTCGCCCTCCGACTCACCGGCCTGGGTCTGCAGATCAGAAACGGTAAAGATGGGGAAGCCTCCGCGGGCAGAGCCCGCATCGCGGGCTACCTCATCGACCTTATTGGCCTGCGCTGCCACAAAGCCATTGCCGTGGGTGTAGACGGTATGACGGTTAATCCAGTCGGACTGATTCTCCCGCAACTCATTTGGATCCAGCTCGCGCGCAGCAACGACGAAGTCACGCTTCTTACCATCGATCTCATAGCGGTCCATCGATAGCGTCTCTGGGAAGCCGTAGAAATTCTTCAGCTGCTGCATCTGGGTGAAGGTAGGAGAAAGAATCTCCGGATCCAGCAGGCGGAGGTTATTGATGGTGGCGTTATCAGAAGCCACCTTGTCATCAGAGACCTCGTCCCCACCCCAGTTGTCTTCATAGGTGACGTGGTCATCGGTAAGCCCATAGGCATAGCGCGTGGCCTCAATATTGCGGGCGATGGATTCTTCTTCCTTTGCCTGACGGTTTGGCTGCACGGAAAAACGTTCCATCAGCAGCGGCCATGCCTGGCCGATAACCAGCGAGGACAGCAACATCAACACCACGGCCAGACCCGGGATGCGCAGGTCCTTAATGACGATGGCCATAAACAACGCCACCGCCACAAAGACGCCAATGATCATCAAGATGATTTTCGCCGGCAGGTAGGCATGAATATCGGTATAGGAACCACCGGTAAAGAGATCGTGCTGGGCATATAGGAGCTCGTAGCGCTCCAACCAGTAGCCGATGACCTGAACAACCATCCACAGGCCGGCAGTAATCGCCAGCTGCAGGCGAGCCGAGTGGGAAATGGAGCCGCGAACTCCTGCGGCCTTATTGCCAATGCGGATGCCACCCAGCACATAGTGACCGAAAAGCGCGATGAGGAACGCCAAAATCAACAGGATAGATAGGGTGCTGACCACCATCTTCAAAACCGGCAACGTGAAGGCATAGAAGCCTAGGTCGTGGTGGAACTGGGCGTCCTGTTGGCCGAATTCCTGGCCGTTTAAAAATAGCAGGACCGTGCGCCAATTAGCCTGGCCGATGAAACCGGCAATGATGCCCACGATGGCGGGGATGACCTTGAAGAAGACGCCCATAGACTTTTCAATGGACTTGCGGTACTGATACACCGGCGAGTTCAAGTCCCCAAGGTCGAGCGAATCCGGACGCCCGCGCCAGGCAAAGAAGCCCGCGGCCCACACCACGGCAGCGGCGATGAAGCCGAAGATGATAAAGAGCACTATCCGCGCAATAATCGCGGTGGTGAAGACGTTCCGGTATTCAATCGCACCAAACCACCTCCAATCCGTGTACAGGCCCACAAACATGGGGCCGATGAACAAAAGGAGGGCAATGATGGCCGCAATGATTGTCGCGACCCGCGGGGGCCGCTTCAACGGGGCGGCTGGTGTGGATGACCCTAAGGACAACGCCAGCTCCAATCAAATAGTGCGAATTTAAAACCTGTAGACTTCTTCCAGCTTAAGGAAGCAATACACAGATAACGAATAAGGATGTTTATGAGTTCCCCCGAATTATCACAGCCAGCTTTAAACCGCGCGATGACCGAAGCCGTGGAATTCGTCCATGCAGAGGGCTGGGACGCCCGCCCCACTATCTTCGCGCTCGTTCCTACCCACTTGGTAGCAGACCAGCTTGCCGCCCTCGATGAGGAAGATGCGGCGCCGCTTACCCTTATCGTGCAGGATAATGTGCCTGAAAACATTGAGCCCGGTTCTGAGCAGTTGGCCGACTATGTCTCCCGCTTGGCTTGGCCGCGGGAGGTGGCCGGCGTCATCCTGGCCCAAGAGATTAGGTTCCGCGATACCTCCAGCGAGGACCCCTCCCCTCGCCCGGCGCGCCTGTTTTCCGGTGCGCTGCGTGAGGAAGGGATTGAAACCACATTGCTGCAGCTGCGCCCCACCGAAGAGGAGTTGGAAGCAGCCGGGCCATTCGCGGAGGATGACATCCAGCTGCGCGGCGGCCCCCAGGTAGCACCCGGGATTATCGCGGCCCTGCGCTATGGGCTGAGCCAGGACCCGGATGAACTAGATTAGACTGGAAAGACAATTCTCGCTTGCGACTAAGGAGCAGTTTCCTACCGTGCGACGCTTTACTCTCACTCGCCTGACCGCTACCCGCGCTACCGCAGCAGCACTCCTGCTGGGGGTAGGCGTGAGCGCTGCCGGCTGTTCCTCGGATGATGCCGCGCCTGCCGACGTCCCCGTAGATACCACCACTGCCAGCGCCGAGTCCGCTCCCACTGCGGCGGATGCCACTGAGGAAACCAGCACCGCATCCAGCTCCAAGTCCGCCGCTGAATCCAGCATCGAGTCGAGTGCGGCGGCGAGCTCGGAGGCGGCGTCGGAAAGCACAGAGCCTGGGAGCGAAAAAATGGAAAAGTCTGTGTCCAAGGCCTATGACATCTTCGCACCCGTGGCACCGCAAGAGCTTTTCGCGCACTTCGATCGCTGCGATTCCACGGGCGGGGATGACTCGTATAACTGCTCTGGGCCGAAGGTAGGCCAGTTCCAGTTCTTCCGCTCACACTCCAAGGCAAAGCAGACCACGCAGGTGCTTACTGAGCTGCGCAGCTCGCAGGTCATTGAGGATAGCGGCGACCGCGTTGTGGGCTGGTCCACGCTGGGCACCACGGCGGTTATTACCGTGGTGGACAATAAAGAAGGCATGGTCATGCAGCAGATGATCTCCTCAGACCAGGAAGATCCGGAAGAGAAGATCAAGGAACTGGGCCTAGCTAAGTAGGCCGCTTATTGGCAGGTTTTAATTTCCTTGCCGTCCGCGAAGTCTTTCATCGTGGATACCGCTTCATCCAGGTTGGACACTTCCGCGATGGGCATGTCCCCGTGGTCGCTCGCCGCGGCTTCGGAGCAATTATCTTGTGGCGCCAGGAAGAGTTCCGCGCCGGCTGCGTGGGCGGCGGCGATTTTATGTTGGATGCCGCCGATGGGGCCCACCTTGCCATCTTCTTGAATGGTGCCGGTACCGGCCACAAATTTGCCGCCCGTGAGGTCTTCTTCGCTGAGCTTATCGATGACCGCCAGGGTAAACATCATGCCAGCGGATGGACCACCGATATCCTGCAGGTTGTATGTGACCTCTATATCGTCTTTAGGGACCGAGAGCATGGCGATGCCCAGCATCGCCTGCCCCTTCTGGTGGGGGTTTTCCCCTAGCTCTATTTCTTCTTCGTGCTTTTTGCCGCCACGCTCCACGGTCATCGTGACCTTATCGCCGGGGCTCTTTTCCTTGATGATGTCTTGAACCTCACCTGGCTCCGAGACTTCCTTGCCCGCCACGGCGGTAATGACATCATCTTTTTTCAGTTTGCCCTGCGCAGCACCCTTATCCAGCACCTCTGCGATGGAGATCTTTACCGGCAAATGCAGGTAGTCCATGGCTGCCAGAGTCGCTGCGGACTCGGACTGAGTAAAGGCCTGCTTATTGGACTCTTCTACTTCTTTATCGCTCATGTTCTGTGGGATGACGGTATCGATGGGCACGATGGTGTCATCGGTCATCATCCAGCGTCCCAGCGCCTGGGCCAAGGTCATATTGGTACGCACGGAGACCGTAGTCATGTTGAGGTGACCATCCGTGTCATAGGTTTTCGGGGCTTGAACGTCAACGACCTGGGTGCCGTCTACCTCCCCCAATGTGTCTACCGTGGGGCCTGGGCCTTCGGCAGCATAGGGGACGGTCAAAGACACATCGGTGCCGGGAATATGGTCAAGCGATACCAACGCACCGGTTAAGACGACGGGGATAGCACCCCAGGCGATGGTGCGGACGCGACGGCTAGCAGGAGAATTCACGAATCACTACCCTACAACCTTTGCCGTCGTGTTCGCTGTCAGCGTAGCAGGGATCATGGAAACTAGCCGGATGGTGTCGGTAGATTAGGACGCATGAGCAACGGATTCGGTTTTTCTTTCCCCAATAATGATGACGACGATAATGACGGACGTCGTGACCAGAACCCGTTCGGCGCATTCGGCGGCGCTAATGGTGGCGGCCTCGGTGACATGCTGAACCAGTTCGGTCAGATGCTGTCCGGCATGGGCTCTTCTATGAACTCGCCGGAAAATTCCGGCCCTGTTAACTACGACATGGCCAAGCGCATCGCCCTGCAGCAAATCTCCCAGTCAAAGGGTGTGAGCGCGGACGATACCAAGGCAGTGGAGGAATCCGTCCGCCTAGCGGAGCTGTGGCTCGATGACGCCACCTACCTGCCCACCGCCTCCGGCACGGCCAAGGCGTGGGATTCCAAGCAGTGGTTGGAAGAAACCATGCCGGCCTGGCAGCGCATGGTCACTCCGGTGGCGGAGCATATGAATGATGCCCAGATGGAATCGATGCCGGAAGAAGCCCGCGAGATGATGGGCCCGATGACCAAGATGATGAGTCAGATGTCTGGCATGAACTTTGGCATGCAGCTCGGTCACGCCTTGGGTGATTTGGCTGCGCAGGCGTTGACCGGCTCTGATTTCGGTCTTCCCATCGCCCCGGCCAATACCGTGGCACTATTGCCACAGACCATTCAGAAGGTCGCCCGGGAGCTCAATATTCCTGGCCAAGAGGTGCTGGTCTATATTGCAGCGCGCGAGGCCGCGCGGCAGCGCCTGTTCAAGCACGTGCCGTGGTTGGTAGAGCGCATCGTCTCCTCTGTGGAGGAATATGCCATCGGTCTGGTCATTGACACCTCCCACTTGGAGGAAGTCACCCGCGAGCTCAACCTAGAGTCCGGCGATCCCCAGGCAATCCAGGATGCGATGAGCAAGCTGCAAGGCATGGACCTTTCCCCACGCATCACGTCCAAGAACACTGCGGCAGCCTCTCGCCTAGAAACCCTACTAGCATTGGTGGAAGGCTGGGCCGAGCACGTCGTCACAGAGGCACTGGGCGAGCGCATCCCATCCACCTCGAAGCTAACCCAGGCATGGGCGCACCGCCGTAGCACTGGTGGTTCTGCCGAAAACGCCTTCAGCAAGGTCGTTGGTATCGAGCTCAACGCCCCCAAGGTTTCTGAGGCCGCTGAGTTGTGGCGCCGCGCTACCGTTGCCGTGGGTGCGGAAAAGCGCGATAAGGCGTGGGACCACCCGGACTTCCTGCCAACTGCAGAGCACCTAGATAACCCTGCCGCCTTTATCGACTCCCTATTGGATGACGGCCCTGATGAGGGCTTTGAGGAAGAGTTTGCCAAGCTGGAGGAAATGCTCAAAAACGGTGAGGATTCCTCTGCTACTCAGGGCGATGAGACCGGGGAAGCCGATGGTCAAGACGAGCAGAAAGAAAAGGGCAACGAGGACGACGAAAACTAGCAGCCCCAGCGCTGGTAGGCCTCAAGATAGCCCTTCGCCCGCTCAGCGTGGGGCGCCCTGTCCGCCCACTGCCAAAAATCCCGCCCGTGGCGCGGGATGAAGGTGTGGGTGAGCTCGTGAATGATTACCGAATCCAGCACATAGTCCGGCACGTGTTGTAGCCGGTCGCTCAGCCGAATATTCGCGGTGGAGGTAGTACAGCTACCCCACCGCGTATTTTGATTGCTTACCCAACGAATAGAGCCGATGGTAGCGCGGCTGTCTAAGAAAGCCGCGTTAAGCCGCCGAGCACGCTCTTCTAATTGCGCGTCCGAGCGGCGGCTACTGCCCTGTTTCTTTTCTACCCGCGCCAACATATCCGCCACTGCCTCGCGTTCATCGCGAGCGGACATCCAGGCGGGGATGCGTACCTCGAGTACCCCGGAGACCATGCGAGCCTGCACGGTTTTCTTCCGCTTGGCGGAACGAATGACTTTGACCTCTGGGGTTTGTGGTGCGGGGGGCTGCGTGCTCGACATGACAGGTGATTGTACCTGTGGTGCAATGGAATCCACATGCATCGGGGAAAGGGGTATAGGCGTGGGGGCTTGTGTCACCCAGGTAGTTTTGGCGCCGGGCAGCGCAGTGTTTTGCCGCGAGGAAACGGTGGTTCAATTTGGCATGGATGCCACCCGCGTTGGTGTGGCAGAAACGGGCAATGCGCTTTCCGTCGCGGCGGCCTTCAATACCGCTCGCGAGCCAGTGAGGCCAGAAGATTTGTCTCATCGGTTACGTGCCGCAGGGCTGGAGGAAGCGGCAGCGCTTAGCCTTATCGAGGACGCACTAGACTATGGCATCCTTTGGCCTTATAAAGAGGCCGTAGAGAAATCGGACACTCTTGTCTTAATGGGAGAATCCGCACTGGCGCAAGGCTTACGCGCACGCCTGGAGGCAGATGGATTCCAAGTTCGCATCCCGTTAGAGGACGACAATATCTTTTCCTATATCCACGACCTCGACGGCATGTATCCGGTCCTGGCCGTAGACCAGCTGCACTGCCCGCTGGATTGCGCCAATGCACTGGCGGGGACGGACACCACGTGGCTTCCGGTGTCTTTATTGGACAATCGTGGCATCATTGGGCCGGTACGCGTGCAGGGCCGAGGCCCATGCCCACTGTGTGCGCACCTGTCCCGCGTGGATACGGACCCGCGCTGGAATATCATCAGCACCCAATTACCCCGCGTGCGCCGCACCCCAGAAGCCGTGGTGCTCGATGCGGTCTCGGCACATACGCAGGTGATCATTCGGCGGCTTATGGGGCGGCCGCTGCCGCCGGGAGCGCCGACCGCGAAGCCGCGCCCTGGACAGCAGTGGGAAGTCGATGTCTACGGTCACCACCAGCAGCGCACCATCATTGCGCATCCGCGCTGCCCAGTATGTTTTGGCGGAAAACCAACTTGGCTAGCTGCGCACCGAACGAATGACCTCTAGTACTTGGGCGCCATAGCGCTCCAGCTTGCTGGGGCCTACACCAGAGATGGACAGCATTTCTGCCTCATCGGCAGGAAGCTCCTCCGACATGGACTGCAGGGTGGCATCGGAAAAAATAACATAGGCCGGCACCTTTTCCTCGCGCGCAACCTGGGAACGCCACGAGCGCAAGGCAGAAAAGACCTCTTCATCTCCGCCTCCCTCGCAGTCTTCGTGGCGGCCGATAACCTTTTCGGCCGGTGTTCCCAGCAGACCTGAACATACGCGGCAGCGTTTCGGGCGGCGCGAGCGAGTCCCCTTGCCAGAGGCGTCTTCGGCCGCCGGTACGATTCCATCGAGGAAGCGGGTACGCTCGCGCGAGGCTCGCGAACCAGTGGTCTTCGCCAACGCCCACGACAGTGCGAGGTGCGCGCGGGCGCGGGTAATGCCGACATAGAACAAACGACGTTCTTCCTCAATCTGCTCATCGCCCGCCTTGATAGCGTGGTTGATAGGCATGAGCTTTTCTGTCAGCCCCACGAGAAACACCGCATCCCATTCCAAGCCCTTGGCAGCGTGCACAGTAGCTAGCGTGACGCCTTCCATAGCTGGGGCCTGTTTATCGGTGGAGCGCCGGCGCAGTTCCCCCAACACCCCGTTGAGATCTATGCCAGGAGCCGATTCCACAATCTTCTCGATGAGCCCTACCAATGCGTTGAGGGATTGCCAGCGCTCGCGGGCCTGCGCGCCCTGCGGCTCGGTGGCGCTTAGCCCCAACTCGACAAAGGCTGCGCGAGCAATTGCCACCGGATCATCCGGCAAGTCCTCACGACGGGTCGCGGCGATGAGAACGCGAATGGCCTCTAGGATCTCCGGGCGGCGGAAGAAGCCCTCGCCGCCACGGACTTGGTAGACCACTCCGGCGTCAGCAAGCGCCTGCTCAAACTGCTCCGATTGAGCGTTAATGCGGTAGAGGATGGCAATCTCAGAGGCCGGCACGCCCTGATCCAGCAGTGTGAGAACCTGGCCGGCAACCTCCTGGGCCTCAGTCTCTTCAGACTCATAGGCCTTAAAGGTGGGCTCCGGACCAGGCTCGCGCATGCCCTGCAGCTCCAAGCGTGTGCCAGCTGCACGCCCTGTGGCCTTGCCAATGACCCGATTGGCCAAGTCCGTTACCTGCGGCGTCGAGCGGTAGTCACGCTGCAACTTGACCACGGTGCCATCCGGGTACGTGCGGGAGAAATTGAGCAGGTAGTCCGGGGAGGCGCCGTTGAAGGAATAGATGGTCTGATTTGCATCACCCACCACGGTGAGATCGTCACGCTCGCCCAACCAGGCATTGAGCACCCGCTGCTGCAGCGGGGTTACGTCCTGATACTCGTCTACCACAAAGGTGCGATACTGCTCCCGGAAGGTTTCTGCAATTGCCGGCACATTTTCAATGGCACCCGCGATGTGCATGAGCAGGTCATCGAAATCCAGGTGCATCATGTCCGGTGTGGCCTTGGACTGTTCGTAGCGGCGAAAGGCCTCTGCCACCTTGGCGGGATCAGCCGGAGCGCTGCGGTCCGTAGTGGCGATCACAGACTCATAATCCTCGGCGCTCACCAGCGCGGACTTAGCCCACTCGATCTCCGCTAGGACGTCACGGATCATATCCTTGGAATTATCCAACCCCACCGAACGCACCGCGCGAGCGACCAGCGGGAATTTATTATCCAGCAACTGCCACGGAAGGTCCCCCGCTACCTGGGGCCAGAAATACTTCAGCTGGCGACGCGCCGCGGCGTGGAAGGTCTGCGCTTGTACGCCGGCCACACCCATTGTGCGCAGACGATCGCGCATCTCTCCGGCTGCCCGCGCCGTGAAGGTCACCGCGAGCACGCGTTGCGGGCTCACAAACCCTTGGTCTACCAGGTTGGCGATGCGATAGGTAATAGTGCGGGTCTTGCCCGTACCCGCGCCAGCCAAGATGCACACGGGCCCGCGCGGTGCCGTGGCCGCGCGCAGCTGATCTTCATCCAGCAGGGACAAATCCGGCTTAGTCACCGTGATACCACTCCATAATCATCGTGTGTGCAATTGAACCCGGACGAGGAAGCGAAAGCCCAGACAGCTCGGAGCGCTCCACCCACCGGATCTCTTCCAGTTCCCCATCAGTATGGCAGGTGGGGTGGACATCAGCCGTTTGTGCACAAAAGCCCAGCATAAGCGAGCCGCTCGGTGGCCACGCCTGCGAGCCCCAATAACGAATATGGTCCACCCTACGCCCGGTTTCTTCGAGCGCTTCGCGTGCAAAGGCTGCCTCCGCAGTCTCGCCGGGTTCAACGTAACCAGCGATCAAAGAGAATAAGCTATTGCGGCGGCGATTACGCGCCAGCAAAATCCGGTCTGTACCGCTGAGGCGAATGAGCCCAATGACGGCGGGATCCAAGCGCGGGAAGACCAGCCGTTTCTCGTCGTGCGGATCGCGCCCAACGATTCCCGGCGCCGGGTAGTCCAGCTGGCGTCCGGTCCGCGGATCAAAGCGCTGTTCGCGTCGGTTGCGGATAAGCGCGATGGCTTGCAGGATAACCGGCTGGTCTGCAAAGAAGGTTGCACTTTCTAAACGGCCTAACTTCCCGGCGCTATCCTCCGAGACCAAGCATGCCTGCAAGGTGCCTAGGTCCACCACGACCTGCTTGCCGACGCCCCCGGGAACCTCTTTCACCAGCACAGGCTCCCCCACCGCCGTAACCGGTACGAGGCCACTAGGAGTTACTGGGAGGAACATTTAGTCCTCGTCATCATCGTCCATGACCTCAATGGGCTGTTCCATCTCGTGCTTGATATACAGCAATCGGTCTCCCGGCTTCAACGCGGAGGCGTCCGCGGTATCCACTCGGTGCAGCTCATTATTGCGCAGGACAGCAAGCACGATATCTGCCAGGTGGCGTGGGTTAGAACCAACCTCAAACTCGCGCACGGCACGCTCTGCCACGGAGAAGCCCTCATTAGGTGAAAGCAGGTCTTCCATCATCTCCACCACCGTCGGGGTCACGGTAGCTAGGCCCAGTAGTCGGCCGGCAGTCTCAGCGGAGGTGACCACGGAATCGGCACCAGATTGCAGCAGCAGGTGACGGTTCTCAGACTCGCGAACCGACGCCACAATCTTGGCCTTGGGTGCAAGCTCTCGCACGGAAAGGCAGCACAGCACCGCTGTATCGTCCGTAGATGGGGTTACAACAATAGAGCTTGCGTGCTCTACCCCAGCGATCTTCAATACGTCTTGCTTTGTGCCGGAGCCAAAAATGGTGACTAGGCCGTGGTGCTCTGCGTGAGCTAGGGAGGCACGGTTGGTATCAATGACCACGATCTGGGAGGACGGAACATCATCGGCCAGCAGCGCGGCCACCGCTCCGGCGCCCTTGGTGCCATACCCGATAACGACGGTGTGGTTACGCAATTGCTTTCTCCAGTTCTGGATTTGGAAAGTACGTCGGGCCTTATCCGTTAGCACGGACAAGGTCGCGCCAACCAATAAAACAAGGAAGATCAGGCGGGCAGGTGTAATAAGCGTTAAGTTAATGAACCTGGCCTGCGGGGACACAGGAACGATATCGCCGTAGCCCACTGTAGTTAGCGACACCGCAGCATAGTAGGCGGAATCCAAAAGCGACATGTCCTCGCTATATCCACCGCCGTCCAAATAGACCACGACTGTCACGAAGACAACAATGCCTAAAGCCCACAGCACACGCTTGCCCAACTGACGCCACGGGCTGGAATTTTCATCCCTCGGCACCGTAATGACGTCAATGAGCGCGTGGTCCGGCTGCGAGGACAGCTCAACCTGCGGCAAGAAGCGACTCTTAAAGTGCGACTTCATAGCTCGCGCACGATTTTTGCCCACTAGCCCCGCCTTTTCTGGTCTCGAATGATTGCTCAAGAGATTGCGTGCTTACGCAACCGCTCACATACCTTAGCCCTTTTGGTGCTCAACTGACGATTCAAGGAGTTTCTTTAGCTCTTCCCCACGTGGAAGGCGGGCTGGCTCAAAGGTATAACCATCGTG
Source organism: Corynebacterium sp. KPL2825 (assembly GCF_037908445.1). Taxonomy (NCBI): domain Bacteria; kingdom Bacillati; phylum Actinomycetota; class Actinomycetes; order Mycobacteriales; family Corynebacteriaceae; genus Corynebacterium; species Corynebacterium sp. KPL2825. Next base: position 276,953 of record NZ_JBBMGI010000001.1, on the reverse strand, counting down.
CACATAGTAGAAAGCAGCGCGAATCTTCTCTCCGCCATGGATACGCCGCCATGCCTCTGCATAAACCGCAAGCTGTATCTTGGCGGCGTCCATAGCCTCCCCTTGGGGTGGGCGGCCTGTCTTCCAGTCCACCACCATCCACGTGCCGTCGTCCAAGCGGAATACCGCGTCCATGCGCCCGCGCACCACGGCCTCACCGATGGTGATTTCAAAGGGCGCTTCTACGTATTCCGGTTGACGTTGTGCCCACTCCGAGCTCAAGAAAGCTTTTTTCAGCTTTTCCAAGTCATAGTCCGCCGCCTCATCAGTACCCGGCAGCTCTTCCTCGCTCAATAGTGCAGGGCTGCCAAAGCGGTCCTCCAACCACGCGTGGAAGGCGGTACCGCGCTTGGCATAAGCATTCGGCTTAAACGGCACTGGACGGCGTTGCCTGCGTGCGAACTGGAGTGGATCTGCCCGCAGCGCAACCATGTCAGAAGCAGTCAGCTCGCTGGGTAGCTCAACGTCTACCACCGGCTGTTGCAGAGCCCTGTATTCTTCAATAAGAGCGCCAGCTTCCTGCTCCCACAACTCAAAGGTTTCACCGTGGCTGAGGTCTGGAAGTTCTTCCATTGCCTCAAGCACCGCATCGGCACCGGCAACTGCCTCAGGGTTAGCCTTCAGCGCTGGGAACTGTGCGCTCTCACCAAAGTCCTCCTCGGACGGTTCATCTGGCACGGACCATTCCACCACGTACTGCGGGAATTGCTCTTTCAGGCGCTCTAGGTATTCATAGGGCGCCTTCTTGCTCTTCCCAGAAGCGTTATTGGTTCCCGAGCCAGTAACGGTCAGCGTGGATTCGGTACGGGTCAATGCAACATAAAAAAGGCGCGCAGATTCTTCCGCCTTTAGGGCACTATCTGCTTTCTTAAATTCTTCGCAGGCGTTTTGGAACTGCGAGCGCTTTTCGGCATCCTCTGGGACCTCAATATAGTCGTCCTCCCCCGGGACCTTGTCGATCCTGCTAAGGAAGGTCTCCGCTTGCGCGTTATAGCTAGAAGAATCAGCATGCACCACGCAGACATGCTCCCATTCCAGGCCCTTGGCCTTATGCGCAGTCATAATTTGCACACGGTCCGTTGCGGCAGGCACCTCACCCATGTCCAAACCGTCTTCCTTTTCGAGTGCAAGCGCAAAATAGTCCAAGAGTGCGTACAAGGAATCACCGTGGAAGCTAGCGACGATATCGGCAAATTTATCCAGGTGCGTCGCTCCCCCCGCGCTTCCGCGCGCCAAGACTTCGGTACGGATATTAAACAATGCCTCAATATCAGCGAAGATGTCCACCAGCGGCTTGGATAGCGAATAGGTGCGCAAGTGCCGCAGTTTGGCAGATACCTCTTCCATGCGGGCAAGGCCCTGTGGGGTATAGCGGTTCCTCTCCCCCAAGTCAGCCAGGGCGTCGGCAAGGCCAACGCGCTGATCCGGTTCTTCTGCGGTGACATCTTCCAACTGCGCTCGCAGGTAATCTTCCGGGTCCATTCCTGGTTCCCAACGCAAGCGCTCCTCCCTTGCTCCGGCGAGGTTTCGTTGACGCGAAGCGAGGGCTTGAATATCGCTAATCCCCAAACCGCACATAGGGCCAGCCAGTACCCGCACTGCTGCAGACAGATCTTCTGGGCGTACGAGCATCGTGGCAATCGCCACGAGATCCTGGATTTCTGGCTGCCACAACAAACCACCGAGACCGATGATTTCATTGGGTACGCCCGCCTTGTCTAAGGCCGCAGCGATTGGCGCGGACTGCCTATTTTTCCGCACCAAAACCGCTGCGCTGAAGGTGTCTCCCTCGCGTTTGTCCCACTGCTTTTTCAAATGCTCGGCGATAAATTCGCGCTCGCGATTTTCGCTTTCAAAGTAGGCCAGCTGGATTTCACCCTCGCCTTTATGTGGGGCGGCAGAAAGTTCATCCACGGGACGCTCAACGCCTTCAAATACCCTCTCCGCCACTGAGTTAGCCAAATCCAGCGCACCCGAAGGGTTGCGCCACGAGGTGGTCAATTGGTCCTTCGGAGCAGGTGTGCCCGGCGCGACTAGAAAATCCTCCACGAAGGCGGTGAGGTTTTCAGAGGTCGCGCCGCGCCAGCCGTAGATGGCCTGCATTGGATCGCCTACAGCCGTAACCGACAATTCATCTTTTTCGCCGCCGAAAAGGCTTCGAAGTAGAACGCGCTGGGCATAGGAGGTGTCTTGGTACTCATCCAACATGACAACCTTGTAGCGCTGGGATTGTTGCCTGCCCACAACAGGATAATCACGCGCTACTCGGGCGGCGACAGACATTTGCTCGCCAAAGGTGATGACTTGTCGCTCAGATTGTTCCTTTTTCAGGGCCTCCAGCAGCGGTACGTACTGCACGCGGCGTTCCTGTGTCTGGATATAGCCCAGCAGCTTTTGAGAGTATTCGGGGCCATTCTTCTTCGATTTGTCAAGGTTATCGATATCTGCGCGAAAATCGCGCGCATGCTCAGCGATATGGCTCGTGTCTTTGAGACCGTTATCAATATCCTGGCTGAGGCTCAGCAGGGTCTCGGTGATTGTGGCTAGGGTGCGATCGTCTTCTAGTTGGCCGGTGTAATTGCGCACCACATCGTAGGCTAAGGAATAGCGCTCGGCCTCAGTAATGATGCGCGCGGTGGGCTCAACCGGAACTAATAGGCCGTATTCACGAACGAGTTCTCCGGCGTAGGAGTCATAGGTGGATACCTTCGGCGCAATGTTTTCTAATGCTTCTGCCACATCGCTGCCTGGTGGGATGAGACCGGAATCGCGCAGTTGAATCAGCTGCTTGCGAATGCGTTGCTCCAGCTGTTGCGCGGCTTTGCGGGTAAAGGTCAGGCCAAGAACCTGTTCAGGTCGCACATAACCATTGGCCACCAAATACACCACGCGCGAGGCCATGGTTTCTGTCTTGCCAGCACCAGCGCCGGCAACCACGAGTTTAGGGCTAAATGGGCCTTCAATGACATGGGCTTGTTCGTCGGTAGGCGGGAAATCCTTGCCCAAGGCCGCAGCGATTTGCTGTGGGGAAAAGTTGCTCTTAGGCATCGGTGGTCATCCTTCCTTCTTCCTGCACGGGGCAGATGGAGCGAATTGGGCATTTGTCGCAGTCTTTATTGGTACGCGCAGTAATGCGCGGACCACGCATTTCCTCCACCAGCGGGGGCAGAAGCGCGGCGAATTCTTCGAGTGCTTCCGGAGATTTATCGCTTTGCCAAATCTCGCCAATCTTCTTAGTGGTTGCGCCTGGGTAAACCAGCACCCCTCCCTGGCGCGGCATTCCTTCACCGTCGTGGACCTGATGGCCGTCGAATGCACCGTGGGCAAGCGCGAGCTGATAGGTCATTAACTGCACATGGTCTTCGGCTTCTTTCTTGGCCGGTTGGTTTTTCCCGGTCTTGAGGTCCACGACCAAGTAGTTTCCTTCTTCATCGCGAAGGAGACGGTCCATATAGCCGCCGATGCGCACGCCTTCACCGACATGTACGCCCACAGGAATTTCCACGCCCACTAGTTCTTGATTGACCTCAGATTGGCGCGCCCATTCGCGGGCGCGGTCCAATAGCGCGGAAAACTCATCGAGTTTGAATCGCAATTGCCACTGCGGGACGTCCTGGATGCGCTCGAAAGCCTCCATCACCAAAAGCTTGGCCTTTTCCGCATCCATACCGCGGCCAATGGCTTCAAAGAAGGCGTGGGCCAACGTACCGCGGAGCAGGTGTTCCTCGGTACTTGGATCCTCAGCCACATTGCCCAGCACAGCCTTGAGCGGACAGTTGAGCAACGCTTCTACCCGGGAGGGCGACAAACTGCCGCTGGTATGCAACGGCAGTTCAGCCGCAACGGAACGCGCCGACCACCACTGCTCCGGGTGGGCGCCGGGGATCTCGGCCGCCGCTAACCGCGCGAGCTGGCGGGCAGCTTGCTTGCGTTCAACCTCACCAGATTCCGGATTGCTAACTACGCGGCGCAGCTGTGCGACAAAGGCCGGTACGGACAACACCGCAACATCGAGTGGATCAATCTCCAGACCATCGCGCAAAGAAACGGGTGCGGGTTCGGGCACATCGAGGCCCAATTCGCGCGGGAGTTGGGCGCGGCGCAGCGCCCGCTTTGCTTGGCGACGCGCAGCTTGACCGGGAACATCGACACCACGTCCGGCGAATTCGTCGATGAACCGAGAAGGCTCGGAGACCGTATCGCCCTCTGGATTCTCCACGGCAGTAATGAGCAAGCGCTTTCGGTGGCGGGTGGTAGCGACGTGGAAGAGACGACGCTCCTCTGCCAAGCGGGAGGCGATGTGGCTGACGGGAGTATCGGGATCAATATCGTGGTCGAGGAGATCGATAAGATCTTCTTGCCCGAAGATGGAGCCAGTCTCTCCTAGCGAAGGCCAGCTGCCTTTCTGGGCGCCGGCCACGATGACGGTATCCCATTCGCGGCCCACTGCACCGTGCGCGGTCAGGATTTCTACGGCCTGCGGAATGGCGGTACGGCGGTCACGCACGCCGGTGGGAAGTTCTTGTTCAGTGATATGGGTCAAAAACGCGCTCAGTGAAGAATCCGGGCGGCGTTCTACGTAGTCTCCAGCAGCGTCAAAAAGCGCCATCATTGCATCTAGGTCGCGGTCGGCCTGCGAGCCCGTTGCACCACCGCGCAAGGCCGAGGCCTGTAGACGGTTGTCCAGGTCGGTAGCACTCCACACAGCCCACAGAATCTCCTCCACCGAAGCGCCGGAAGTGAGCGCTTCCCGGCCGGCACTGAGCACTGCACGAACGCGTTCGAGGATCGAATATTCCCGTTCAGTGAGCTGTCCGTTGAAGTCTGGGAGCTCGCCGTAGAGAAGGCCCCGGAGGCTATCGATGCCCCGAGTGGTGGAATCCCAGCGGCGCAAGCCACGGATCAGTCGGCGCAGGGTGACAGGATCGGCGCCACCCACAGGTCCGGTGAGTAGTTCTTCCAACTCAGAGTTAGATAGTTCCTCCTCCAAGGCGCGCAGCGCAAGCAACACAGCGGAAACCAAACGCTGTTCGGCCAAGACAACGTCGGTGGGATTGATATGTACGGGCACACCGGCGGCTAGGAGGGTGCGGCGCATTTGGCCAATGTCACTAGTAGAGCGCACAATGACAGCGATGTCGCGCCAGGGCACGGCATCTTCCAAGTGGCGGCGGCGCACGGTATTAGCTACGACGTCGCGCAGCCGACCGTCCGAATCCACGATAGAGATGCACGCCGGTGTGGGCCTGCGGTAGGACTCGGTGAGCTCAATGTCATGCTCGGCTGGAAAGTCCTGCAAAAAGCGCGAGCTAGCACCACGAAAGGCAAAGACAGATTGGGCTGTATCTCCACCCACAACTACGAGGTTGGCCTGCGCAGCTAGCCCAAGAATGAGTTTTCCTGCGGTGGGGTCGAGCAGTTGAGCATCATCGACGACAATAGTGTGGAAGGGATGATCGCGCAGTAATTCAGGGCGTTGGAGAACCGCGGTAACCAACTCTGCAGCAGAGTATGAATGGGAACGGGAGAGGAGCTGCACGTGCTCATACTCGCGCAGAAATTCGCCCGCGGCGGACCACATAGGGCGGCCATATTCGTGGCCTAGGCGCTCCAGGTCTCCTGGGCCCAGACCTCGTTCAATGGAGCGCAAAAGGAAATCGCGCAACTGCCGCGCAAAGCCCACATATTCCAGCGCGGGGCGCATCTCTTCTGGCCAGGATCCGTGGCCGTCCTCTGCTTGACCGATAAGTAGCTCCCGAATGACGGCATCTTGTTCCGCACCGGTAATGAGCCGCAACTCTTCCTCGGCCGCCGTGCGCAGTAACGCAAAAGCCAAGGAGTGCACAGACCGCACCATTGAGGTCTGTGCGGCGTAATTCTCGAGGCGTTCAGAAAGTTCGCGGCGCAATCGGGCACCGGATTCCTTCGAGGGCGCAATAACGAGAATGCCGGAGGGATCCGCGCCAGTTTCCTGGGCTCTGTCCAGGGCATGAATGACGGTATCGATAAGGAAGCTCGACACGCCACTGCCTGCCGCACCGGTTACTTTCCAGGAACCGGATTCGGGCAGGTCAACCGGCCAGCTGCGGGCCGTGGCGGACGGGGTACGGGGAACGAGGCGCACTTGCGGGGACGGTGGGAGGACCACTCCCGCACGCGCGGTGGAATGGGGGTCGTAACTCACCGCTCCAGTATGGCAGATGCCCGCGACACCAGATATTGCTCCACCCGTTCAATGTGCGAACGCGTGTTTGAACGCGAAGCAGGATGCAGATCGTTGATATGACGACGATACGACACTGCACGCAAGAGCAGCTCCTGCATGCCCGGCACGTGGCTAAAGCGTTGGCAGATCTCATCATCAACCGCCTGAGCAATAAGCCCGTCGACGATGACTAGGGCGGCGCTCCAACCGGCTGGGCGCGGAAATTCGCTCGGCACAATGTCCACGATTCCCGGCGGGTTGGCGCCGTGATAGACCGTGGTGGTGAGAAGAGCGGTGTGGGCGGGGATAAGAGGGACGTCGGCAAGCAGAGCTGGGCGATAGGCTTCCCCCGTTTCTCCCCACGCGGCGCGCTCCGCGCGAGCAAAGACATCGTCACGCTGCCCGGTGGGAAGTGCCACCTCGGCCATAGCCGTATCAAGGCGCAGCGCCATCTGTGCGGTTTCATCAATGCGCCCCCGGACCTGCCCCGGAATAAACTGCGTGGCCTTCCAGCCAGCGGCCGTATGACGGCCATCGCTAGATAAAAATGGCCGGGAAACTCGGGCGCCTTGCACGCTTAGGCGCTCGCGCGTCTTGGCGGACCATGCAGCAAAAGGACCGGCCTGCGAATAGACCACGTCCCCCACCTTGATGCCGTTATCCCACACCGGGCCTAATTGATCGCCCTGAGCGCGGCGAGTACCGGTAGCACCAGTTTCCGCGTGAAAGGCGCTTAAAACATGCTCTGGGGGAAGCGGCATCCTTAACTCCTATTCGGGTTGGTGGGGATCCTTATTATCCGGGTTGGGGAAAGGCCACGGGTTAGCTGCACAGGTCACGTCCTCATCAGGATAGACCTCGCTGGGCTTGCGATCGTGCAATGCCTTGTTATTGAGATCCAAGGTCTGCTGCATCATGATCGGAGCTAACTTGCCCTGCCCACCACACGGCTGGTGGGCCGCATAGCCAATGGCGTGGCCCAGCTCGTGGTTAATAACGTACTGGCGGTAGTTACCCATATCGCCTTCAAACGGCGTCGCACCGCGCACCCAGCGAGCCTCATTAATAACCGTGGTGGACTCGCCAGTAATGGTGGTATGGCAGGAAGTTTCCGTTTCAATTTTCTCCCCGCACCGCTCCGCGGCGGTACCCAAGGAGGTCAGCTGGATACGGGTATCTGGATCCGCATCAGAGGCCACGTGCTCGAACTCGAAGTCCTTGTGCGCGGTCCAGCCGCGCGGATCAGAAAGGGTGGCCTCCACCATGGCTGCAAAAGAATCATCGCCGCCATACGGTGCGGTATTGAGGCCATCTTCCACCTCGATGGAATAGCGCACCTTCTGCGCGCCACCCTTACCGGCTACGGCGCCGGGCTCGCCCACCTCATGGAAAGTGCCCCTTCCCTGCTTGGTAAACGCCCCACCGGGCGGCATCTCACTAATTTCCCGTTTGACCGCTTCCGCATCAGCCGGATCAGGCCCGATTTTCTCGGCACTCGTCGGGGCAGCTGTGGTAGTTTCTTCCGCCCCTTCTTCAGAGGAGGAAGCGGTGGCGATATCGACAATGAACCAGATGGTCAAGGCGATCATCAAAGGGATAGCCACCACGCGCCACCAGCCATATTGACGCGCAAACCGGACCACCGCATTAGGGTGGTCCGGCGAATGGCCCTGGCTCCGGTGAGCGTGGCGAGTCTCCCTGTCTTCCATGGGGCCTTAGGTTACCCGTTTATTTTTAAAAATCTGAATCAGCAGACCGGTGCGCTCGTCTTTAGGCGCCGGCGAATCCCACGGCGTGCTTCTTCGCAATGCCCACCTCAACGTAGACCACGCGGTCAGTGCGCACGAGGTACTTGCGGCCCTTGTCATCTTCCAGTTCCAAGGTGGAGTTATCCGCCAGGGCGCTATTGATCTTCTGCGTCAGGTCAGCCTGGTCACCTGCAGCGCTAATGACCAGCTCGCGAGCGGTGTCTGCGAAGCCAAACTTGATATCCATGAGGGTTCCTCCTCTAACTAGAGTTTTATTGTCAATGGCCCCACTATAACCATCCCGGCTACTATCAAGGTGTGTCTGACATAAAATCCCAGCCACCGAGCTTCGCGGAACTCGGCGTTGCGGCCGAAATCTGCGATGGACTCGCCACCCGTGGCATCACGCGTACTTTTGCAATCCAGGAATTAACCCTGCCCATCGCTTTGTCCGGTCAGGATTTGATTGGCCAAGCGCGCACCGGCATGGGCAAAACCTACGGCTTTGGCGTGCCGCTTTTGGATCGTGTCTTTGATGATGCCGATATCGAAGAGCTCGATGGCACCCCGCGCGCCCTCGTGGTGGTCCCCACCCGTGAGCTTGCCCAGCAGGTCACCAAAGACCTGCAGGTAGCCGCCGCTGACATACCGGTGCGTTTGGTTTCCATCTACGGAGGCCGGCCCTACGAGGAACAGATCACAAAGCTCAATAAGGGCGCCGATGTCATCATCGGTACACCTGGCCGCCTGATCGATCTCCACGAGCGCGGCAATCTGCAACTAGACCGCGTGGCCATCTTGGTACTCGATGAAGCCGACGAGATGCTAGATTTGGGCTTTTTACCCTCGGTGGAGGCCATCCTGCAGGCTCTGGATGGCAATGCGCACCAGACCATGCTCTTTTCCGCTACGATGCCGGGCGCGATTTTAACGCTGGCCCGCCGTTTTATGGATAAGCCCATCCATATCCGCGCCGAATCGGGCGAGCAGGATTTCACTCATTCCTCCACCCGCAAGGTCACCTTCCAAGCTCACCGCATGGATAAGGTTGCCATCGTCGCGCACGCCCTGCAGGCTGCCGACCGCGGGCGCACCATCATCTTCGCCCGTACCAAGCGAGCGGCCGCCCATTTGGCCGATGATCTCGCCCGGCGCGGCTTCCGCGTGGGAGCCGTCCACGGCGACCTTGGGCAAAAGTCCCGCGAGAAATCCCTGCAGGCCTTCCGCTCCGGCCAGGTAGACATCCTGGTCGCCACCGATATTGCTGCCCGCGGTATCGACGTCGATGATGTCACTCACGTCATCAACTACCAGGTACCAGATGATCCAATGACCTTTGTCCACCGTATTGGTCGCACGGGTCGCGCCGGGCATACCGGTACCGCCATCACCTTGGTGGGCTACGATGAGCTGGGCAAATGGCAAGTCATTAACGATGAGCTGGATTTGGGAGAGCCGGAGCCGCCACAATGGTTTTCTACTTCCCCAGAGCTGGCCCAAGCGCTAGACATCCCCGCGGATGCTGAGGAGACCGTAGGCCCCGAGACCAAGGTTGTAGGCCAGGTTTCAGTCCGCGAGAAATCCCCCACCCGTACCACTGCGCGCCGCGGCAGCTCCCGGCGCCGACGAGGAGGCCGCCGATGACTAAGGCTCCCATTTTGCGTTCCACGCTCTCTGATTGGAAGGCCACCGGCATCATTGCCGTGGTCTGCGCCATCGCGGTAGGCGGTGCAGCCGTCACTGCCAATATCAATCAGGCACATTTGAGCCAGGCGGCCGTTCCTGGGGAAAAGGATGCACCCGCACTTTCCACAGTTCCGACTAACCTCCACGAGTCCTTCAGCCTCCCCAATGAACCGGTGCCTGGCCAATACCGGGCGGTTTCGGCGCACGGCCTGACCATCACGCATGCGGATCACACGCTCACGGCTACCAATCCGGACGGTTCCGAAGCATGGACCTATGAGCGCACTGACGCCGAACTGTGCTCACTGTCTGCTGCATGGGGCAAGATAGTAGCTACTTATAAGACCGGTGTGGGCTGCGGAGATACCGTGGCGATTGATGCCGCGACTGGTGAGTATGACAGCACCCGTAGTGCCATAAATTCGGACGAGGTAGTACCCATATCCTCCAATGACCGGGTAGGAACGGCCTCCACCGACCGCATCGATCTGTGGCGCTCGGATATGGTGCGTACCGTGGAATACGGTGACGTGGAGGCAAAACAAGAACCGGACAAGCAACCGCATGAGGATTGCACGCTCAGCTCGGCCCTTACCCGTACCGAGAACTTAGCCCTGACCGAGTCCTGCCCCGATAAGCCGAATACCACCTGGTTGCGCTTCCAAGACACCACCCCCGATGATTCCCGTCAACCGGACATCGCCGCCGATGTGGACATTGCTACCGATGGCGCCCGCCTTGTCGCCGTAGGCCAAAAGGCCGCCGCCGTATACCGGCCAGGACCACACCCCTCCATCGAGTCATATAACAATGAAGGTAAAAAGCTCGACTCTTCCCCAGCAGAGCCTTCTCCGGCTATAGACACCGGCGACTCCCCCTTCGCGCCGGCAACTGCGGACTTGCCGCACCATATGACCTGGTTTGATGGCTCCCGGCTTTACCTCTTTAAGCCGAGCGACCTCTCGGTTGATCGCATCGTGGAAGAGGCCATCGGCACCCCCATCGCTGTCAACGAGCAGATGCTGGTGCCTACCAAAGAAGGAATTGCAGTCATGGACTGGTCCACTGGCAAGACCCTGCGAACCATCCCGGTTGACCGCGGCGCCTACCACGGTGCCGTTTATCTCACTTTAGCGGGCGAGACCATTGTGGAAGCCCGCGGCGATAAGGTAGTGGGCCTTAGCGCCGATTAGTACCCCACCATCGCATAAAAAGGCCGCGCATTCCGGGTTTTCCCGGGCGCGGCCTTTTTACACGTGAAGATGACTTTAGAAGTTTGCTGCCGCCCACTCAGTGGAGGCGCGTACGAACATCAGCAAGAAGATGACCACTGCGGCGCTCAGCAATGTCACCGCGCCCAGTAGCGGCGATCCACCGCTAAACATTTGGAAGGAGCTAGCCGCCAAGATTAGCTCCACCAAAATAATGGCTCCCCTACCCCAGCGCTTTCCCTTGACCATGGCCCAAGCGCCAATGATGACAAAACCAAACACGATAAAGATAAAGAGTGCGGTGCCTAGCCCCACAAAGCTTCCAGAGCCCGAATCCGACACCATGGAGCCGTTTTCCGCACCGGTCAATTCGCGCACGATCAGGAAGATGCCAAAACAGATTACGGCGATGGACTGAATCACGGCGAGTGCTGCGGCCACGAGGACTGGTTGCGGCGCCCCGTGCTGGGTCTTTTTTTCCCCACTAATCGACCGCGTGGAGGCAGCATTTTGCTTTGTGTTTACCTTCTTGTTTTGTTTGGACACAAGCCCACAGTCTACTCACGGGCAACGCCATTTTCTTGTGCGCCACTCAGGTTTCGCGGGGGCAAGGGCTAACCGGACAGATTTGACGCTTCTCCAGTCACCACACTCAAGCAGTTTCAGTCAATGCGCCAGTTCAGCGCGTTTCTCACAGGCTTCTTTCAACTCCAGCGTCTATCTAAATGACCCCCACATCACTTTCCATTCAGTGATGTTTACCACATTTTCGCCTCTACCCCTAGCGGAGCCTGAGTAAACATGTCATGATTCTTGGGTAGCAAAAAGAAAGAGGACGTAAACCTCTTCTTAACTTGAAGGAAACTTCAAGTAACCACAATGTGGACCATTGGCGGCGGCGACGCTGGCCCGACCTCGAGACCGGGCCCCACTGCGCGCAGACCAGTTCACACAACCACCCACCCATGGCATTGGTTGCTTTTCATTTATGAAAAGTGCTTGTGCTTTCTGCTGTCGAATTTTTGTTAGGAGATATCAATCATGGATTGGCGCCACGAAGCTGTTTGCCGCGACGAAGACCCCGAGCTGTTCTTCCCAGTAGGCAATTCTGGTCCTGCACTTACCCAAATCGCTAAGGCCAAGTTGGTCTGCAACCGTTGTCCCGTTGCCTCTTCCTGCCTGAAGTGGGCACTGGAGTCCGGCTTGGACGCCGGCGTCTGGGGCGGTCTATCTGAAGAGGAGCGCCGCGCCCTCAAGCGCCGCCGTAACCGCGGCCGTGGACGCGCCCGCGTTTCCGCTTAATCATCGGCCCCCAATTTTCGTTTCGGCGCCCTTAGCCGCTAAAGTTGAATAAAGTTCAGTTACCCTCAACGAAGGAGTGCGCAATGAGCAAGCGTGGTCGCAAGCGCAAGGATCGCCGCAAGAAGTCCGCTAATCACGGCAAGCGTCCTGGCGCATAACGCACAGCACATAAGCCCGGCCCTCGGTCATCACAGACCGTAGGAGCCGGGCTTTTGCTTTGCCGAATCGGCGCAGGCCGCTTAGCAGCCCGTGCCGTATGTCCGCACTACCAGGTGGTCTCGATGCGGGTGATTTCAACCGAGATGCGGCGGCGTAACGCCTGCGGCGCCTTGGCCTGTCCGTTACAACAGTTGCGCACCAGCGAACGAATAATCTCCTCGCTCTCGAGGCGCTTTTGACAAAAATCACACTGGGCGATGTGCTCGCGGATGGCGAGCGCGCGGGCATAGGTGGTGGATTCATCGAGAAGCTCGCACAGGAGGGCCTGTACCTCTGGGGAGCTACACGCACCACAGTTGTGTTCCGTTGCGCGTTCCATTACTTCTCCTCCATGTCTGGGTGTTCTAATCCAATACCTTGTTCTCGTGCCACGTCTTTCAACGCTTTTCGGAGTAGTTTTCTTCCCCGGTGCAACCGAGACATCACTGTGCCCAAAGGAGTGTCCATGATTTCCGCAATTTCTTTATATGCCAAGCCCTCCACATCCGCGTAGTAAACCACCATGCGGTAATCATCGGGCAGGTCATTCATGGCCTCTGAAATGGTGGAATCCGGCATGTCCTTGAGCGCGGCTACCTCGGCGGATTCCAGACCGGTGGAATCATGTCCGGCGGTGGTATAGAGCTGAAAATCACTCAAGTCATCAGCCGAGGACTCCGTTGGCCGGCGCTTCGCCTTGCGGTAGGAGTTGATGTAGTTATTGGTCATGATGCGATAAAGCCATGCCTTGAGATTCGTACCCGGAGTAAAGGAATGGAAGGACTTATAGGCCTTGAGGTAGGTCTCCTGCACTAGGTCTTCAGCGTCTTGGGGATTGCGCGTCATGCGCAAGGCACCACCGTAGAGCTGATCTAGCAAGGGCAGCGCTTCCGCTTCAAAGCGGCGCTGCAGCTCCTTTTCGCTGATTGTTTCTTTAGCCACAATTTCCATACTAACGCCTAGCGTTAGAATCCCAGTCATGTCTAAAAAGTCCCCGCACGCAGCCACCCCAGCGCTCAAAGTTGTAGAAGACGCCGGTATCGAGCACCACGTATACACCTTTGAAGCGGGCACCGATCACTTCGGTGATCACGCCGCCGCAGCTCTAGACGTAGAGCCGGAGCGCGTGCTCAAAACCCTGGTCATCGATTTAACCGCGGGCAAGGGACCAAAGCGCAAATTGGCGGTGTGCGTTATCCCTACTACCCACCACCTGAGCTTGAAAAAAGCCGCAGTCGCACACAATGTTTCCAAAGCCGCCATGGCCGATCCGCACGACGCCTCTAAGTCATCCGGATATATTCCCGGCGGCATCTCCCCGCTCGGGCAGAAGAATCCACTGCCCACCATTATCGAGGAAACCGCCATCCTTTTCGATACCGTCTTCATCTCTGGCGGGCGCCGCGGGCTAGATATCGAACTCAATGCGGAGGACCTCGCGCAGCTGTGTGACGCCAGCTTTGCCGATCTACTCGCCGAGTAGCTCTGGATAGTCGTTGGATACAGTGCCCACGGCCTTGTCGGCGGGGTGGGTGTGGAAGCCCCGCAGGGGCGTCGGCAAGAGCAGCTCGGCGGCCTCCTCGGGGCTGCCCTCTAGCCAGGTGCGCATTTCCTCGGCCGCCAAAAAGCGCGGCAGGCGGTGGTGCAGCCACTCCATTTCTTCCGTGGCTGCAGTGGTAATGATCGTGGCGGACAGGCGGTCTAAGCCGGTGTCCCAGAGGCCTGCGGCCCACAACAGGCCTTCCTCCGCGCGCACGAAGTAGGGCTGTTTGCCGCCCTTTTCCTGGCGCCACTCGTAGTAACCATTCATCGGGATGAGGCAGCGCTGCCCCTTAAAAGCGTGCCGGAAAGAAGGCTTGGAGGCCACGGTCTCCGCCCGCGCATTAAACAGCGGCGGGCCCTCAAGATCTTTCTTCCAGTGCGGCAATAGCGCCCACCGCGCAGGATCGACTTGAGCAAGGCTTTCGCGCACGCGCACGATGGCCACCGGCTGGGTAGGCGCAATATTGTAGCGGGGCCCTGGGGTTCCTTGCGGGGCATGTACCTCGGTGACTCCGGGCAGCTCTCCCACCTCATCAAGGAGGGACTCGGTAAAAAGAACGAATCTTCCGCACATGCCCTCTATTATGGACGATATGTCTCAACCATGGTCCGCCCCGCAAGCGGCAGGCCCCATTACGTGGGCCCAGCACGTGCCGGGCTCGAAGTCTATTACCAACCGCGCCTTCATCTTGGCCGCGTTGGCCGATGGCCCCTCTACCCTGCGCGCTCCGCTGGTCTCGCGGGATTCGCAGCTGATGGAAAAGGCGTTGGAGTCTATGGGCGTGCGCTTCGAGCACGACGGCGAGGACATCCACGTCACCCCAGGCCCGCTCAAGGGCGCAACGGTAGATTGCGGCCTAGCAGGCACGGTGATGCGCTTTATCCCGCCGGTTGCGGCCTTGGCTGATGGTGCCGTGCTTGTCGACGGCGACGAGCAGGCCTACGCCCGGCCCATGTCCACCACCCTCGATGCGCTGCGCCAGCTTGGCGTAGAGGTGGACGGCGATAGCCTGCCCTTTACCGTGCGCTCGCACGGGGTGCCAGAAGGCGGCGAGGTCACCATCGATGCCTCTGGGTCATCGCAGTTCGTCTCCGGACTGCTGCTAGCCGGCGCACGTTTTAATGAGGGCATCACCCTAACCCATGAGGGCGCTCCGTTGCCCTCTTTGCCGCACGTGGAAATGACCGTGGGCATGCTACGGCAAGCCGGCGTGCGCGTAGATTCCGGCGAGAATACGTGGACCGTGCACCCTGGCCCGATCGCCGGCCGGGAGTGGGCCATCGAGCCGGATTTGTCCAATGCCACGCCTTTCCTTGCCGCCGCTGCTGTCACCGGCGGCCGCGTGACCATTAAGCGCTGGCCCGCCAATACCACCCAGCCGGGTGACGCTATTCGCCATATCTTGGTGGATATGGGTGTTATGGTCACCCAAGAGCCGGGCTTCGTCACCGCAAAGGGCGCCAAGGGCGGCGCGCTGCAGGGCATCGAGCGCAACATGGGTGACATTGGTGAGCTCACCCCTACCGTCGCGGCGCTGTGTGCCCTGGCAGAAACCCCCTCCACGCTCACCGGCATTGCCCACCTGCGCGGCCACGAGACCGACCGCCTCAAGGCGCTGGCAACCAATATCAACGCCCTGGGTGGCAAGGTCACCGAGCTTGCCGACGGCCTGCGCATCGACCCCGCCCCTCTCCACGGCGGCGAGTGGCCGTGCTATGCGGACCACCGCATGGCCACCGCTGGTGCCATCCTCGGTCTGAAGGTGCCGGGCATAGAGATCGAAGATATTTCTACCACGGCGAAGACCCTTCCCGGCTTCGACCGCATGTGGGAGACGATGCTGGACCCCGAACAACAGGAGAGCAATGGCTAGGCGTTTCGGTTCCTTTGATGAATCCGACGTGCGCGTGCGCCCTGGCAAGGGTTCGCGGCCGCGCACCAAGGATCGTCCCAAACATAAAAATGCCAAGTTCGGCATGGTCATCACCAAAGACCGTGGGCGCTGGGGCGTCGCGCTAGATGACGGCCCACGGGTCACCGCCATGCGCGCCCGCGAACTCGGCCGCACCGCCATCGAGGTGGGCGACCGCGTAGGTGTCGTGGGCGATACTTCCGGCAAGAAGGACACCTTAGCGCGCATAGTGAAGCTGGAAGAGCGCACCTCCGTCCTTCGGCGCACCGCCGATGACACCGACCCCTATGAGCGCATCGTGGTGGCGAATGCGGACCAGATGCTCATCGTCACCGCCGTGGCCGATCCACCACCGCGTTCCGGGTTTGTCGAGCGGGCCCTCATCGCCGCCTTCGTGGGCAATATCCACCCGATCTTGTGCCTGACTAAAACAGATCTCACGGATCCTGAGCCGTTCGCGGCCGAGTTTGCTGATCTTGATGTCACGGTGGTGAAAGCCGGCGTCGAAGACGGCCTCGAGTCCGTGCGCCAGCACATCGATGGCCACGTCACCGCGCTCATCGGCCACTCCGGCGTGGGCAAATCCACCCTGGTCAACCGCCTGGTTCCGGATGCGGATAGGGAGACGGGGGAAGTATCGGGCGTAGGCAAAGGCAGGCATACCTCTACCCAATCGGTAGCGCTTCCCCTCCCCGCCGATGATGCATACTCTGCCGGCTGGATTATCGATACCCCCGGCATTCGTTCCTTCGGCCTCGCACACGTGGATGCTGATGACGTGCTCGGTGTCTTTGAAGATCTTGCGGCCGCCGTCGAGGATTGCCCCCGTGGTTGTACGCATATGGGCCCGCCTGCGGACCCAGAATGCGGGCTGGATGACCCTGCGCTTATCCCCCCGGATACCGCCAGTGCGCGGCGGCGCGACGCGGTGCGCGGCCTGCTCGAGGCCCTGCGCACCAACGTGGACTGGGAAAATTAAAGGTGGAAGCCAGTATCGGCCATCACGCCTAGCAGGACATCTACGATGCCAAAGACCACATCCAGGATCTGGCCCCAAGTGCCCTGGGACGAGGTCTCTAGCAGCGCTAGCCACGGGGTGGTGGGCACGGCATCGGCAGCGGCATCTGCGGCCGGGGTGGTATCGGCCGCCAGAGCGGCTGGCGCGGAAATGAGGGCTACGCCTGCGGTAACGGTAGCTGCAGCCAGGTTCTTGAAACGCTGAGTCATGTTTTCTCCTTCAGTTTTAGAGCAATTCTACGAGGAAAGGCAGTTCGCTGGGGTGATAAAAGGCCATAAACTTATCCAGCGCATCTCCCACGGCCAGCTCCGCGTCCTCATCGCCAAGGTCCGCGGTGTCAATAGCCTCGATGGCCTTCGCGGTGGTTTCTTCGGATTCCGCAATATCCACGTGGATGGCCGCTAGATCGTCTTTGCTGAATTGCGCCGGCTGGAGTTCTACCACCGGCTCGCCCATATCCGGTCGCGGGGTGATGACAGAATCATCCAAGTCCACGGAGATGACCACGCGGCGATGCGGGAACTTTTCTTCATCGCCGATGGCCAGAAGGCGCATAGAGGCCATAGATGCCTCGAGGAATGCCGAGTAGGCAATCTCTTCTTCATCGCCCTCGGTATAGAAATCCTGCAGCGCTGGTGTCACCATGAAACCCCAGCCGGAGCGCGCAGAAAGGGAACCGGTTTCTTCCAATTCCGCCAGCATGGCGTAGGTTGCGGGAATGTAGACGCGGGCTTTAGCCACTAAAACTCACCTTCAATATCGAAGACAGCCTGGATTTCTACGGAAACGCGATCAAAGCTGGTGTACAAAAAGCCCACCATGCCGGTTTCCACGGCGGCGCGGACGTTGAGAATAGAATCATCAACCATGACGCAATCATTGAGCGGAAGCTCTAGGGCATCTGCGGCCGCCTGAAATGCAGCGACCTCTGGCTTTTCCGCCCCAACCTCACCAGAGAGAATAACTGCATCTACGTTTCCGCGGTACTCCCACTCGCGAATGTGCTCCGCGCCTGGACCGCCCGGGTCATTGGAGAGGATGGCGGTTGCCGCGCCATTTGCCTTGGCGGCGGCCAGCAGCGCCTTCCAGCGACGGTTATCTTCTTCGGTGCCGTCGAGGACGCCGACATAGTCAACGATCAGACCACGCATGTACTTAAATCCTTTGGTTACGATTTTCTCTTTAACTCCCCGAGAGTATAGCGAACCGCGCGCGCATTCGCGGCCACCCCTTTCAGGAAACCCTCAGAAATGGCGGCCGCGAGCCGGGCATGAGACAATTATCACGCGTCCGCCTCCTGCCCTTATTCAGGAGCACTACTTCCCCATCATGTACGAGCCCATCCCTGGCTACTCACACCTCAAACTCTTCCTCGCGCCTCATCGCGTGCGCTACGGCCGCTTGCCGACGTCCGCGGAGGTCGCCGCCCAACACCGCATCCAAGGCTGGGTAATCTTCGCACTCGAGGTTGCTGCCGGCTATCGGCCGCTAGCTCACCTCAATTCCGCGCGCTATTCGGACGCAATCCGGCTGCATATTGGCTCGTGGGTGCGCCAACGCTCCAGCCCCTACACCACGGACAGATTGCAATTGACAAGCCTGCACGCGCGCTCAAACGGAGAGTATTTCGGCTCTGTTTATATAGGTCAACAGCAGCATGCTTTTACAGGATCAGCCAGTCACACGGGATTAACCTCGTTCCGCTTGCTCTAAGCTATGCGAACGGACCTCACCGCCTAGGAAATGAACTGGCCGAGTTGAGAAAGAATATCGGACCAGTTCAGTGCGGACCATCCAATTCCGGCAGCGCTTGCTAGCGCCGCAATACCGGTAGTCAGCAGACCACCTTCCAGGACGGATAGCCCGGAATTGTCATCAGCAGTGCCATCCGCGAGTACGGTATTCACACCACGGTGGGTTGCTGCGGCCTTTTCCAAAGGAGCATTGACCTGCTTGGTGATAGTGACGATATCGCGCAGCGCTGACGCGTAATCCGAGAACTCATCCGGGAAGGCGGAGCCTGTATCCCCGGTGGCGGGCCTCTGTGGCCGCGGAGAAGACTCTGCATTGCCTGCAGTGGACTGCGGCAGATCCTTAGTGAATTCACCCAGCTCGGCGCGAATCACCGCCTGGGCATAGTTGGCACCCAGCACGTCAAGGTAATCCAGCACGGCAGCTTCGGTGAACTGCTTACCTTCTCGCGATTGTGGACGCGCGTCGGGCTCCCACGGGAAATCGAGCGGTGTGGCATAGATATTGCCATCGGCGCGCGCAGTATTGAGCCGGGATGCGCCAAAATAATGGTCAAAGGCAGCATCCGCTTTCTCCTGCGACAAAATTCCATCTGCCACCAACGCTTCCTTACGCTGGGTAGCGATAGCCAAAATGGCCGCTGCCGCGTTGTCCTGTTCTAGTTTTTCGCCCGAGTCCAAGATGATGCGCAGAGAAGACGCAGAGTCGCGCTGCATCTCATACGCCACGGCTGGGGTGGCGCCACCAAGCAAGGTAGCAGACAGAAGCGTCGTAATTCCTAGACGCAAAGAACGGCGACGCATCGTCAGTGGAGTTCCTCACAGGAAAAAAGCAGATTGGACAAGATTCTTATATTCTACTCATTTTTCCCTAAAAAGAAACCCGCCCCGCTCCCACTTTTAAGAGTGGGTGCGGGGCGGAGTTTGAGAAAGAACACCGGGTTTTAGGCCTCTACGGTATCCCCACCGTTGTTGTTCGCAGCGGTCGAAGACTCACCGGCCTGTTCCTCTTCCTGCTGCTTGAACTGCTTGCGCAGCATAAAGAGCTGGCGGACGGTCTCTTCCTTGACGCCTTCGTTCATCGCATTGAACATCTCGCCGCCCTCCTTCTGGTACTCCACCAGCGGATCGCGCTGCGCCATCGCGCGCAGGCCAATGCCCTCCTTGAGGTAGTCCATCTCATAGAGGTGCTCACGCCACTTTTGGTCAATAATCGGCAGGATGACCATGCGCTCGGTATTGCGCATCTGCTGCTCGCCGCCAATTGCGGTTACAGATTCCTCGAGCTTGTCATATTCGTTATTGGCGTCTTCTACCAAAGCGTCGCGAAGCTGCTCAGCGGAAAGCTCGCCTGGGGAACCATACTCGGAGCCTTCGACCAGTTCCTCGTGGGGAATGGTGGGACCGTACAGGGAATCCAATGCGTTCCACAGCGCATCTAGGTCCCAATCCTCCACGTAGCCGGTGGCGGTAGCGCCGGCGACATAAGCGGAAACGGTGTCATCAATCATGCCGCGGATATTGTCCTGAATATCGCCGGCATCGAGGATATCGTGGCGGGTAGCGTAGACCACCTTGCGCTGCTCGTTAAGCACCTCGTCGTACTTGAGAACGTTCTTACGCATCTCAAAGTTCTGGTTCTCCACCTGCGCCTGGGCGCCCTTAATGGAGTTGGAGACCATCTTGGCTTCGATTGGAACATCGTCCGGCACATTGAGGCGATTCATCATGTTCTCCATGGACTGTCCCACGAAGCGCACCATCAACTCATCGCGCATGGACAGGTAGAAGCGGGTCTCACCCGGGTCACCCTGGCGGCCAGTACGACCACGCAGCTGGTTATCAATGCGGCGCGACTCGTGGCGCTCAGTACCCAGCACGTAGAGTCCACCGGCCTCGCGGACCTGGTCACCCAACTTCTTGGAGTGTTCCTTTTCGGCATCGATCTCTGCCTCCCAGGCCTCCTGGTACTTTTCCTCATCCTCGAATGGATCTAGGCCGCGCTCACGCAGCTTCTCATCGAGGATGACCTCGGGGTTACCACCAAGCACGATATCCGTACCACGGCCGGCCATGTTGGTAGCCACGGTTACGGTGCCAGGACGGCCGGCACGGGCGATGATCTGGCCCTCTTCCTCGTGGTGCTTAGCGTTGAGCACGTTGTGCTTGATTCCCCGCTTGGATAGCAGCTGAGACAGGTACTCGGAGCGCTCCACAGAGGTGGTACCTACCAATACTGGCTGACCGGCCTCGACGTGCTCAGCAATATCGTCCACCACGGCGGCGAACTTGGCTTCCTGCGTCTTGTAAATGCGGTCAGAGTGGTCCGCACGCTGATTTGGCTTATTGGTAGGAATCGGCACTACGTCCAGGCCATAGATGGAATGCAGCTCGGCGGCTTCGGTCTCTGCCGTACCGGTCATGCCGGAGATCTTCTCATAGAGGCGGAAGTAGTTTTGCAGGGTAACGGTAGCCAGCGTCTGGTTCTCGTTCTTGATCTCTACCTGCTCCTTGGCCTCGATGGCCTGGTGCATGCCTTCGTTGTAGCGGCGGCCGGCCAGCACGCGGCCGGTGAAGCTGTCGACGATCATGACTTCACCATTGCGGACGATATAGTCCTTATCGCGGGTGAAAAGCTCCTTGGCCTTCAAGGCGTTGTTCAGGTAGGACACCAGCTGGGAGTGCTCCGGGGCGTAGAGGTTATCGATGCCGAGCTGTTCCTCTACGTATTCCACGCCCTCTTCCAGCACACCGATGGTGCGCTTTTTGTGGTCTACCTCGTAGTGGATGCCTTCGCGCATGCGCGGTGTCAGCTGGGCGAAGACACTGTAGAACTGGGAGGAACCGTCTACTGGGCCGGAGATGATAAGCGGGGTTCGGGCTTCATCGATAAGAATCGAGTCAACCTCATCCACGATGCAGAAGTTGTGACCGCGCTGCACCACTTCATTGAGGGAGCGCACCATGTTATCGCGCAGGTAGTCAAAACCTAGCTCGTTATTGGTGCCGTAAGTAATGTCGCAATCGTAGGCAGCCTTGCGCTCTGGTGGGCGCATCTCAGACAGGATGACGCCTACGGACAGGCCGAGCCAGCGGTGGACACGGCCCATCATCTCCGCGTCGCGCTTTGCCAAGTAATCATTGACGGTCACGATGTGGACGCCCTTGCCCTCAAGCGCATTAAGGTAGGCAGGCAGGAGTGAGGTCAGGGTCTTGCCCTCACCGGTGCGCATCTCGGCAACGTTGCCGAAGTGCAGGGCCGCGCCACCCATGATCTGCACGCGGTAGTGCTTTTGATCGAGGACGCGCCAGGCAGCCTCGCGGACGGTGGCAAATGCCTCGAGCAAGATGTCATTCATCTCTTCGCCGTCTTTAAGACGAGTCTTGAACTCATCGGTCTTTGCCTTAAGTTCTTCGTCCGAAAGCTCCGCGTACTTATCCTCAAGGGCAATTACGTCGTCTGCCATTTTGCCCAGGCGCTTGACCGTACGGCCCTCGCCCGCGCGCAGCAGCTTGGAAAGTCCAAACACGGTTAGTTAGTCCTTCTAGTCGCGACAATAAAGTTAACTCGTCGCTATTGTACTCACTCGCATTCACAAAGCACCTTCCGCCTAGCGCATAGGACATGCGCGCAACCTTCATCTGGCATATCTAAGCCTTTAAAGCCGCTTGCCGACGTCGAACCTCCCCCCCACCAAGACACCATTTCCCTTGATACGAATTCGACCCCGCTGCAGTTATGCAGCGGGGTCATTACCTCAGGAAAGTGCGAGCGCTTTAGGCCTCCGCGTCTTCAGCCAGGGAGATAAGGCCATAGTCGAAGGCGTGGCGGCGATAAACCACGGAGGGCTTATTATTCTCCTCGTTAACGAAGAGGAAGAAGTCGTGGCCAACCAGCTCCATCTCGCTCAAGGCATCATCCACGCTCATCGGGGTAGCCGGGTGCTCCTTGGTGCGCACAATCTGGCCGGGACGAACATCCTCGACGGTCTCAGCATAAGGGTCAACGTAGCGCTCTTCCTTGGCGCGCTGTGCCTCAGCCTGTGCCACCATCTCAGCGGCAATCTCTCCGGTGCCCTTTTGCGCGCGGTGACCGCTCTTGACGTTTTCGCGGCGCACCTTCACCTTGCGCAGGGAGCGCTCCATCTTGCCCAAGGCGGTCTCGAGCGCAGCGTAGAAAGAATCTTCCTTTGCTTCGGCACGGGCGATGTGTCCCTTACCCGTAGCGGTGATCTGGATGCGATCCGCTTCAGAATCGCGGCGCGGGTTCGGCTCGTGCTGCAGCTCCACGTGGAAGAAGGTCAGGGTGGGGTCAAGGCGTTCAATCTTGGCCAGCTTGTCATTGACTCGCTCTTGAAAGTGATCAGGGACCTCGACATTACGGCCCGTAATCGTTACCTGAGCTTTGTTTGGCTGGGACATTGAAATGCCTCCCTTGAGTAGTGGGGACTGGATTCAATCACAGTAGCTATCTCTCTGTGACACTCCTCATGGTATCACTGGTTATGACCTGACAGGGCGAAATTTTTTCCCGCTCCCCTACCTCGAGGGTAGATCCCGCCTTTATCTAGGCATCCGCAAAGACCAATGCTCCACATACTTCTACGCCCGCGGCCTGCAGGGCAGCAATGCTCGCGGCTAGGGTGGCGCCGGTGGTAACGACGTCGTCGGCAAGCAACGCAGGGGCGCGAGCAATGGGAGCATGAACGCGGACTCGCCCCTGCAGGTTAGCCCACCTATCCTGCGCGTTAAGCTCGGACTGATCCGCGGTGGACTGCCCCATGGAAAGAGCCGCGCACACGCCCACGCGCTGCAGCTGCGCCGCTGTATGGCACACAGCGGCCACAGGGTCTCCCCCGCGCGCCCGCGCCGAGCGCGGACGGGTAGGCGCAGGAACAAGGGTGAACTCGCGCGGTATATCACCACGGGCACTCAGATAGGCCAGCCCAGCTGCAAAGACGGCCCCGACATACTCGCGAACCGGCTGGTTGCCGCGCTCCTTCATGCCAATGATGATGCGGCGGCGAATATCGGAATAAGAGCCAAGGGCATACACGGGCGCTCCCAGCAGCCGGGGCCGTGCTACCAGGTAGGGCGGGTGCCGCAAGTGCTCGCGGCAGTGTTCACACAACACCTCGCCCGGCGCGCCGCATCCAGCACACGCGCGCGGAAAAATAAGCTCCCCCAAGCTCATCGTGTTGCCTCCCCCCTAGCCACACAAGCCTTCCGACGGCTAGTTAGAAACGATAGGGGAAGAACGCCGGCCCTGCAGCCCAGAGACCTCACGCCAGTTGGTCTCATCCATCACGGTGGAAGGTAGCTCAAGCATGGCGTGAGAATCAGTGATGAAAAGCTTGGTGGGCGAGGAAGCTACAGCCACCACGGGGGCGGTGATATTACCGGTAGGCATGGTCGAAGCCGAGGAACCATCCTGCTCGATGCGCCAGACGGGTGACTGGCTCGAGGAGGTACCAACGATGAGCGAGCCATCCATATTCCAGTCCAACGATAGCGCCGAACCGGAAACTTCTGGGCCGACCTCGCGGGCGTTGACGATGCGCTTATCCCCACTGCTGGATTGGGCAACCGCCGCGATATACACGTGCCCATCGATAACCATGGCCACGCGGGCACCGCTATGGGACAAGCGGATGACGGAGATTTCGCCCTCAATATCGTCAATGCTGCGGGCATCCACCTCGGATTTGGAGATGCGGCCCGTGGTCTTGGAGCGCACCACGCGCACGATGCGATCTCCGTCAACCACAGTCCACGCGGCTTGCCCGTTGTATTCAAAGGTCGGCCGTGCCAGCGTGGGACCATCCACCGCATCCTGCAGCTGGCCATCGAGCTCGCCTATCTGCAGGGAGAAATCATTATTGGATTTGCGGCGCACGGCCGCAACGAGGCCGCTATCGGCCACATCCACGGACTGCACGTCTCCGCTACTGCCCAAGGTGGATTGAACGGGCTCGGCCACGCCATCGTCTACCTCCAGCAGGTTGCCCTCATTAAGGGCGTAGAGCTTAGACAACGCGGTGCTGCTTTCTTCCGGGTTATAGTCCGCAAAGTCATCCACGCTCAAGCTATCCATACCTTCCACCAGGTCACCGCCATCGGCCTTGACCTTAAAGGGACCGGTATGGCCGGCTTTGCTAAGCGTCCACACCAGTTGGGCGGCAAAGAGAGTGCGGTCGTGGGCGTCCAAGTCCACTAGGCCTTCGAATTGGTAGCCTTGCTCGCGGTCATAGCCGGCATAGGTAACATTCTCCCCCGCCGCACGGCGGGTGGCAGGGGCAATGCTGGCCGAAGGCCCCTCCATCAACAACGTGATAAGCGTCGACTCCGATTCTTCGCCCCCCTTATACAACCAGCGACGATCCGGAACCAGCACATCGTTACTCTGCTTATAGAAGTACAGCGATTGCGGGGCGTAGTGGTTGCGCATTTCATTGCGCTCCATCACCACTCCGGCCGGCAGGCCATCGACGCGCCACCTATCGTCTTGCATCTTCATGTAGATGACTGCCTCATAGCCCTCATTTTCCGGGACATACGCGCCACCGGATTTCAGGCGGCCGATAATAGTGCCACGTACTGTAAAGGCGCGTTCATTATCTTTCGAGCTTTGTTTATTGGCGGGCGCGGTAACGATATCCAGGCTATCGACCACCATCACATCGCCGCTGGCGTCCCATGCACCACGGGCAGTATCCGTAAGAAAACCACGGGCGACTTCGTGATCATTTCCGGGCACGGCCGAAGCCTGATAGAAATCTCGCAACGTCAGATCCGGGTCATCGCCCGGTTGCGGTGCAATAACTTCCCCAGGGCTGTCTTCCTGTCGCTGGTAGGTCCCTACCACCTGCGGCCCGGTGTCACTCGGCAGAGTGGAACAACCGCTGACAAAAAGCACGACCGCTGCGGTACTAAAGACCGCGGTTTTGCAATAGTTGCTGCTGAACACGCTCACTTCCTCCTCCCCTCAAAGTCCGGGGCCTTATAGGCGCGCCTATCTGGGGCGGCCGCACCACGGTTGAGCTCTCGTTCCGAGGGCCATAGGATGCCATCCCCCTCCGCCTGGCCAGTGGTAGTCTTATCGCTCTTTTCGGCGCGCGGTGAGCTCATCCCGGATGCAATGGCAGGCGTAGCAGAGGCGGGTTCGACACCCGGATTACCGGTGCTAGAGTCCTGCGCTTCTGGAAGTTCAACTCCGGCATCTGGGGTCGATTCCGGCAACGAGCCGCCTTCCGCAGGGTTGTTTACGGGTGCGCCAGGGATCTCCACAGAGATGGGTTCTTCTCCCACCTCGGCATTCGGGGTGCGCGGGATAATGAGGCGGAAGCGCGAGCCAAAGCCCTCGTAGCCGGTGGCATCCAGCGTGCCGCCGTGCAGGACGGCGTCCTCGCGGGCGATAGCCAGCCCCAGGCCGGTGCCACCGGAGTGGCGCTTGCGGGAGGAATCCGCGCGCCAAAAGCGGTTAAATACCAGCTCTTCCTGGCCCGGTTTCAAGCCCACGCCATGGTCTGTAACGGTAACGCCCACCGCGGTTTCCGTGGTGGCGACATCCACCGCTACCGGATTGCCTTCCGAATGGTCGATGGCATTGGCCAAAAGATTGCGCAAGATGCGCTCAAGGCGGCGTGAATCGGCTTCGACGGCGATGCGCTCATCCGGCAGGTTGAGCTGGACCTCTACGTTGAGCTCGCGAGCCAAATGTTCGACTTGCTCATAGGCGGACTCCACGCAGGAGCGCAGATCAATGGCGGCGGTAGACAGGTCCGCCACGCCGGCATCGTGGCGAGAAATCTCTAGCAGGTCCGCGAGCAATTCCTCGAAACGATCGAGCTCGCTTGACATCAGGCGGGAAGCTCGCTGGGCGCCGTGCGGCAAGCTATCGCTTTCGGCCTCAATCATGTCCGCGGCCATGCGCACGGTGGTCAATGGGGTACGCAGCTCATGGGAGACGTCGGAAGTAAACTGCCGCTGCAAATCGCCGTATTCCTCCAGCTGCGCAATCTGGGAAGAAAGCTTATCGGCCATGTTATTGAAGGACGCGGCCAGGCGGCCCATCTCATCGTCACTATCGACGGCCATGCGTTCCTTCAAATGACCAGCCGCCAAGCGCTGTGCAATGCGCGAAGCCGAACGAATCGGCGTAATAACCTGCTGGGTGGCCAGCCAGGCAATGCCCACCAACAGCACCACGACGACCACACCGGCCGCCGAAAGCAGGCCTCGCATCAATGCCATGGTGGATTCTTCCGACTCCATGGACAGTGCCAAGTAGACCTGAGTATGCGGGATATCGGTATCGGTAGGTGTTCCTACCAGCAGGGCGTTGTAATACTCACCGTTTTCCCGCGGAGCCGGGAAATACTGCTGCGCAATCTGACCTTGATCCACCATCTCCCGCAACTGATCCGGCACGGGGAAACCTTCTGGCGAGGTAATAACCGAGCCATCCTGGTTTTCCACCACGATGACCGGTTCATAAACCGCCTGGGCATCGCCCTGCTGGGCAGAGAGCTGGCCCAGTGCCGCACGTGCAGAATTGATGCGTACCTGCACCGAATTGGCGGAACTGGTGGCATCAATCTGCTGTTCCACGGCCGTGCGGGCACGCTCCAGCTCCTGCTGCGCCACGTCTTCCTTTTGGCTAACCAAGCGCTGAGTCAGCACAGAAACCAACGCGTAGGCCAAGATGATCATGACCACCGAGGAGGCGACCAAAATCATGCCAATGACGCGCGCCTGCAAAGAGGTACGCCACGTTGTAATGAAGGCGTCTCGAATACGCCTTAAACGCTCAATGATGCCGATGGTTCTTACTCCCCGGCGCCGGGCTTACCGGTCTTATACCCCACGCCACGCACGGTCAGCACAATCTGCGGATCCTCCGGATCATGCTCGATCTTGGCGCGTAGGCGCTGCACGTGGACATTAACCAAGCGCGTATCAGAGGCATTGCGGTAGCCCCATACGGACTCCAGCAGCGACTCACGCGTATGCACTTGGCCAGGGCGGCGCGCCATCTCCAGCAGCAGGTCAAATTCCAAAGGAGTCAAGTTCAGTTCGGTACCATCCGTGCGGCGCACGGTATGCTCCGGCACGTCAATGATGAGGTCCGCCACCTCCAAGATTTCAGACTCCGCGGAATCGGTGCGGCGCAAGCGCGCGCGAATGCGGGCGATGAGTTCCTTGGGTTTAAATGGCTTGGTGATGTAATCATCCGCGCCGGATTCAAGGCCTAGTACCACATCGACCGTATCCGTCTTGGCGGTCAGCATAACGATGGGTACGGAGGATTCACGGCGAATGGCGCGGCAGATATCCACGCCGTTCATGCCCGGCAGCATAAGGTCCAGCAGAATGAGGTCCGGCTCGTGTTGCTCAAAGGCGGGCACGGCGTCATTGCCGTCCATGACCGGAATGGGCTTAAGTCCCTCAGACTCGAGCACAATGGTCAGCATCTCCGAGATAGCCGGATCGTCATCGACTACCAAAATCTTGGGCGCCACGTTTTATTCTCCTACAAGGTCTTTTATCGCTGAAATTATAGTATCCGCATCGGCGGTGACAATCCAGCGTCCACCCCAGCCCGCATCTGCTAGGCGCTGGTAGGCCGCGGCGGTGCGTTCCTGCAATCCGCCATCGCGCTCGTAGCGGTCACGCTCCCGGTTGGCATCTGCTTGGGCTCTTGCCTGCGCTCTTTCCGACGCCACTTCTACCGCAGTATCCAGATAAACCTGCAGATCCGCTTGCGGCAGGCCTAAAGTGCCAAATTCCAGATCATGCACCCAGTCCATGACGGCATCGTCTTCGAGTCGCGCCGCCGAATATGCCGCATTGGAAGCCACATACCGATCCAATAGCACCACGGCGTCCGTACCCTTAGCTCGCTGCAATTGGTCTTTTACGCCGTAACGATCCAAGGCAAAAAGAGTTGCCATGGCATATGCCGAATCTGTCAGGTCACCCATTTTTCCGTAGAGCGCCTTTTGGGCGAGCTGGGCGTGAATCGATTCTGCATAGCGCGGGAAGGCGATGACCTCCACGGGTCGATCCAACGACTCCCTGATTGTGGAGACCAGCGTATTCTTACCGGCACCGTCGATGCCTTCGATGCTGATAAGCATAGGTGTGGGGTACCTTCCCTTCTATTTTGTCTGGCATGAGGCCACTGCTGCGGGCAGTAGGTATGGCTTAGGACAGGGCCTCTATAAACGCTTCGAGGTCATATTCTTCCTCGACATTTTCTAGTACCTCGAGGGCATTTTCCGTCAAGGTTTCGCTGCCAGACCCCACCAGCTCCCTAATATAGGGGTAGTCTTCAACAACCTCGCCCGCACTGAAGGGCGCGCCAGCCCAAATGGCAGCGATGGTGGCTGCTGCTTGCGCGTTCTGTTCCTCTTCTTCACTGAGCTGCGGCTTGCTATGTGCTACTTCGCAGGCATCCTCAACGGCGCGAATTACCCCTTCTTCATCGAGGTTTGCCATTTCTTCCAAGAAATCGACGTTGAGGTCCGTGCTGAAAATATCTTCGTCCCAAGTACTCACTTTTTGACTCCTTCGGTGCTTTCAGCGCCATTTATACACGCTTTCCCAGCTAAAGAAAGCACGCAATGAAAAGGTTTGCAGGGCATCCTACATCCGCGAACTGGCGTTTTGTTGGCATATCACAGAATCACAACGCCGTAGCAATGTTTCCTAAACATGATAGTCTCGTTACCAACTTGTTACCGGGGTGCTATACCGCCACCTCCTATGGGGTTAAATCAGCCCACCTCACAGAAAGGACAGCCACGATGAAGCCAGATTCGCGCCGCGTCTACGTGTTCATTGTGGCCGGACTGATAGCCGCGGCCGTCGTCGGATTCACAGTCTGGCGCATGAGCTCGCCGAGCGCTAACTATTCCAATGCCGCGGATCAGTCCGGGACCACCTCCGTCTCCCCGACGCACACTGCGGCCGAGGAGACCACCACTTCTCCCACGGACCATTCGCCTTCAAACAAGCGCTCTGCACATGCGACAAGCTCTACAGCTTCGTCCGGCGATTCGAAGCACCACCAGCCGCATAACAGTGATCCGTATCTAGCCCCCAATGCGGTCATGCACCCGCAGGCGGCTACCCAGCCCACCAAGGTTTATCGTCCGGAGAATATTTCCCCACAAGGAGCCTCCTCGCAGGGTATGGGCAGCATCCAGGGTGAACAAGACACCGGCCAAGGCGTTCTGCGCCCGACGCCTGATTACCCAAGCAATCAAAACGGCTCGCAGGCTACCGGTTCCCCACAGGGCAACCAGGGCAACAACGGCGGCAATGGCGGCACCGCTCCGCAAACCACCACTGCCCCGTCCGCTCCGCAGCCTTCCCCGACGCAGCCTTCGGAGCAAAATGGGACGGGCACAACCACTGGTGAGAACAAGCCCAACCCGGACCGGGGACAACTAACCGAAAACAAGCAGCAAGAGGTCGCAGAGGCAGAAGTACCACGCGACGATCAAGCCGCCGCAGAGCAGCCTTCTGCCGAGCAGAACCAAGAGCCGACCGATTTCGTGCCGACCAAGCAGGCGCCGCGCAAGGCAGCCCCTTCACGCTAATCCACAGCCCACTGCTCTATTAGCTGAATACAAAAAGCACGTTTCCTCGATTCTGAACGCGAATTTCGAGGAAACGTGCTTTTGTATACGCCGGACCATTAGAGCTGTAAAAGAAACAGCCATGTGAGGCACTCGCGCAGCGACGAAAGCTGCGGCAGCGCGCCTGAAATGAAGCTCCACGCCTCGCCTGAGCCCCGGCGGAGAGGGGTTCGGCAAAGCGCGCTGGTGCGCAGGCGAGCCAAGCGCAGGCGGGCTAAGCGCGGGCGACGAAGAGGTCGGCGGCGTCGGATGCCGCAGTGGCGGTGACTCGCCCCTCAGAGGCAGGCAACCAGACGGCTTGGCCGGGGGTCACGGTGAGGGTCTTGCCGGCGGCATCAGTAAAGGTAACGGAGCCTGCGGTACACAGGGCGATGGTCGGGCCATCGTAATCAAAATCCACAGAAGATGCTCCGCTAAGCTCTACACGGTCTAGCAGGAATTCTTCAATCGGGACCGGGTAAGACCATGCGGCGGCGTCGTGCACATTATTCTGAGCGGACTTATCCTGCTGTTGAACACGCGGTTCATCGGCAGCCGCGTAGGTGAGAACCTTGACTAGTTCGGGAACGTCAACGAACTTGGGGGTAAGGCCGCCGCGCAAAACGTTATCGGAGTTGGCCATAATCTCTACGCCAAGGCCGGAGACATAGGCGTGCAGCTGGCCCGCATCTAGGTAGACGGCCTCGCCGGGAGAAAGTTCGATGTGGTTAAGCAACAGTGCACCCAATACACCGATATCGCCCGGGTAACGCTGGTTGAGTTCCAGCACCGTGGACATTACACGGGACTTCCAATCGGCCGGGTCCGCGGCAATAAGGCGCTCACCAGCGGAGACTATGGCGGCGATGAGTTCCTTGCGCTTGGCGGACGGGATGGTAATCCACGTGGTAAAGAGAACGCGAAGGTTGGCGGACTCGGTGGTTACCGAGGGGTCCTCGTCCAGCATGGCAACGTAATGATCCAGCTCGGGGCACTCCAAGGCAGCAAAAAGCTCGCGAGTGCGCGCCAGCGGGCGGAAGCCAGCCATGGCATAGAAATCCGTGAGCGCAACGATAAGCTCGGGCTTGTGGTTATCGTCCTTGTAGTTGCGGTTGGGTGCGGTGAGTTCAATCCCAGCGGCATTCTCGCGGGCAAAACCTTCCTCTGCCTGCTCCTTCGACGGGTGCGCCTGTAGGGATAGCGGCTCCTCGGCCGCTAGCACCTTGAGGAGGAAAGGCAGGCGCTCACCGTACTCGACGGAAACGCGGCTGCCTAGCTGCCCTGCTGGATCCTCCGCAATGACCTCATTGAGAAGGCGGTCATCCACCGTAGACGGGTCTCCGGGGTGGGCGCCGAACCACAGCTCTGCGACGGGCTTTTCTGAATCGGGCTGACCCTGCAGGTGTGGGATGAGGGTACGCGAGCCCCAGGAATAGTTGCGGGTGGCGCTGTGCAACAGCTGCATGTGTTTCTATCCTTTAGAAATCTCGTAGGCGGTCGCGGAGAAACTCCGCGTAATAAGCTGCAGTGAGCGGGCAAGATGCCCGAGGCCCGGTTCCGGGTCAATGCTGCGGACTGCAAGCGAGTTGGGCAGGTTCGCCTCTTCCTGCCCCCAGAAAATCACCTTCAAGGGTACCAAAGCATCCGTAGTGCCATCGCCATCAATGAAGGGGTCAAAGAAGAGATCATTTGCTCGGGAGCTATCGGAATCTCGGTCGAGTGCGCGTCGCAATTCCGCAGGGTCCACGAAAGCGCTCGGCAGGCCATGCACCGCCCAGATGGTCGCAGCCATACGAGCGACGAGGGCGTCGATCTGCACGTGCTCACGCCGCTCAGAAAAGGAATAAGGGTCGAGCACGCAGGAGTGGATGATGCGGGCGCCTTCGATAAATTCGCGCAGTTGGCGGCCCGGATTGGTAGTGGCATCGCGCTCAGGGGAAAGCTGCGCGAGTTCGCGGTCCACGGCTGCAGCAAGATCCTCCAGGATCTCTTTCACCGCGGTCGGGTCCTGGTAGAGCAGGCAGCACAGAGCATGCAGTGCGGCGATGTTGCGGGCAGGCGAACTGCCCTCTGCCGTAGGTAGGCAGGGGGCGATGAGGGTATCGTCCGGGCAGTCCTCCACGAGCGGGCCCTTGGCCGGGCCAATCAAAACGGTGGTGGCGCCGCGCTGGCTGGCGGCAATTAATGCGCACGAAGCCCAATCGCATTCGCCGGTCTCGCCTACGACAACAACCACGTCCAATGCTCCCACGTAACGCGGGAGCGATTCGGTGACGACGAGCGGGATTCGCAGCGGCTCTGCAAGGCCGACACCCAAGTGGGCGGCTTCCCTGGCAATCGCATCGGTGGGGATTATGACCAGCGAGCGAGGATTAAGCCCGCGGAGCGCCTCGCTCCAAAGCTCCACTTCTCCGGCCAATAGGCGGATTTGAGCGCCTTCGTGCGCGACATCAAAAAAGCGCACGGTTTCGGCATCATAATTACCGGTATCCATGTGGCTTAAGCATAGTCGGGCACCCACTAAGATGGAGTCCCATGACTTCCGCACAGATCCATCCCGTGACCCTCATTGGCGGCGGCCCCGGCGCGTGGGACCTCATTACTGTACGCGGCATGCGCGCCTTGCAGGATGCAGAGGTTATTCTCGCCGATCACCTGGGACCTACAGCGCAGCTCGATAGGCTGTGTGATATTTCTTCCAAAGAGCTCATTGACGTCTCTAAACTCCCCTATAAGAAGTCAATCTCGCAGGAAAAGATCAACGAGTTACTCATCACTCATGCCCGCTCTGGCCGCAAGGTAGCCCGCCTTAAGGGAGGCGATCCCTTCGTCTTTGGGCGCGGATTTGAGGAAGTTCAAGCGCTGGCGGAAGCTTCGATTCCCACCACGGTCATACCGGGCGTAACTTCAGCTATTTCCGTTCCCGCAGCCGTTGGCGTTCCGGTAACTCAGCGCGGCATCGTCCACGGCTTCACGGTGGTTTCCGGGCATCTACCACCCGGCCACGAGAAATCCTTGGTGGACTGGGAAGCTCTCGCCCGTTCTGGCGCCACGCTGGCGGTCATTATGGGGGTTAAGAATGCACCGGCGATTGCTAGCACGCTTATTGCAGCCTCCCTCTCCCCTTCCACCCCCTGCGCCATCATCCAAGAAGGCACGCTTTCTACCGAGCGCGCTTACCGCTGCACCTTGGCCACACTGGCGCAGACGATAACAGAGCACGATATCTCCTCGCCGGCGGTCTATGTCATCGGCGAGGTGGCCGGCCTCTAGCGGGTTCAGGGTAGCAAGACTCGCATAAGCCCTAACCCCACTTTCGGCCGCGTTCCGCCTACTGCAGCCAAACCTTGGTCTATTGCCTGGCCAAAGGCCGCAGTCGATGCGCTACATTCGGTCCGAGGCGGGGCTTTCGGGCGCCTTATCCTGCACGATGGTGACACCTGACCTGCGCGAACCGTGGAAGTGATGGGCGGCGGCGACACGCTCTGGGTAATCCGGGGCATGAAAGTCCGCGTGGGCGGCTTCCTCAGCGTTTTCTGCTTCCAATTCCGCTGCACGGGCACGCGTAGTGCGCAGCGTGCCACGAACTGTTGCGGCCGCACCAGCAGCGACCACGACGGCGATGACTATCGAGGTAACTGCTGATGGCACTGACCAGCCAAAGTAGGTCTCGGCGCCACCGATAACCTTGCTGATATTAAGCCCTACGATGGCCGTGCCCACCAATCCACCAAGCAGGACTGGGTTGATACGGGAGATGAGCCACGCAGCGATCGGAGCAGTGATGGCGCCGCCGATGAGAAGCGCGATAACGGCGGCAAGGTTGCCGACGATGTCGTGCCAGAGGCCAACGATAAAGCCCGCGGTGGCACCCAAGGTCACGAGGAATTCGGCGGCGTTGACCGTGCCCACAATGCGGCGCGGCTGCTCCCGACCAATGGCCATAAGCGTGGAGGTCGACACGGGACCCCAGCCACCGCCACCGGTAGAATCGACAAATCCGCCCACCAGGCCAAGGCCGGCGAGAAACGGAGTGGAATGCGAGCGCTTGTAGGCGGAACCGCGGCGGCGCGGTTGGGAGAACCGCCAGATGAGGTTAGCACCAATGCCTACCAGGATGAGTGCGGTCACCGGTGCAGCAGCGGCAGTGGAAATATTCGAAAGCAACGTGGCCCCCACAAACGCGGCAATACCGCCGGGGACGCCAAGGCGGACCACCGTCTTCCAGTCCACGTTGCCGAAGCGTGCGTGGCTCAAACCGGAAATGGCAGTGGTGCCAAGCTCAGCGGTGTGCACGACGGCAGAGGCCTGCGCGGGACCTAGGCCGGCAAGGAGCAGCATCGTGGTAGACGTGACGCCGAACCCCATGCCGATGCCACCGTCCACGAGGTTGGCGGCCGCACCGGCGAGGGCGATGAGAATGAGAGTTAGCATGGCGCGAATACCTCCTTTGCACCGCGGCGTGCATGATGAAAACGGTCTGCGACGAGGCCTGAAATATCAGTGCCGAGCGGGTGCTCAACGGTCGCGGGAACACCCGCCAAGCGGTCTAGGAGCAGCCCCTCGGTGACAAAGAGCGGTATGACGCGCACCCGCTTAGGGTCCGCATGCTCGCGGCACAGGCGCACGATCCCCTCGCGGCCACCGCGGGTAGCAAATTCCACCGTCACGGGTACGCCGGTGAGCGCGAAGGTGCGGTGGGCGAGCTCACGGATGGCATCATTCGCCGCTGAATCGGAGGAACCAACGGAATAGATGACCACGTGGGCGTCGCCAGGCCGGGTACGTGAGGCGAGCACATGGGCGAGGTCCTCGCCAGTGCCGAGGCCTGCGGCGAGGTAGAGGGACAAGTGTGAGGCCTGGGAGGCTGCGGCAAGCGCGCGCGGAACATCAACGCGCTGGTGATACCCCTGGGTGAAAAGCAGGGGAACCACAATTGCCTCGGTTTCCCCCACCTGGGCAAGCTCGAGCGCGGCCGCGGTGAGGTCAGGCTCGTTGAATTCCAGGTGCGCCGCGCGAGCTGGACGCAGGCCCGTGGCCTGGGTCAAACGCTCAATTCCGGCCGCAGCACCCGGATGCCGTGAACCGTGAGACAGGGTAATGAGTGCGGGCATGGGGCATCCTTAAGCCTTTAGCGCCGTGGTATGGCCGCGGCGGGCAAGCGAGCGCTTCAGTGCTTCGTTGGAGGACACGGCCGGTGCAGGGACTACCGGGGCATCGTCCTGGCCGTGGAAACGCACGGAGAAAATCCGCAAGCATTCCTGGCATTTCCAGGCAAAGTCGTCTTCCTCATCCGGAAAGAGGTCGGTTCCGGCGCAATATGGGCAGAAGCTGGGATGGTTGCGGTTGGGATTGGGCTGGCGGCGAAAATTCACTGCAAGTCCTCCTCAGCTGCGCGCAAAACCCAGTGGCGGAACTGCTCACCTTCCTCGCGCTGCTCCTTGTATTTGTTGACCAAGCGGATGACGTACTCGGGCACCTCATCGGCCACGACCTTGTGGCCACGCAGCTTGCGGCCCCAGTCCGGAGACAGGCCAAGGGCGCCGCCTAGATGGACCTGGAAACCCTCGACGCGGTTGCCCTCGGAATCAGTGACGATCTGCCCCTTCAGGCCAATGTCTGCTACCTGTGAACGCGCACAGGCGTTGGGGCAGCCGTTAAGCGCGATGGAAATCGGCACATCCAGATCACCCAGGGTGTCTTCCAGGATGTCCACCAACTCGATGGCGCGGGCCTTGGTGGTCACGTGCGCGAGCTTGCAAAACTCCAGCCCGGTGCAGGAAATGACGCCACGGCGAAACTCGGATGGCTGGGAATACAGTCCGGTCTCGTCGAGCGCACGGGATAGGCTCGGGATGTCCTCTTCATCGACGTCGAGGAAAAGCAGCTCTTTCATCGGGGTAGTGCGAATACGGCTAATCCCAAATTTCTCAGCCACGTCTGCGATAGCGATGAGCTGTTCGCCGGTGGCATGGCCCACGGTAGGCTTCACGCCCACGTAGAACTTGCCGTCCTTTTGGCGGTGCACGCCAAGATGATCGCGAGAGCCGGGCTCGACTTCCAACGGGACGCCATCCAGCAGCGGCTCATCTAGGTATTCCTCTTCCAACACCTGGCGGAACTTTTCAATGCCCCACTTAGCCACCAAGAACTTCAGGCGGGCTCGGTTTCGATTACGGCGGAAGCCGTAGTCACGGAAGATGCCGACCACACCGGCCCACACCTCAGGCACGCGTTCTAGGGGAACCCAGGCGCCGAGGGACTGCGAGAGCATCGGGTTAGTAGAAAGGCCTCCGCCAACAAAGCAATCGAATCCAGGGCCGTACTCTGGATGGTTCACGCCTACGAAGGCGACGTCTTGTATCTCGTGTGTGACGTCCTGACGGGAGTTGCCAGAGATGGCGGTTTTGAATTTGCGCGGTAGGTTATGGAACTCCTCACGCGGCAGATAGTTATTTTTGATCTCTTCAATGGCCGGGGTGGCGTCAATAATTTCATCTTCTGCCACGCCCGCGACAGGCGAGCCCAGGATAACGCGGGGCACGTCGCCGCACCCCATAAGCGTGCTCAGCCCCACCGACTCAAGCTTGTCCCAGATGGTGGGCACATCCTCGATACGAATCCAATGCAGCTGGATATTTTGGCGGTCCGTGAAGTCCGCGGTAGAGCGGGCATAATCACGCGAGATCTCACCCACAGCGCGCAGCTTGGCGGGATCGGCGCGGCCACCATCGAAGCGCACGCGCATCATGAAGTACTCATCCTGCAGCTCAGCGTTAGAAAGCTTAGCGGTCATCTCACCGCCCAAGTTTTGGTTGCGCTGGGTATAAAGGCCCAACCACTTGAACCGAGGAGCTAGGTCATCAGAAGGGATCGAGGAAAATCCTTGCTTGGAATAGATATCGATGACGCGCTGCTTGGCAGAAAGCCCACCATCCTCCTGCTTAATTACCTCATCGTTATTGAGGGGCTTGGTACCGTCAATCTTCCATTGGCCTTCGGGCTTCTTGGCGCGGGGAGTGCGCTTGGTATTAGTCGCGGTGGTCATGGTGTAGATCTCAACCTGCCTTTCCTAAGTATTGAAAGACAACCTACCCGTCTAAATCAGACAGACAAAGCGGTCTTTTTTATTTTCAAGTAAAAAATCGCCATAACCTGCGCAAAAGTCAGAATAATTTTAGAAACTAATTCTTAGCCTTGCCGCAATCTAGACCAGACGGTTCAATTGCCAGAAAGATAAAGCTAAGAAAATGAACCCAGCGGTCTAGCCCCGCGAGAAAGAGAAAGGCCTTCGCACAACATGAATCAGCCCTTAAAAGTAGCCGTGATCGGTGCCGGTCCAGCCGGCATCTATGCCTCCGACATCTTGGTAAAAAAGACCGGTGGTGAGGTACAGATTGACCTCATTGAGCAGATGCCCGCCCCCTTTGGCCTCATCCGTTACGGCGTAGCACCGGACCATCCGCGCATTAAAGGCATCATTAAATCCCTCCACCGCGTACTCGATACGGAGCAGATTCGCCTGCTGACCAACGTGCACATCGGCCGGGATATCACCGTCGATGAGCTGCAGCAGCATTATGATGCCGTGGTCTTTGCCACCGGCGCCGTGGGCGACCGCCACCGCGATATCCCCGGCGCGGACCTCGACTGCGTGCATGGTGCCGGCGAGTTCGTGGGCTTCTACGATGGCAACCCGCGCTTCGAGCGCAATTGGGATCTTTCCGCCACAGAGGTCGCAGTCATCGGCGTGGGTAACGTGGGCCTTGATGTCTCCCGCATCCTGGCCAAGACTGGTGACGAGCTCAAGGTGACCGAAATCCCCGATAATGTCTACGATTCCCTGGCCCAGAACCAGGCCGAGACCGTGCGCGTCTTCGGCCGCCGCGGCCCGGCGCAGGCCAAGTTCACCCCGCAGGAGCTCAAGGAGCTGGACCATTCCGAGTCCATTAATGTCGTGGTTTCCCCGGAGGACATTGACTATGACGAGGCTTCGCTGGCCGCGCGCCAAGAAAGCAAGTCCACTGACTTGGTGTGCCAGGTGCTCGAGCAGTACGCCATTCGAGATCCGAAAAAGGCACCGCACACCCTGCAGATTCACCTTTTTGAGCAGCCGGTGGAGATCATGGGTAAGGACGGCAAAGTCAGCGGGATTAAGACCGAGCGCACCGCCCTTAATGGGGATGGCAGCGTGCACGGTACCGGGAAGTTCACCGAATGGCCGGCGCAGGCGGTCTATTTCGCCACCGGCTACCGCTCCGATGCGGTCGATGGCGTGCCCTTCAACCAGGACAAAAACGTCATCAATAACGATGGTGGCCATGTCATCGATGCGGCCGGCAAGGTAGTTCCGGGCCTGTACACCACCGGATGGATTAAGCGCGGGCCAGTGGGGCTCATTGGCAATACCAAGTCCGATGCCACGGAAACGATTGGCATGCTGCTTGCCGACGCCGCCTCCGGCACCCTCCCCTCCCCTTCCAGCGACGCAGATATCACCGAGGTCCTTAGCGAGCGGGGAATCGAATACTTGACGTGGCAAGACTGGCAGCGTTTAGACGCGGCCGAGCGCGCACTGGGCGAACGCGAGGGCCGCGAACGCAAGAAGTTCGTGGAGTGGGAGGACATGGTCTCCCACTCGCGCGCCGAGGTTTAACGGCGGATGATGGCGAGGACTTCGTCGACGATGGCCTGAACTTCGTCGGCGGTCTTTGCCTCTACGTTGAGGCGTAGCAGCGGTTCCGTATTGGAGGCGCGTACGTTAAACCATGCCTCGGTTCCCTTGAGCTCGACGGTCACACCATCCAGCTCATCGACGGACTCAATTTTATCCGCCAGCTCATCCAGCACTGCCTGGGTAGCGGCTTTCTGATCCTCCACGGTGGAATTGATCTCACCAGAGGCTTCATAGCGGGAGTATTCTGCCATGAGCTCGCTTAGCGGCTTATCGGACTGTCCGAGCGTTGCCAGCACGTGCATAGCGGCAAGCATGCCGGAATCAGCATTCCAGAACTCCTGGAAGTAATAGTGCGCGGAGTGCTCACCGCCGAAGGCGGCCTTGTGCTCAGCCATCTGCGCCTTAATGAAGGAGTGACCCACGCGGGTGCGCACTGGGGTGCCGCCCTTTTCCTTGATGAGCTCCGGCACGGTCTTAGAGGTAATCAAGTTGTGGATGATGGTAGCGCCGGGGAACTTATCCAAGTAGCGTCCTGCCACCAACGCGCAAATGGCAGACGGGGAAACAGGCTGGCCTTTTTCATCCACGACGAAGCAGCGGTCCGCATCACCATCAAAAGCCAAGCCAATATCGGCTTTCTGCTCCACGGTGAACTTCTGCAGATCCACCAGGTTCTTCGGGTCCAGCGGATTAGCCTCGTGGTTCGGGAAGGTACCGTCAAGTTCGAAGTACAAATCACGAACCTCGAAAGGCAGGCCATCGAAGACAGCCGGCACGGTGTGGCCACCCATACCATTGGCGGCATCTACAGCCACGACGAGAGGCTTGGAATCCTCCAACGGCACCAGCTTGCGTAGGAAGTCCGCATAGCCAGCCAGAATCTCCTGCTCTGCAATCGCACCTTCAGTGCCGGTGTACTCAGGGGTGCCTTCAATAAGCATCTGCTTAATCTTCCCCAAACCAGTCTCCTGGCCCACAGGCACTGCGCCGGCACGACAGAGCTTAATTCCGTTGTACTTGGCTGGGTTGTGGGAGGCGGTAAACATAGCGCCCGCGCACTCCAGGGAACCAGCGGCGTAGTAAAGCTCGTCGGTAGAGGTCAGCCCCAACAGGGTCACATTGAGGCCCTGCGAGGTCACACCCTCAGCGAAGGCGCGCGCCAAAGACGGTGAGGAGGGACGCATATCGTGGCCGACGGCCACGGTATTTTCGCCTTCCTCACGCAAGATGGCGGCAAACGCAGCGCCCGTATCGCGCACGAAGTGTTCATCGATGTCTTCGCCCACCACGCCACGGACGTCATAGGCCTTAATTACTGCATCAAGCTGCTCACGAGTTCGCATACCCAGCAATAGTACTCTCGCCCGCAGGGAAACTACTGCACTGCGGGGTCCGTGTCAGTCCAGTTCCGATTCCGCCGGCGTTATTTCATCGGGTACAACCGAAAGGTGGGCACGGCGGGCCTTTTTGGCATAAGCCACGCGACGGGTACGAAAG
This sequence comes from Corynebacterium sp. KPL2825, assembly GCF_037908445.1. NCBI lineage: Bacteria > Bacillati > Actinomycetota > Actinomycetes > Mycobacteriales > Corynebacteriaceae > Corynebacterium > Corynebacterium sp. KPL2825. The sequence continues at coordinate 236,542 of NZ_JBBMGI010000001.1, read as the reverse complement.
ACCGGGTGATTCGAATTAGCTGGGTCAGCGCCATCAAAGGTCGCGGAATAGTCGATAGGGTCTGCCCCCGAACCGGCGCTACCGTCATCGACCAAGCCGGTGGTCACGCGGCCGTCTTCCTTGACCGCTTCTGCCAGGGCCATCAGATCGTCTTCCTCATCCAGCTCGATGCGATCGACGCGCACCAGCTCCCAGCCCACCGGAGCCGAGATGCGATCGCGGTGCGTGGCGCACAGGTCCCAACTGTGCGGGTTCTCTTCTTCCGCCAGCGGGCCGACCACGGCCGTCTGGTCCGCGTACGCATAGGTCAATGTCGCCACGGCGGGGCGGCCGCAGCCTGGGCGGGAGCAATGGCGAGAAATAGTCACAGCGCATAAGTCTAAACCCTTAGTTGAGATTTAGATAGTCTTCGCCCCGGCGTGGCTCCGCTAAATCCAGACCACCTGCGCCTTAGAATCAGGGCATGACCGCCGCTCGCCCGCACATCCGCCCCGCCCGCGACCGACACGGCCACGGCATGCGCGGACCCCTCCTCCCCCAGCAGACTCCGCGCTACCGCAGCGCGCGCGAGCACTTCGACATGGCCGTCTTGGAGGCCTATGCCCCCATCCAAAACTCCTTCGCCCCGCAATTGCGTGGCCTCGACCTAGCCGTAGACACCATTCCGCGCATGCGGCTCTCACCCGATATGACCGTGCTCCCGGATGAGATTATCGCCGATGGGCCGGTCCCCCTCGGGCGCGTGGTTCCTGCCGGCGTAGACTCCGCCGGCCACCCCACGCGCGCCCGGTTGGTCATTTTCCGCATGCCCATCGAGCAGCGCGCTTCCACCCCGTCCGAGCGTTCCGAGCTTCTAGGTACGGTTATTACCGCGCTCGTGGCGAATTATCTCAACTTGGACCCGGAGGAAGTGGATCCACGCTATAGCTGGTAGCCACCTTCACGATATGACCCAGCAGAAAGGCCCTGGGCCGCACGTCATGTGCTTGCCCGGGGCCTTTCTGGACACCTTAATTATCCAATCTCGCGCTTGAGGCGGCGGCGCTCACGGTCCGATAGCCCGCCCCAAATACCGAAGCGCTCGTCGTGCTCCAACGCGTACTCCAAGCATTCATCACGCACCGCGCAGGCCTGGCAAATGCGCTTAGCCTCACGGGTAGAACCTCCCTTTTCAGGGAAGAATGCTTCAGGGTCCGTCTGCGCGCACAGCGCTTGGTCCTGCCACTCCTGCTCGACGGCACCGAAGAGTTCATCGAGTGACATCTCTGCAGCAGCACCGCCACGGAGAATGGCGTTGTTATTAGCCATTTTGTCCACGCCTTTTCCTTTCTCCGAGGTTGGGTAATTCTAATCAGTGCAACCGACCGTACACCACATTCCCTTTGGGTAACCCCGCTGGGCCGGTGTGGAAGTAACGGCGTCGGCCGCTGTTTCTTTCACTGATGTAATTTCACACCGGATCACTAAATATCGTCAACCCGAATTAGCGGCTTCTTCGCACTTTTCGGCAAAAACGCAGCACACGATCCCCACGCGTCACATCTGTAACAACTACTCCCCACCGGGGGTATAGGTAGGGGGTACTACATGTAGTGGCACCCCGTTTTTCTGTCAACAATTTTCAGAAAATTCCGGCGTGTCGCGCGCACAATCTCTCAAAGAAGGGATCTACGTACTCAGCAACGCTGCACAGATTTCGCATTATGGTGGCAACCTCAGAAGGACGGACTGAGTAATTCCGCATGAAAAAGGCCGAACCAAAGACGCATTTTCCTCAGTTCGGCCTGTCCTGGTTGGACTTATCGCAGTTCCTAGCCCACGGCAGGAGCGTTAAGCATCGGAGCTAAAACGCACTCCAGCGTCCGGGATGGAAACGCCGGGGAAGACACGCATGCCGTCGAGAAGCTCGCAGCGCGCTCCAATGTGGGCGCCCTCGCCAATGACGCAGTTTTCAATGACCGCGTTGGCGCCAATATGTGCGCCGGAGGCAATAATGGAGTTATGAATGATGGCACCTGGCTCAATGCGTACGCCATCGAAGACGACGGTGCCCTCGAGGCGAGATCCGGCGCCTACCTCGGAACCACGGCCCACGGCAGTACCGGACAGCAGCAGCACGCCACCAGCGATGCCGGCCGAAGGATCCACCAAGGACTCGCCGGTCTTGCCTTCAATCAGCGGGGAAGGCGCAATGCCGCGCACCAAGTCCGACGATCCGCGAGTGAAGTCATCTGGGCGGCCCATGTCGCGCCAGTAGGAGTTGTCCACGTGACCGACAACGAGGCGACCCTCTGCCAGCAGTCCCGGGAAAGTCTCGCGCTCGACAGAGACGACACGATCGGCCGGAATAGACTCGATGACCGAACGCTTGAATACGTAGCAGCCGGCGTTGATCTGGTTGGTCGGCGGGTCCTCAGTCTTTTCCAAGAAGGCGGTTACCCGACCATTGGAATCGGTAGGCACGCAGCCGAAGGCACGAGGATCAGCCACGTTGAGCAGATGCATGGTGACATCGGCGTCCTTGTCATGGTGCGTGGTGAGGATTCCCTCCAGGTCCATGCCGGACAGCACATCGCCGTTGAAGACCATGACGGTGTCATTGCGCAGCTTGTCGTAGACATTGCGGATACCGCCGCCGGTACCGAGTGCGGTCTCTTCCACCACGTACTCGATCTCCAGGCCTAGGTCCGAACCGTCGCCGAAGTACTCCTCAAAGACCTCAGCCTTATATGAGGTAGACATGACCACGTGCTCGATGCCGGCGGCCTTGATGCGGGCGAGAAGATGCTGCAGGAACGGATAGTTGGCCGTCGGCAGCATCGGCTTCGGTGTACCGATGGTTAGTGGACGCAGGCGGGTACCGCGACCGCCAACGAGAATCACTGCATCCGTGCTGGCACCGTGGGTGGTGACTGCTTCAGTCATAGTCTTCCTTATGTATGCAGACAGTTTTATTCGGTGATTTTCTGAGGGACAGTGTAGAGCTTAAAAGCGCAATCTAGGTCAACGGCACGCGCACCGCGGCCTAAGAACCTGCCGATGCCGAGGCAATTAACCCACGCACCCGCAGCCCCAGCCACAGTGCACCACGCAATGGGGCCTGCCACCAGGCGGGGTGGCGGTCTGCTTGGAAGCGGTAGGCGGAGTCATGGTGCGCGCGTAGCATGGCGCCGGCGTGTGCTTGTGTGGAATGCCCCTTGGCGTGACTGATGACTGCTTCTGGGCAGAAAATGTTTTGGTAGCCGGCGCGCGCGAAGCGATCGCCTAGATCTACGTCTTCGAGGTACATGAAGTAACGCTCATCAAATCCGCCGATGGCTTCAAAAGCCTCCCAACGCACAAGAAGGCAGGAACCAGATAACCAACCAGCCGGCCGCTGCGTAGTCATATCGGTTTCATTGCGATAAGCGCGCGACCACGGATTAGAGGGCCAGATCGAGGAAAAGAGGGCGTGCCCAATGCCGGTGGCGACGGTAGGCACGGCACGGGCAGAGGGGTAATTGGTGCCGTCCGGCTCTACTATGCGCGGGCCCACGGCCGCAGCGTCCGGCCATTTGCGGGCACACTCGATGAGCCGATCGATAGATCCCGGTCTAAAGGCAACGTCCGGGTTGGAAATCAGGAAAAATTCCTCATCTACTCCGCCGCGCTCGCGGGCGAAGCGGGCACCGGCGTTCATGCCAGCGCCATAGCCGATATTCCCGCCGGTATCGAGGAAATCTACCCCGGCGCGCTCGCGGGCGGCAGCCTCGGGAACACCGTCGGTAGAGCCATTATCCGCAAGCACCACCTTGGTGCCGCGGGCGTACGCACTCGGCAGGGAGTCTAAAAAACTACCGAGGTATTGTCCGGGACTATAAGTCACGGTGATCACGGCCAGTGGGAGTTGAGTTGGAGTAGTCACAATGGCCACGAGCTTAGTCACAAGCACTCCTCGCGCTGGGCAGGGACACTGCCCGAACACGCGAAATCGGACGCGGATCACTAAGTTTTTAACGTTCTGCCCTAAACTGTCTCCAGATCCCCACCAATCTAGAAAGCCTCCACTTGTGACTTCTGAGAACACTCGCCGGGCGCGCACCATTCAGCCGGCGCCCTCTGCCGCTAGTGCGGTAAAGCAAAAAGGTTCCACGGCCATAAAGACGATCGTAGCCCTGCTATCCGCCCTGATCCTGGTGGTATCTGGCGTGGGTTATGCCACCGTCGGCCGGCTTGATAATGGTATGTCTTCTGCCAAGGACTTGTCCTTAGGCGGCAAGGGACTTTCCGGTGACTCGCTCGATGGCGCGGTGGATATCTTGCTGGTGGGCAAGGATTCGCGCACCGATGCTAAGGGCGATCCCCTCTCCGATAAGGAACTAGCAGACCTGCACGCCGGCGTGGCCGATGGTGAGGAAAATACCGACACCATGATGCTCATCCGCGTTCCGGAGGATGGTTCCCGTGCTACCGCCGTGTCCATTCCGCGCGATACCTATGTTAAGGATCCGGAGTACGGCAATATGAAGATGAATGCTGTCTTCGCCTCTCACAAGAACGCCAAGGTGGACGAGCTCAAGCAGGAAAACGCAGAGGCAGAAGCAAAGGGCAAAAAGAAGCCGCACTCGGATAAGGACATCGAAAAGCAGGGCGTCGAGGCCGGCCGCGAAGGGTTATTGGCCATCGTGCGGTCCTTGACCGGTGTGTCCATCGACCACTACGCGGAGGTGGGCCTGCTGGGCTTTACCCTGCTTACCGACGCCGTCGATGGTGTCGAAGTCTGCCTCAATGATGACGTCAATGACGATATGTCTGGCGCTAAGTTCAGCAAGGGCAAGCAGACCCTCGATGGCGCCAAGGCCCTAGCCTTTGTGCGCCAGCGCTACAACCTGCCGCGCGGCGACCTCGACCGCATCGTGCGCCAGCAGGCTTTTATGGCTTCCCTGGTCAATAAGATCTTGGACAATGACACCCTGGCTAATCCCTCCAAGCTTTCCAAGATTGCCAAGGCGGTGGAACGCTCCGTAGTCATCGATGAGGGCTGGGACATTATGGGCTTTGTTACCCAGCTTGCCGGCCTGGCAGGCGGCAATGTCACCTTCACCACCATCCCTGTTACCTCCATCGACGGCCAGGGCGATTATGGCGAATCTATCGTCACTATCGACGCCGCCGAGGTTCACCGTTTCATGGACGATTTGGCTAAGTCCCACGATGAAGCCACCGATGAGGCCAAGGCCGAGGATAAGGACAAGCAGAAAAAGGCGGACAAGGACAAGGACGTCGATCCTAATATCAATATCCACGTCCTCAACGCCGGCAATATTGACGGCCTAGCTTCCGGCATCGGCTCTTGGCTTGAGGGCAAGGGCTATACGGTAGAGCGCTCCGCTAACGCGCAACCGGGCATCTACAGTGAGTCGCAAGTGGTAGCCGCTGATCCGACGAGCAAGGAGGCGAAAGCCCTAGCCAAGAAACTGGGTGGCCTGCCGGTGGCAGAGAACCCGCAGCTCGATAATGACACCCTCATCGTCGTGGCTACCGATGACTACCAGGGCCCCTCCGATAAGGAGGCCAGCGCCCAAGAGCCGGAGGAAGACAAGTCCAGCCAGCCGGTAGGCACCCCGGGCGATGACTTCGGTACCGCCAAGGTTTCCCCAGAAATCGACGCCGGTGGCGATGGCCCGCGCTGCGTGAACTAGCACTTCTCCCCTACGATGGGCGAGTATGGAACTACTCGCCCATCTTTTGCATGCCGATGCCGCCTCTCCGCGCCTTACCGTATATAACGAGACCACCGGCGCACGCATGGATTTTTCCGGGCAAACGCTCGACAATTGGGTAGCGAAGATCGCCAATATGCTGGAAGAAGAGCTCGACCTGGAGGCAGATTCCACCATTGCCATCGATCTGCCCTCCTCGTGGCAAGCGGCCGTTGTGGCCTTGGGTGCGCTCGCCTCCGGCCCTTCCTATAGCTTTGGCGAGTCTGCCGCGCTTGCCGACGTCGTCTTTACCTCCCCCTCCCGCTACCCCGCCGCCCATGATCGTCAACCCCAAGCCGATATCGTGCTCATCAGCGAGGACCCCTTTGGCCGCGGCGTCGTAGAATCCGGCGGCGATCTACCCACTGGCGCTATTGATTTCGGCCCTACCGTGCGCTTCTACGGCGATCAGTACTTTGGTGAAACCCAGCCACTGCCGCAACTCGTCAATACTCCTGCGAGCGCCGAGCGCCTGCTATCTACCGGCTGGTCTGATAATGAGTCTTTTTCCCGCGCCGTGCTCGAGCCCCTCGCCGCGGGAGGTTCCGCCGTCATCGTTGCCGGCGTGTGCCCAGCAGAGCGGTTGGAGGAAATCGCCTCCAATGAGAAAGTGACAGCTCGCCTTTCCTAGGTTTAGTCGGCAGGATTGAGCCCAGATACACTTAGCACTCGTTATGTTTCTGGGAATCTCCGCGGACGCATGGTCCTATATCTTCATCGGCCTCCTCATCCTTGCCGGCACCATCACTCAGGGCGCCATCGGTTTTGGTTTAGGGACCATTGCCACGCCCATCATCGCGCTCATTCGACCTGAGCTGCTACCCACGCTCATTCTGCTGCTCGCGTTGTGCATTTCTAGCTATACGCTATCGCGCTCCTACCGCGAGACTTCTTGGCGCGTGGTGGGAATCTCTTCTCTTGCCCGCATCCCCGGTTCCTTAATAGGCGCTTGGGCAATCGCGAGTCTGTCCCCTGATGGATTATCCATCTTCATCGGTTGCGCCGTACTCTTTGCCATGACCCTATCCAGTTTGGGATGGAGCCCGCGGCCGACCACCCTCAATACGCTCATCGCCGGCGTAGCCTCCGGCATCCTGGGCACCTCCACTTCCATAGGCGGCCCGCCCATGGCGTTGATTATGAAGCGTTTTGATCCGAACCGTACCCGCGGCACTTTGGCGGGCACCTTCGTCCTCGGAACCTTAATTTCTCTTATAATTTTGACCCTCAATGGACAGATCAGCAGCACCCAAGTAACCGCTGCGGCGGCCTATTTCCCCCTTATTGTCATTGGACTTATCGCAGCGAACTACCTCAACCGATTTATAGATAGGAAACTGCTCAACCGCATCGTCATCATTGTGGCCATCTCTGCAGCCCTCATGCTGATCGTCGAATCCGCCCTCTTCTAGCCCTGCACCCCACCCTCTTCGGAACATCCTGGACAGTTCCGGTTGCGAAAAGCACCAACCTCTGCCATGTAAACGCCTATAACTTATGACATGTAACATTCACGCGCAGGCATTTTATAACCACCTTTCACCCGCTTAAATGCAGCGTACGACGCATATAGTGGTACGCCCGTAATTTCCCTACAAGACTCGTACGTCACTTTTGGGAGAGGCAGAATACCCCCACACGGGGGTATTCCAATTCGCTCCAAATAGGAATTGTATAGACATCTATCCATCAATAATTTTTGACGCACTATCGACCACTTAGCAGGAACAAGACCTAATAAACAGCTTGGTCTATATGAAGTATATCGCTCCTTCTGGAGGCAAAATATATAGACATCTAAGAGATGACGTAACTTTAAGCGTGTTTTAGCGTTTTCTTAGCGCAACGTCGAGAGTTGCTGGATTTCATTCATAAGTTCATTCATTTTCTACCTGCATTAGGAGAAGTTCTAGATGTCGATTCGTCGTCGCATGACCGGCTTGACCGCCGGCCTCATCGTCGCCGGCACCGCATTCGCGGCACCGCTGGCTGGCGCCACCACCCAGACCGAGTCCTACCCGGAAACCCCGGCGCTGAACCCGGATCTGCCCATCATCCACACCACCCACGGTTCCGACCACATGAAGGCGAACGTTCTGAACCCTCGCCCGGTATGTAACCCGTGGGAGGACCACCGCACCGTGGTCTACAAGGTTTCCGATCGCTTCCTGCCGGCCGGCACCATCTCCACCACCAACCAGACCAAGAAGGACATCCCGCTGCAGCAGGATCTGTCCAAGTCCCAGTCCATCTCCGTTTCCGTCAACGGTGACCGCACCGAGACCACGTCCATGAACCTGGGCGGCAAGGGCTCCGGCAAGAATGCTGAAGGCTCCGCAGGCATCTCCCACGAGATCGCAACCAAGATTGGTGCTAGCGCCTCCTACTCCCTGTCTTGGGAGGCTGGCCAGTCCATCGGACCTTACGACGTTCCGCCAAACCACACCGGTGAAGCTACCTACGGCTTCCGCGTGCTGAACATGACCGGTACCCAGCAGTACTGCAAGCCAAACGGCACCTGGTCCACCCCGACCGCTTGGAATGCAATGCAGCCGGTTAAGAACGAAGTTCGCGTCAAGCTGTACGACAAGCTGTCTGATTCCTACGCTCCTAACAAGGATGCCCAGAACACCACCGACGTCAACGACCCGAAGGTTGTGCAAGAGGACAAGAACCTCGAGGCTGACGCAGAGGTAATCAAGGACACCGAGGGCACCGCCAAGGAAGATGCCGAGAAGGTTTCTGAGGCAGAGGGCAAGAACGAAGAGGCTGCTGACAAGAAGAAGCAGGAAGAGGTTGATGCCAAGGAGGACAAGAAGGACTCCAAGCACAAGCTCGACCTCGAGCCTTACATGACCGTTTCCGGCGCTAAGCACGCTGGCTTCGCAGGCACCGTTGCAGTCCGCGCCAAGAACGTTGGCTCCGAGCGCTACTACGGCGAGTTCCCAGCTACCCAGTTCCGCGTTGATGTGAAGACCGCCAAGGGCCCGAAGGGCGTTGACCGCCTCATCACTCCGCGTTCCTCCAAAGGCGCTCACATCCGTGACCTGGGCTTCAACGAGAAGACCTCCACCCGCTCCTTCGAGGTAACCCTGGCTAACCCGATTAACGCTGGCGAGGAGGCTCGCATTGCGAACCTGGACTTCGGCGATGGCAAGACCAAGGAAGGCCGCCTCATCAATAACATCGAGGTAACCCAGACCTCCCGCATCAAGGGTGATGACTCCAAGTACAACGACCAGAACGTTGATTCCCGCGAGCACACCTTGAATGACTTTGGCAAGAAGGCTGAGGGCCTGTTCTAAGAACACCTCACTTCTGCCCTAGGAATATAGTTTCCTAGCCCGTCTCAAACAGAAGGCCGCCGCACCTCCCATGGTGCGGCGGCCTTCTTCTTGTCCATTGGCCGACCCACCTCCAACTTTGTATCCTTGACCGGTACGTCATGCCTTCTCGAAGGGAGTTTTATAGAGACTAAAACACCAATCCCACCCTCTCCTTCTTTCTTTAAGGTGATGAAATGACAGATTTTATTGCTGCGCGTTGGCAGGACATCCTCTTCCGCAGCTATCAGCACACCAGCTTGGTCATCCAATCCGTGGCCGTAGCACTAATAATCGCTCTCGTGATAGCTATTTTTGCGGCTCAACGCCCACGCGGAGCGGCCCTAGCCAATGCCCTATCCTCCATTGGCCTAACGCTTCCCTCACTCGCCCTTCTCGGCCTCGCCATTCCCCTCTTTGGAATCGGCACAGTGCCCTCCGTAGTTCTCGTAGTCTTTTATGCAGTTTTGCCAATTCTGCGCAACGCGATTGTCGGGCTGCATACGGTGGACCCCAGCATTATTGAATCTGCTCGCGGACAAGGCATGAGCAAAGCGGCGATTCTTTTTCGCATCCGCTTGCCACTGGCATGGCCCATCATCATGACTGGCATCCGAGTGGCAACCCAGATGTCTATGGGCGTGGCCGCCATCGCGGCCTATGCACTTGGACCAGGCCTCGGCGGCTATATCTATTCCGGCCTTAGCCAAATTGGCGGCACCAACGCGCTGAATTACACGCTAGTCGGCACATTCGGCGTCGTGGTAATCGCTCTCATCGTGGATGCAATTCTTGCCGGCATCCAGAAACTGACCACCCCGAAAGGCATTTCCGCATGACACAAAACAAGCAATCAAGTCCGGTTTCAGCTAGCGAGACCAGCGGTGCTGAAATCGTCTTTGACCACGTGACCAAGTCTTACCCAGGACAGAAATCACCTGCGGTAAAAGAGTTGTCTTTCCGCATCCCCGCCGGAGAGCTCGTGGCATTTGTGGGACCTTCCGGCTGTGGTAAGACCACTTCGCTTAAAATGATTAACCGCCTGGTCGAACCCACCAGCGGCGAAATCCGGATTAACGGTGAAGACGTAACCAAGAAGAATTCCACCCAGCTGCGCCGAGACATCGGATATGTTATTCAAGGCGGCGGCCTCATTCCCCACATGTCCGTCGCAGACAATATTGCACTCGTGCCAAAGCTCAAGAAATGGAATAACAACAAAATCTCACAGCGCACCGATGAGCTCTTGGACATGGTGGGCTTGGATCCCTCGATCTACCGGGACCGCTTCCCCCGAGAACTTTCGGGCGGACAACAGCAGCGTGTGGGTGTAGCGCGTGGTCTCGCGGCCGATCCCCCAGTGGTGCTCATGGATGAGCCTTTCGGCGCAGTGGACCCGATTACGCGCACGCACCTGCAGGATGAACTGGTAAACATCCAATCGGAGCTAAAGAAGACCGTTGTGTGCGTAACGCACGATATCGATGAGGCGATCAAGCTGGGCCACCGTATCCTCATTTTTGAACCCGGCGCGCAGATTAGCCAGTACGATACGCCGGAAAATATTCTGGCCGCACCAGCGAATGATTTTGTGGAAGACTTCATCGGTTCGGGCTCTGCCCTCAAGCAGCTAAATTTGCGGCGCGCGGATGAACTTGAGCTTTGGTCGCCACCCATAGGGCGCATCGGCGAGAAGACTGCAGACGTTCTCGAGCGTTTAGATACCGCCGGAGAAGGGACTGTCGTTATCCTGGACGAGCACGATCACCCGCGCGAATGGATCACCAAACGCCAGCTCAGCCGCTTTGAGTTCATTCCTGATCCGACTATAGAGTTGTCCTCTGTGGTGGAAGCTCGTTCTACGCTTAGCGACGCCATGTCGGCCATGCTTGCTTCCTCCCACGGCGGCGCCATGGTTACCCGCCGCGGAAAATTCCAAGGCGTGCTCCTTTATGACACGGTCAATGACTACATCCGTCAGATCAACTCCGATGCCCACTCTCCTCGCGGTGAAGGAGGTAGCAGTGGAAAAGCTTAAACGCCTCGGAGGAGAGAACCGGCTCCTCATTTTCGGTATTCCAGTTCTAGTCATCGCGGCAGTTGTCGGATGGCTCATTTGGCACGCCACCGCGGATCTTGATGAAATTGAGGCTCGCACCTTGGAGCTCAATTCCGTCGCGGCTTTGGCGTGGGAGCACCTCGTGCTCGTGCTTATTTCCGCACTCTTGGTTATCGCTGCCGCAATCCCCTTAGGGATTCTGCTCACGAGACAGTCCACGCAATTTCTTGCCCCCGTGGTCACGGGTATCGCCAATATTGGTCAGGCAGCTCCGGTCGTTGGCGTCATTGTACTCCTGGCCATTTGGCTCGGCTTCGGCACTCCGGTTGCCATCCTCGGGTTGTGGTTTTATGCCTTCTTGCCGGTGCTGGCCAATGTCATTGCAGGTTTAAGGGGCGTCGACAAGCAGCTCATTGAGGCAGCGCACGGGCTAAGCATGTCCCCCATGCAGGTTCTCGCCAAGGTAGAGCTTCCGCTTGCGCTGCCGGTCATCATGACCGGTGTCCGCACGTCTTTGGTGCTTCTCGTAGGCGCAGGTGCGTTTGCCACGTTTATCGATGCCGGTGGGCTTGGCGGACTCATCACCTCTGGAATCAACCTTTATCGCACGCCGATCCTTGTTTCGGGCGCGGTACTTATCGCAGCCTTAGCGCTCACCGTGGAATGGGTGGGCCGACTATTGGAACTCGCTTTTACGCCGAAGGGGATGATCAAATGAAACGCCTGATGGCAACACTCACCGCGGTAGGCACCCTTTTTCTGGCGGGCTGTGGCCTTGGTACTGCAGGTGGTTTGATTCCCCGCGGCGAACTGCAAGGCGATCTCGCCGGCATTGATCTGAGAGGCGAGACCATTTCCATCGGGTCAAAGAACTTCACCGAGCAGATCATTTTGGGAAAAATTGGAGCCATTTTGCTGCAGTCAGCGGGTGCCAACGTCAAGGATCTCACCAATATTCCGGGATCTACTTCGGCCCGCCAAGCCCTCCAAGTAGGCGATATGGACACGATGTTTGAGTACACCGGTACCGCATGGATTACCTATTTGGGCCATGATGATCCCGTTCCTGGTTCACGGGAACAATACGCAGCCGTGGAAAAGGCTGATAAGGAAAATGGCTTAACGTGGCTGCCGCCAGCGCCAATGAACAATACCTACGCCTTGGCTACAAGTGAGAAGACGCACCAAGAATCGGACGTAGAGACGCTCGCGGATATTAAGGAGCTTCCTCCCGAGCAGCAAACCTTCTGCACCGATGCCGAATTCCTCGCCCGCAATGATGGACTCCTTCCCATGCTCAAGAGTTATGGGGTGAAAGAGCCTCCACGCAGCCGCATTAAGGAAATGGATTCCGGCGCGGTCTATGCCGCCTTAGACAAGGGAGAATGCACCTTTGGCTCCGTTTTCGCCACCGATGGCCGCATTAAAGCCCTCCAACTGCAGGTGTTGACGGACCCTGATCTGTTCTTCCCTAAGTACAACCTTGCCCCGGTTATCCGCACCGAGGTTTTAGATGAACACCCAGAAATTAAAGAGCTCTTCGCTCCCCTGTCACAGCTGCTTACCGACGAAAAGATGCAGGAACTCAATGCCCGCGTCGACGTCGACGGTGAGGACTACACCACCGTGGCACTCGATTTTTTGAAGGAAGAAAACCTGATCGCGGACTAGCTGCCAAGCCTTAGCAAGATTCCCAAAGACCGTTGCCCCACCCTCGGTGCGGCGGTCTTTAGCTTTTATTTAATCTAGATCACACATTTGCTTTCGTTTGCCAAAACCTTCATATAGATTGTTTATGTTAGCTCATTCACACGTACTGAAGGATAAATTCTATGTCTCACACGACTGCGAATGCGCCTGCTTCACCGGCTAGTTCACCCACTACCGGCGGCGCAGACACCCCAAGCGGCAGCCAGGTAGCTACCAATAAGGCCGTCAATAGCCAGTGGACCATCACGCTCTTCGGCACTGCCGTGGGCGCAGGTATCCTCTTCTTGCCGATTTCCGCCGGCAGTTTCGGCTTCGTCCCGCTACTGGTAGCCACCCTGCTCATCTTCCCGATGACCTACCTGGCCCACCGTGCTTTCTCCTGGATCATTAGCTATTCGCCGCTGCATGGCGAAGACGTCCTTGCAGTACTCACTCACTTCTTTGGCCGGGGCAACGGCATCATCCTCGCGATTATCTACTGGTTCACCATCTTCCCGGTGGTGCTCATTTACGGCGTATCTATTACCAATACAGTCGATAGTTTCATCGTCAACCAGCTAGGCGGGCCGGAAATTTCCCGCTACATCTTGGCACCGCTGTGCGTAGGTCTGATGACGCTGGCACTTGCCTTTGGCAATGCCATCATGTTGAAGATTGCTCAGTTCGTGGTTTACCCGCTCATCGTGGCGCTGGCAGCAGTATCGCTCTACCTCATTCCACAATGGGACCTCGGGTCCTTCATGGAGGCCGGCGATCACACCGCTGGCGGCGTTATCAAGGCCATTATCCTTATCCTTCCCGTCTTGGTGTTCTCCTTCTCCTTCGTTGCTGCGATCTCCCAATTCTCGCTGGGCATGGAAAAGGAATACGGCGCGGACCACCACGCACAATCCGATAAGGTTATCCGCAATTCCGCCATCTTGCTAACCGTCTTCACCATGTTCTTTGTCTGGTCCTGCGCGCTGGCCATGGGTGCAGACGGCATGCAGGAGGCAAATGACAAGAACCTGCCGGTACTTTCCTACTTCGCCAACGAGACCGGCACCCCATTTATGGCCTACATGGCACCCATCGTGGTTATTTGTGCAGTGGCTTCTTCCTATTTCGGCCATGCCCTTGGCACCATCGAGGGCACCCAGTACCTCTTCAACCTGGCCGCCCCGAAAGCCACAAAGAAGATGTCTGCCCGCACGCTCGACCTATGGACCTACCTCTTCATCTTCATCGCCACGTCACTGGTAGGAATTTTCAACCCCTCCATCCTGGACATGATTTCTGTCGTGGGCGGCGTCTTCTTCGCCTTCATGACCTACCTGCTTCCCATCTGGGTCATTTACCGAGTGGACGCCCTAGCCCGCTTCCGCGGCAAAAAGACCAAGTATTTCGTGGCGGTCATGGGCTTTATCGTGCTCTTTGCCACTATCTGGGGAATGTTCCAATAATCCCACAAAAACGTGGTTCGACAAGCACTTTTCCTGTCTGGCAAGGTGGGAGGCATCATGTCAGAACAGGAAAAGGACCCCGACCTAAAAATCAAGCTCGGGCAGAATAACGAAATCAAAATTAAAAACAAATACGAGACGTTTTCCATCGCCAATGATATCGCCATCTCCGTGGTGTTTATCCTCGGCTCGGTGTTAACGCTTGCCGGCTTGTCGATGGTCGCTACCGTCTTCTACCTCCTGGGCAGCCTCGGCATGGCAGCCCGCCCGGCCATCCGCTTAAAGCGCCGCACACACCTGCAACGCATTGGCGCGGATGCAAATACTGCCGAAAGTTATGACTACTAAGTCACAAATGGGCTAGCAGAAAACTTTCAGCAACTAGCAGGGACCTATCAGGCACAATCCATTGTGGTAGCAGCCCCGTGCCCCATACTTAAATCATGCGTTTGAGAGAGCGCATACGAGAGAGATAGAGAGAACCCCTCAGTTTCCAGAGGGCGGCTTAGGCCGATACATGGAAACACCTTGTAGAGAGAGACGCCTGCGGCCCTCGGTTCCTTCCGGTTCCGAGGGCCGCAGGCGTTTTATCTTTTGTCTTAAGCGCTACTGGTGCAGCTTATTCTTTTTCGACGCGAATAGCACCGCGGTTCCAGTCACCAGCGCCGCAGCCACCAAATAGAAAGCAGGGGCAAGCTGCAGACCAGTGACATCAATAAGCCAGGTGGCGATCATCGGAGCAGTACCGCCAAAGACAGCATTGGCCGTATTAAACGTCAGAGCGAAACCGGATAGACGGACGTGCGTGGGGAACTGCTCGGAAAGGAAGGAGGGCAGGACGCCGTCGTTGAGCGCCAGCACGCCACCCAAGCAGACCTGAATGATAATGACGAGGAGGATTCCGGCGCCGTCGAGAAGCATAAAGGCCGGAATGATAGTCACGCCCATAAAAGCGGCCGCGCACAGCATGGTCGTGCGGCGGCCCAGGCGGTCCGAAAGCATGCCGGTAAGCAAGGCAAAGCCCACATAGAATGCGGAGGCAACAGAGGACGCTATAAACGCCGGGGTTGCGGCCATACCCAACTCTTCTGAGAGGTAGGTGGGCAGGTAGGTCAAAATGACGTAGAAGCCAATGGCGTTGAGCACCGCACCAGCAAAGGCAATGGCCAAGGCCTTGGGATACTTGAGCACCTCCCGCAACGGAGATTCTTCCGGTTCATCCTGATCCTCAAAGTGGGAGGACTCCTCCGTATGACGGCGAATCCACAGACCGTACATGCCCAAAGGCAACGCAATCAAGAAAGGCACGCGCCAGCCCCAGGAATCCAAGGCGGCATCGTCGAGCACGCCCGTCAGCAACGAGGCAATGAGCGAGCCCAGCAACAAGCCGGAAGCCGTAGCGGACGGCACCACCGCGGAATATATGCCGCGCTTGCCGGCCGGAGCGATCTCGGCCAAGTGCGTGGCCGCGCCTGCATACTCACCGGCTGCCGAAAAACCCTGCACCATGCGGCACAGCAGCAGCAAAAGGGACGCGGCGAAGCCGATGGTGGCATAGCCAGGAAGGAAACCGATGCACGCGGTAGCCAGGGACATCATCACAATGGAGACCGTTAGGGTCTGGATGCGTCCGTGTTTATCACCGAAGTGACCCCATACGATGCCACCCAAAGGCCGCACCAAGAATGACAGCGCAAAGAGCGCAAACGTCATAATCAGGGCACGGCGGCCTTCCATCTCCGGGAAAAAGACTCGGGAGATAATCGCGGACATATAGATATAGGCTGCGTAATCGAACCACTCAATGAAGGTGCCTATAAACGCTGCCTTTATGGCCGAGCGATGCTGGCGTTTTGTTTCTTCTGTATCTTCCACCTGTGCCGGCACGGCATCATTGGCTGGGGGTTGGGAAGTGAGAGGAGACATGCTCCTCACCTCAATTCTGTAGCTATACAAGCAGTTGAAAACGGCGCAGGCCCGCTGCGCGCATGCCCTCAACCCTACAGAATCAACTTATGGTGTACGTCACTTTTATGCGCCAATATTGCACTCCCCCACAATTGTTACGCTTGTCAGCGCCTTATCCATCCCCTCCCAGCCATTAACAGCCACCCAACAGCCGAGCCTCATGGACACTACAGCACAGTGCCCCATACTGAGATCGTGCGTTTGAGAGAGCGCATATGAGAGAGATAGAGAGAACCCCCTGCAGTTTCCACAGGGCGGCACATGCCGATATATGGAAACAGTGAGAGAGACGCCTGTGGCCCCCAGTTCCGAAAGGAAGTGGGGGCCACAGGCGTTTTCCCAGTTAAGACCCTAACTTCATGCTGTAGAGGGCTTCTGCGGAATTTTTTTATCAAAATCAATAAGTCGGCCCAATGCCCAATCCTTATCAGTTAGCAGGCGAGAAAACACCAATCCGGCGCCAATAGAACCAACCACCATCATTCCTGTCGCAACGTTTGCCAAAGCTTGATCCATTTGACCGTCATTCAAATAAAACACTGCTCGAAACATTGTCACCCCCGGAATCATAATCACGGCAGCCGGAACGGTCGTTGTAATACGAGGAAGGCGCGCCTTTTTAGAAGCAACCGCACCTAGCAGCCCAATCAATAGTCCTCCCACGAATGCCGCAAAGAAAATAGTTGTACCTGCGTGAATGAGGATCAAACGGAGCTCGTTTGCCACCGTTCCGACACACGCTGCCACCAAAACCATGCGGCGGGAAGAGTTGAAAAGAAAGGCAAAGCCAGCAATTCCCAGAAAACTTGCGACCGGCGCCAACAAAAACCACTTCATATCCTGTGCAGGGGCGGGCGGATCAGGGGTAAGTTGTGTCAACCAGCTAACCATCGAGACTGTGAAAGTCGCTGTAAATATAACAGTGAAGGCGTACCCTAACCTGACTATTCCTGCGTCCAAATCAAAACGCGCAATGTCGATCAAAGCAGAGAAAAGAGGAAATCCGGGGATCAAGAATAAAACCGCTGCTACCACGCCCGAGGACAATTCACTCGGAGCCACTGAGCCTATCGCACCAAAAAATTCCGTTAAAAGGAAGAAAACGATACTTGCCGTTGCCCCGCCAGCAATTACTCCCCCGATTTGATGGACGTGCCGGTGGAGAACCGTGTACCGCACAAACTGGCCTGCAAACGCCGCTAGAGCCACCAACCCCACCGCTTCTAGCGGGAAACAGTTAAGATACGCAAACGCCGCGCACGCGATCGCGGCGGCAAAAGAAAGAACTAAACCGCTCCAGCGCTTTTTGACTCCAAACTCAATAACATCCAGCTTTGCGGCCAATTCTTGGGCAGTAATCCCCGCATAGAGCCGATTATGGGTCAGGTCTTCTAAGGCTTCTATCCGCGAAGCATCAACCGCAGGAGAATGTTGCCGGGCAATCACTGTCCTGAAATATTCCCCGCGGTGGAACGTACAAGTAATCTGCGTCAAACCCACTGTGGCATCTAAGTGGTCAAACCCCAAAGCTCGCGCACTGCGTTTCATCCCCCTTAAAACACGGTAACCAGAAGTGCCGGCACCCATTAGGAGCATTCCCACCCGCAAGACAACATCCGCTTCCACGCCCATTTGCCGGTGCAATTCTGGATCAAATTGTTGCGACACATCTCCTCCTCTGACACGGTTTTAGCGCCTATTTAAAGGCTTCTCGACCCCAACCGAAGCCCGAGAACACACTTTTAGTTTTACCTAGAATCCTACGCAGAACCGCACCCCTATGAATAGTTCTTCATCGACCTAGAGGTCGCCGCCTTTTACACCGTGGGCTGGTCTGCGCGTTTATATGGCGATTTCCACCCCATTACCACAATACTCACAGGTAAAACGCAGGCCTGTAGCAGGCTAGGGAGTTATCTTAAGTTCATGCGTTTGAGAGAACGCAAGAGAGATAGAGAGAACCAGTTCCAGCGCCCTGCGGCCCCAAGTGAGGCCCGGGCGTTGGAGCTGTTTTAGGGGTCTGCCGGTTAATTGCACTAAGAAACGGTGGACGCAGGAAAACCTTGCATAGAGAAAACTCACCAGACTTGGCGGCTATGAACTACTCCCCCATAGCCCGGATGCCAGCAGCAATGGCCGCACATCTTTTAAGAACCGTGCGGCCATGTACAGTTTCCCGCTTAGTCGTTGCCCAGATAGCTCAATGCAGCGGCAGCAAGTGCTTCGGTGCCAGTGCGCAATGTGGGTTGGAGCAGCGGGGCGAAGTGCGGGCTGTGGTTGGGAACATCTTTTCCCTCTTCGCGGCCGGAAAATACCCAGAAGCAATAGGGAACCCCAAAGGCACGCGCAATGGTGGAGAAATCCTCACTGGCCGTGAGGGGTTCTGCGGTAAGAACGCGGTCGGCGCCGAAGTAGGATGTGAAGGCTTTCTGGAGCCGCGCCGTGGTCTCGTCATCATTGCTGGTAAGCGGGTAGGCATCGTGATAGTTAAATTCAGCAGGCTGAGGGCTACCGGCAGCCTGGCACTCGGCGTTGACGATGCGCTCGATAGCGCCGGAGATTTTGTCGCGTACTTGCTCGCTATAGGCACGCACGTTGATCTTCAGGTTAGCCTCAAAAGGAATGATATTTGCCTTCGAACCGGCATTGATAGCACCCACGGTCAACACGCCAAACTCGGAAGGGCTTAGTTCGCGGGAAATGACTGTCTGAAGGCGCATCACAATGGAGCTGGCCAACACCACTGGATCGACGCTGAGGTGTGGCATGGAACCGTGCGAGCCTTGGCCATAAACCTTGACATCCAGACTTACCGCGGTGGACATGAAGGGTCCTGCGGCAAGAGCAACGGTGCCAGCAGGAAATTGGCTAGCAAAAACATGTTGGCCTAGGACAACATCGGGAGTTGCTACCTTATCTACCAGACCGTCATCCACCATGGACTGGGCACCGGCGGCGATTTCCTCGCCCGGTTGGAAAATTAGTTGCAGGGTGCCGGACCACTGGTCGGTGGCCTGCGCCATGAGCGCACCCATGCCCAGCAGGCTGGCCACGTGCGAATCGTGACCGCAGGCGTGCATGACGGATATGGGGTTTCCATCCGAGTCAAGGGCGGTATCGGTGGAGGCATAATCCAGGCCAGTGTCTTCCTTGACTGGTAGGCCATCAAAATCCGCGCGCAGCATGACAGTTGGCCCGGCACCATTTTCTAAGATGCCAACCACGCCACCGCCTACATCCACTTGTTCAAACCCGAGGTCAGCAAGCTTGCCCTTGATGATGCCAAGCGTGCGCTCCTCCTGCATTGATAGCTCCGGGTGCTGATGCAGGTCCTTATAAAGTGGCTCCTGCCAAACTTTGACGGAGTCATAGTTGCTGCAGACAGTGCGGACAGACATTGCTTCCTCCTTGTGGAATCGCGGTGGAATATGGGTGCCAGTGTAGAAGGGTGGGAGGAAGGTGGGCGTCGGCAAGCAAGGCATTTTTGTAATGCCAGCCATAGTTTTATGGAAAAGAGACAGGCACCACGGCCCGCTGAGCTGGAGTTTTTAAAAAAATTTGATGACGCATCCACTTTTAACCCATCGGACATTAATAATTCACTGATTGTTTGTTTTTCATGTATCTGGGCTTCACCCGTCCACCCTAGATTGACCGAGTGACCTTTCAGGAAGACTCTCTCAGTGGCGGCAACTCAGGCACTACCATCGCCCGTCCCACCCACACGGAAAACCCCAGTGATTCTGCGGCGCTGGTACGCAAAGCAGCGCGCAATCGCCACAAGGAATGGCTGCTGGCCGCAGCGCTTTTAGCGCCGAACCTGATCCTGCTGGCTGTATTTACTTACCGGCCGCTGCTAGATAATATCCGGCTATCCTTTTTCAATTGGAATATTTCCAGCCCTACCTCCACCTTTGTAGGCTTGGACAATTATGTGGAGTGGTTTAGCCGCGAGGATACGAAGACCATCGTGCTCAACACTGTGGTATTCACATTCTTTGCGGTCATTGGCTCCATGATCATCGGTCTAGCGCTGGCATTGCTGCTCAACCAGAACATTAAGGGCCGCAACTTTGCACGCTCGGTGGTCTTCGCGCCCTATGCCATCTCTGGGGCGGCCATTGGTATCGCCTTCCAATTCGTCTTTGACCCGAACTTTGGCCTCATCCAGGACATGCTGGGCTGGTTCGGCATCGACTCCCCGAATTTCTATGCCGTGCCAGGCTGGGCGATGTTCATGGTGACGTTCACCTTCGTGTGGAAAAACCTTGGATATACCTTTGTCATTTATCTAGCCGCGCTCCAAGGCCTAGACAAGGAACTGGATGAAGCCGCCGCTATCGACGGCACCGGACGCTGGCGCAAATTCTGGCGTGTGACCATGCCGCAGCTGCGCAATACGACCTTCTTCCTTTCCATCACGGTGCTTCTTAACTCCGTGCAGGTCTTCGACATCATCAACGTCATGACCCGTGGCGGCCCACAGGGCAATGGCACGCAGACGTTGGTCTTCCAGATTTATAACGAGACCTTCGTCAACTTCCGCGCCGGCTACGGTGCGACTGCCGCCACCATCTTGTTCCTGATCCTGCTCATCATCACCCTGATCCAGGTACGCATCATGGATAAGCGAGGTTAACCCACTATGGCTACTTCAACCCTTCACATGGTCACGGATGAATCCCCCACCACCCGTCGCACCAAGCTCGTAGGCGGCTATTTGGGCATCCTCGCGGTACTGCTCCTTATTGGTCTCCCGCTCTTTTGGATCCTCATGACCTCTTTCAAGGCCAAGGGCGATATTTATACAGATCCGGTCAACTGGCTGCCGCCGGTATGGGAGACTGGGAATTACTCCGATGCCACCACCCGCGTGCCTTTCTGGACCTACCTGCGCAACTCGGTAGTCATTACCGCAGTGCTGTCCATCATCAAGATTGTGCTTGGTGTCATCTCTGCCTATGCGCTGGCCATCCTGCGCTTCCCAGGCCGCCATCTGGTGTTCTTGTTGGTCATTTCCTCACTCATGGTGCCCAGCGAGATCACCGTCATTTCTAACTACGCCTTGGTCAATTCCTTGGGCTGGCGCAATACCTTCGTGGGCATCATCGTGCCGCTGGCCGGCGTGGCTTTCGGCACCTTCCTCATGCGCAACCACTTTTTATCCCTGCCCTATGAGCTGGTGGAAGCCGCCCGTATGGACGGCGCCGGCCCCATCCGCCTGCTTACCAAGGTGCTCCTGCCGGTCTCTTGGCCAACGCTGACCGCGTTTTCCGTCATCACCATGGTCAATGAATGGAATACCTACCTGTGGCCATTCCTCATGGCCGATACTGAGGACGTTGCCCCACTGCAGGTGGGTCTGACCATGCTGCAAAACAACGATGGCGTGACCAACTGGGGTCCGGTTATGGCCGCCACCATCCTCACCATCATCCCGATGGTGATCATCTTCCTAGCCTTGCAAAAGTACATGATTCAAGGCCTGACCACTGGCGCCGTCAAGGGATAGAAGGACTTCTACCCCACCCACGCTCGCCGTTTCCACATACTTTATTTCCCCCCCTTAACCAGGATTTTTCAGGAGAACTACATGCTACGCCGCACATTCCTCGCCCTTGCTACCACAGCCGCATCTGCCACCACTCTCGCCGCTTGCGCCGGCACCTCTTCTACTAACCCACAAGGCGGTAAAGACAAAGGCGGCGATGGTGAAGTCACCGAACTGACCTGGTGGTCCAACCACCCGGGCACGTCTAAGGACATTGAGAAGGAAATCATCTCCCGCTTTGAAAAGGAGAATCCTGATATCAAGGTCAACCTCGTTGATGCCGGCAAGAACTACGAAGAGGCTGCACAGAAATTCAACGCCGCGCTCACCGGCCAAGATCTACCGGACATCGTGGTGCTTTCCGACGTCTGGTGGTACAACTTTGCCATCAACGGCCAGATCGCCAACGTGGATGACCTGGCGAAGGAAGCCGGCATCGACCTGTCTACCTATGTGCAGCCACTCTACGAGGATTACAACTACGACGGCGGCCACTTTGCGCTTCCTTTCGCTCGTTCCACGCCGTTGTTCTATTACAACAAGGATGCGTGGAAGAAGGCCGGTCTGCCTGACCGCGGCCCGAAGTCCTGGGATGAGATGGACGAGTGGTCCAAGAAGCTCGCCGCGGCCGATTCCAAGATGAAGCCATTTGGCTGGGGCGATGCCGTGGACTACCTGGGCTGGATCTTCCAAGGCCCACTGTGGTCCAAGGGCGGTGCCTACTCCGATGAGTGGGACTTGAAGTTCACCGATGACAAGACCATCAAGGCCGTCGAGTGGCTCAAAGACATCACCGATGAAAAGAAGGGCTACTCCTACGTGGGCAATGACATGGCCATGGAGTTCGGCACCGGCCGTGCAGCCGCGACTGTGCTGTCCACCGGTGACCTGGCAGGCCTGACCGATACCGCCAAATTCGAGCTCGGTACCGCCTTCCTGCCTAACCCGACTGGCGAGGGCGCCTGCCCTACCGGTGGTGCTGGCCTTGCCATCCCAGCTGGCATCAGCAAGAACCGCCAGTTGGCTGCAATTAAGCTCATCGACTTCATCACCAATGAGGAAAACACCTGCTACTGGTCCCAGAACGTGGGCTATATGCCGGTGCGCTCCACCGCGGTAGACAACAAGGATCAGAAGAAGTTCATGGAGGAAAACCCGAACTTCGAAACCGCCATCAAGCAACTTCCGGAGACTCGCCCGCAGGATAATGCCCGTGTCTTCCTGCCCGGCGCGGACCAGGAGATTGGTGGTGCTTTCGAAAAGATTGTCACCAACCGCGATGACGTCACCAAGGTGCTTACAGACCTGCAAAAGACCCTGCAGTCCATTTATAACAACCAGGTCAAGACCGTCATCAATAAGTAGGCTCCCCCAGGCGCCCTCCTCCCCTCACTACATTCTGAAAGGTAACCATGGCCACTGTCACCTTCGATGGCGCAAGCCGCATCTACTCCAAGGATGCTAAGCGCCCCGCCGTTGACCGCCTCAACCTCGATATTGCTGACGGCGAATTCTTGGTCCTTGTCGGCCCCTCCGGCTGCGGTAAGTCCACCAGCCTGCGTATGCTCGCCGGCCTCGAGCCCACCGACCGCGGCTCCATTCGTATCGGTGGTAAGGACGTCACCGGGGTGAGCCCCTCGGACCGCGACGTGGCCATGGTCTTTCAAAACTATGCGCTCTACCCCAATATGTCCGTAGCGCAGAATATGTCTTTCGCACTGGAAAACCGCAAGGTCCCTAAAAGCGAGATTAAGTCTCGCGTGCAAGAGGCTGCGAAGATCCTGCAGATGGAAGATTTGCTGGACCGCAAGCCCGCCAATCTTTCCGGCGGCCAGCGCCAGCGCGTAGCTATGGGACGCGCCATCGTGCGCGAGCCGGCCGTATTCTGCATGGACGAGCCCTTGTCCAACTTGGATGCCAAGCTGCGCGTATCCACCCGCGCGCAGATCTCTAACCTGCAGCGCCGCCTTGGCACCACCACCGTCTACGTCACCCATGACCAGACGGAGGCGATGACCATGGGTGACCGCGTCGCAGTTCTCAACGCCGGCGTCCTACAGCAGGTGGATACCACCCGTACCATTTATGACCGCCCGCAGAACGTCTTTGTCGCCGGATTCATTGGCTCCCCGGCGATGAATATCTACGACCTATCCCATAACTCCTCGGAGCTGCGTATAGGCTCTACCCCCATCAACTTGGCCAATTACAACTTCGATGGCGTTGAGACTGTCACCGTGGGCATCCGCCCTGAAGACTGGCAGTTAAGCGATACCGGCAACGGTGGGGCAAAGTTTACTGTCGCGCATATCGAGGAACTGGGTAACCAGACCTACGTTTATGGCGACCTGAACGACGCCGCGGGCAGCAGCTCCGCCGATGGCATCCTTAAGTCCTCTACCCGCATGGGCGGTCAGACCGGCATCCTGGTCAATGCCCGCGGCCGCTATGCGGTGGGCGATACTTTCTACGTTTCCCCCGACCCGGACCGAGTGCATCTATTTAGCACCACCACCGGGCAGCGCCTGAACTAGAAGCAGCAAATAGGCAGTTGACACCTTAGATTCTTATTTTTCCCTTTGCAGAAGATAAGAAACTGATATATGCTCGCACACATAAGACGCCCGTGCAGTGCCGTTTCCCACGGATATTGCTCGGAATATTGCACTCAGCGAACCTTAAAATCAACCGAAAGGTAATTCACTGCCTATGCCTTCTTTCAAGAAGCTATCTGCCGCCACTTTGGCTGCAACAGCCATCCTCGGCACCGTCGCCGCACCGGCCGCCAGCGCCAAGAGCGACCCAGTTCGCTCCCTCATTTCTCCAGGCACCTGCAAGACCATCACCAAGTTGGCCAACGATGGCAAGCCGGTCCCGGATCCTTCCATCCTCCACGATGAAGACTCCGTAAAGCCGTACTTCAAAGATGGCGTGCTGGAGTACAAGGTGGTTGAAAACTTCCCGTACCGCAAGCAGCTGGATGCCGCGGTTGCCGAGTGGAACAAGGCCCTCAAGGGCAAGGCTTCCCTGAAGGAAGTTAAGCCTTCTGAGGCTGATGATGACACCATCGCCATCATCTTCAAGCCCGACCCAAATGGCTACGTCCAGGGTGCCGCTTACCCGGATCACAAGATGGTCTTCATCAAGATTCCTAATGCCCAGTACCCAGAAGCAGTCCAGGGCACCATCGCTCACGAGCTGGGCCACATGATGGGCGCCGGTCACTCCTGCGCCGGCGCGCTCATGGCAGGTGCTAACCAGAACCCCATCTCCTACCATGTGACCCCGCTGGATGCGGCGGCTATTATCCAGGGTCAGTTCGACTAAACGCCCGACGACTCCTCTCCCCTAGGCCCAGCACTGTGTCTAGGGGATTTTTCTGTCTTTACCCGGCTACGTGTTGGGTAGGTCGCATTCATCCGATTGTTTTAGGCGGCACACAGGCCTACTGCTAACGTTGCCGTTATTCAAAGGTTTGCATTAGAAAAGGAGTCCGCCCATGGATACGTGGGAACCCACCCTGTCGACCGGCCCGCTGCTGGGCATTGCGGTGGCCGCCATCGCCGTAATTTTGGTGTTGGTCATCTATTTCAAGCTTCACGCCTTCCTCACACTATTGGTGGTCTCGGCACTCACGGCGCTGGCTGCGGGCATTCCCCTCGACGGAATCGTGCCCACCATGACAGAGAGCTTTAGCTCCACCCTAGGTTCGGTGGCACTGCTCGTAGGCTTGGGCGCCATGATCGGCCGGCTGGTGGAGGCTTCCGGTGGCGCTAAATCGCTTGCCGACGCCATGGTCCGCCGCTTCGGCGAATCCAAAGGACCCCTCGCACTCGGCCTAGCGTCGCTCATTATGGGCTTTCCCATTTTCTTCGATGCCGGCCTGATTGTGATGCTGCCAGTCATCTTCGCCGTCGCTCGCCGCTTGAATGGCCCTGTCCTTGCCTTCGGTCTGCCGGCAGCTGGCGCATTCTCCGTTATGCACGTCTACCTGCCGCCGCACCCGGGCCCTGTTGCAGCCAGCGAATTCTACGGCGCCGATATGGGTCTCGTTCTTTTAGTCGGCCTCATCCTTGCCCTGCCCACCTGGTATATCTCCGGCTACCGCTTTGGCCTGCTCTCCGGTAAGAAATTCCCCATCAAGGTAACCGATGCCATCGCCGGTCCCCTCCTCGCGGAGGACGAGCAACCTCACAAACCCGCCTCTGCCGCCACGGTAATCTCCATCCTGCTTATCCCCATGGTGCTCATCTTCTTTAACACCGGTCTCAATGCTTTGGCGTCCTACGGCACCATCGACGCCGACGCCGCGTGGGTACGGTTCTTTGTCATGCTGGGCCAGACCCCCATTGCCCTGCTGATTACCGTCCTCGTCGCGCTCGTGGTCTTGGGCCTGCGCCGTGGCGTAGAAAAGACCGCGTTGGAAAAGCTTGTCGATTCCTCCCTCGGCCCCATCTGCTCGGTCGTGCTTATCACCGGTGCCGGCGGTATGTTCGGTGGCGTGTTGCGTACCTCCGGGATTGGCGATGCGCTTGCTGATTCCCTTTCCGGCCTCGGCATCCCCGTCATCCTGGCGTGCTACCTCATCGCCGTGGCACTGCGCCTGGCCCAGGGCTCGGCGACCGTTGCGCTAACTACGGCCGCCGCCCTCATGGTCCCAGCCGTGGAAGCTGGTGGCTTCAACGAACTACAGCTCGCTCTTATCGTTGTTGCAACCGCTGCCGGTTCCGTCTTTGGCTCCCATGTCAATGACTCCGGATTCTGGCTCGTCGGCCGCCTCATGGGCATGGACACCATGACCACGCTTAAGACCTGGACTGTCAACCAGGTGCTCATCTCTGTTATCGGCTTCGCCCTAGTACTGGTCATGTACGGCGCCGCAGCTGCTTTCTAGCGCCGACTTTAAGCTCCCGTCTTAATCCATGCTGCGGCATCGCCCGCAATTTCCGACGCCGGCCGTGTCACATCAAAGACCCGGCCGGTTTCGTCATCTTCCAGCGGCTCCAAGGTATCGAATTGCGATTGCAAAAGCGATGCCGGCATGAAATGCCCCGGCCGATGCTGCATGCGTTCATACAGCACATCAAAATCCCCGTGCACGTGGACAAACACCACGCCCGGGCAATACTCGCGAATCAGATCCCGGTATTTCCGCTTCAACGCACTACACCCCACCATCGCACCATCCGGCCTATCCGCCAACCACTGACCAATCTGCTTCAGCCACGGTTCCCGGTCCGCATCATCGAGCGGTATCCCCGCCGCCATCTTGTCGATATTGGCCTGCGGGTGCATATCATCGCCATCGCGATACTCCAGCCCAACCAGCGGCGAGAGGGCCTCCCCCACCGTTGTCTTGCCCGAGCCTGATACTCCCATGACAACGACGTGGCGGAAAGCGTGCTGCTTCATGGTGGCTCCTAGGGTTGGGGTTTTACCTTCGAGTTTAGGCTGAACCCCAGCGCTGACCTATTTTGCGCCGTTCTCATCCCTGGCACAACCGGTGCGATCTGTGTCATTGCGACCAAGGCCTAGATGTTTGGACGAAGCACATCAAGGTAACCACGAATCTCGGCAGAAATAACTTCCACCAGAAAATTAAGGATGGCTCAATAGCTGAATTGGTTCAGCGACTACATGATTTCGCATAAATCATCCGTTGGGAGCCTCTGCCAAGGAAAGCAGCCACGCTATGCCCCCCCCCCCCCCAACTGAGGGTTAAGGGGCGATAACGTGGCTGAAAGTTGGCTGGCTCGCGGGGTGAAGGTGGCCTAGGCGAGGTTTTTGAGAGCGTCGGTAACCAGCCGCCAGAAGCCGGCGTGGTCGAGGGTGGTGGCGACTTGGGTGTGGCAGGAGGCGTCGGCAGGCTCGCGGAGATCGGTGACGGTCATGCCAGTGGTAAGGGCGCCGGCAAGTTCGACGTGGACGGGTGCCTTGCGGGTCTGAACGATGTCCGGATCGATGAGGTAGGCGATGGTGCACGGGTCGTGGACCGGCGGGTTATCAAAGCCTTGGTTGGCCTGGTAGGCCTTGCGGAAGAAGCCGAAAAGGCCGACGACGAACTCCGAGACTGGGGTCTCCAAAGCCTTGATTTCTGCTTCGACCTCCAGGGTGGCAAGCGCCTGGTGCGTGAGGTCGAGGCCCACCATGGTTACAGGCCAAGGCTCTTCAAAGACGATGTGGGCGGCCTCGGGATCGATCTTGATATTGAACTCGGCGACTGGGGACCAATTGCCTTCGTGGTAGCCGCCGCCCATGAGGACTACTTCCTTGACGCGCTCGACGATGCGCGGCTCCTTGCGCGCGGCCATCGCAATATTAGTTAGCGGCCCAGTAGGCACGAAGGTGATGGTGCCGGGCTCGTGGGACATGATGGTGTCGATGATGAAGTCGATGGCGTGGGCGTCGGCAAGCGCGGTGCTTGGTTCCGGAAGTTGGACGCCTTCCACGTCCATGCCGGTGGAGCCGTGGATGGCCTCGGCAACCTCGACGGGGCGCACGAGTGGGCGGTCGCAGCCGGCATAAACGGGAATCTCCGGGTGACCAGCGATTTCCTTGACCACCAGGGCATTATGGGAGACCTTATCCAAGGTCTGGTTGCCGCCCACGGTGGTAATTCCCAGCAGCTCGATGGTGGGGTTGCCCATGGCTAAAAGCAGGGCCACCGCGTCATCGTGGCCAGGGTCGCAGTCCAGAATAATTTTTCGCGTCATGCCACGAGCCTACTTTCGGGCGTTGACGGCTGCCACGGTGTCATCAATAGACTCGGGGCGCGGAATACGGAAGGACAAAGCTAGGGCCGCAAGCAGGATGATGACGCAGGCAATCATGCCCGCGCGGTAGCCATGCTCGAAAGACCCGGAAACCGCGAAGAGCACTGCAAAGGACAGACCCGCGCCCAGGTTAAAGGCGCCAGCGTTCATGCCGGGCAGATAGCCCTGGTTATCGGCCGGCGAGAGCACAATTCCTAAGCCATTGAGCATGATATTGGCAATGCCCGCGTAGGTTACGCCCAGGAAAATAGAGACGAGAAGCAGGGTCCACGCGTTCGGAGCACCCACTACGAAAATAGAGATAATCAGGCCGACGACGGTGCCTACGAGGCCGGTTTGCAGAACGTACTTATAGCCCAACTTGGAGGCCATCCAGCCGGCAATCGGGCCGAAGACTAAGCCGGCGAGGGCGTACGGGGTAAGTGTGACCCAAGAAATGGTGCTGGCAGAAATTCCGGCGCCGGCGTCTGCATCCTGGCCAAGGTTAGGGATAAGGCCATTCATCACGGCAAAGACACCGGTCATGGTGAGCAGCGTGGTAGAAAGCAGTGCCCACGTGCGGCGTTGTTTGAGGTAGGCCACCGGTACGAGCGGATCGGCGACCTTCTTCTCCACATTCCAGAAGGCCCAGAAGCCGGCGGCACCGATGAGGAGAAGGATGATGACGAGGAGCCAATTGGCCTCAGCAAGCTTGCCGGCTTCGTTGAATGCGGTAAGAACGCAACCCAGCGCCACGGCCAGAGGTAGAACTCCTGCCCAATCCATGCGCGGGGTTTCGGCGGCCGTGGACTCCTTGGTAAATACCTGCACCGCTACTACTGCAATGACGCACAGAACTGCCATGGTCCAAAAGACCGAGCGGTAGCCAAAGTTGCCTGCCAGCCAGCCGCCGGCCAGCGCATCCACACCGGCAATACCACCGTTTACCGAGGTCACAATGCCCAGCAACAGGGCGTACTGCTGTTCATTGAGTACCTGCTGGCGCAGCATAATCAGGCACAGTGGGACCGTAGGCCCTGCCACGCCTTGAATGATGCGGCCGATAAGCAGCACAGCGACGTTCGGTGCAATGGCTGATACCACGCAGCCCAGCGCAGCTACCGCCATCATGCCAACGAGGACCTTCCTGCGTCCGATGAGGTCACCCCAGCGCGGCAGGAACAGTGAGAACAATGCTGCGGCCGTAAAGAATGCCGTTTGCGTCAGGCCGATCTGCGCGGTGGTAGCTCCCAGCTCATCTTCCATCGTCGCCAAGGCTGGCGAGAGCATCGACGCATTGAGCTGGAAAGCGAACACCGCCGTAAGCAGTGCGAACATCAACGGGATATAGGAGCTGGGCTGGAGCTTTGAGGGCTCGGAGGTGGTGGAAGTCATGGCTTTCAATGTAGTTGATGAATCCTGCGCTCCAGATATTTTCTCATTGTCTACTATCCATAGATTATGAAAACTCTCTCCTACTTCGTCGCTTTCATAACGGTGATGCTTTCTTTGGCTTCCTGTTCCTCTCCGGATTCGCAGCCGGCAGGAGCAACCGCAACTAGTTCCTCCAGCACGGCCAATAGTTCACCTATCAGCTCTAGTTCCACAAGCTCTGCGCCCGAGCCGTCCTCTTCGGAGCCGCAACCGACAGCGGAAGCTGAGCCTTCGCTTGCCGACGCTCCCCTAGCGAACACCGCCGAATCCACCACAGAACCCACCCTGACCGAGTACGTTTATGGCGGCGGTAGTTGGACCACCAACGGTTTGTACAGCGATGGGACTATTCGCTGGGCGCAAGAATGCCAAAACCTCCGCGACGAGCAAATGGCAAAATACCCCTACCGGTGCCCACAAACAGATCATTACGTCTCCGATCCGTCTCAGTGCTCCTCCCCGGTAGGCAACGGGACTGGCGGCTCAGATTCGGATTATGATCCCAGCATCCCGGCTTATATGACACGTTCCGCTGAGGTTGAGCAGATGCGCGCTGAAAACCAGAAGTGGTGGTTTAACTGCCAGGCAGAACATTCGGCTGAATACTGCCTCGAGAACGATCCTTGGACTCCATAGATTTCATGCTGATTTAACCAGCGATTCACCGCGGCTGCTTAGGCTGAAAAAGTTCCTTTTAAACCTTTTGTGGAGCTTTGTATGTCTGATTCAATTTGTATGTCTGATTCAAATAGTCGTTCTTCTTTTAATCGTCGCAACTTCCTGCAGATTGCAGGTGTGTCGGCCGCGGCGGTGGCTGCGGGTATTAGTGCACCGGCAAAGGCGGGTGCGCAGTCGAGCCTGAGCTCATGGGGATCGTCACGAGGTGGTGATCTGCCGCAGGATTCGGAGCTTTTTGGCCTAGGCGTAGCGGCGGGTACGCCGCGGCACGATTCGATGATCTTGTGGACCCGCCTAGCCCCAGAACCGCTGGCCGAGGATGGTCACGGCGGCATGACCGGTGGCGATGTCCGCGTGGGTTGGGAAGTTGCGAAGGATGAGGGGTT
The DNA here is from genome assembly GCF_037908445.1 of Corynebacterium sp. KPL2825. Classification (NCBI taxonomy): domain Bacteria; kingdom Bacillati; phylum Actinomycetota; class Actinomycetes; order Mycobacteriales; family Corynebacteriaceae; genus Corynebacterium; species Corynebacterium sp. KPL2825. Next base: position 205,498 of record NZ_JBBMGI010000001.1, on the reverse strand, counting down.
TGGGGACGTCGTCAAGCAGGGCGAGGCCTTAGCCCACCGCGAGCTGGCACACTCGGTACATCCGCAGGTCACTGGACTGGAGCCGGCAACTGAGTATTTTTATCGCTTCCGCGTGGATGGCAAGGTAAGCCCAGTAGGTCGGTTTAAAACTCTGCCCGCACCCGGCGCGAAGGTGGATGATTTCACCTTCACCGTAGCTTCGTGTCAAGCGTGGTATCACGGCTATTTCACCCCGTGGAAGCATATTGCGCAGGAGCCGGATCTGGATATGACCATTTTCGTGGGCGACTATATCTACGAATACGGCATTGTGGAAGGAGATAATTTGTGGCGCCAGGGCGCAAGCGTGCCCGATGTTTTCAAGGCAAAGGTGGAGACTCTGGAGCAATATCGCCTGCGCTACTCGCTCTTCAAATCTGATGAGCACCTGCAGGCCGCGCATGCGCGCGCCGCGATGGCGATTGTGTGGGATGACCATGAAGTAGAAAATAACTACGCCGGCAATTGGTCCGAGATTGGCACCAAGGCCGAGCACTTCCTCTACCAGCGCGCAGCTGCCTACCGTGCCTTTTATGAGAATCTTCCGGTCGCCCCGCCCGCGCTTCCCGAAGGCCCCAATAACCGCATTTATGATTCCTTCGACGTGGGCACGCTAATGCGTTTCAACCTGGTCGATACCCGCCAATACCGCGAGGAATCCGCGGAGGATGCCAGCATCTTGGGCGCGGAACAGGAGCAGTGGCTCAACGATAAGCTCGCCACCTCCCCGGCACAGTGGAACGTGGTGGTCAATAGCGTGGTCGTCGTACCAATCGCCGATAGCACCGACCAATGGGACGGCTTCCCAACAGCGCGCCGCCGCCTTATCGAGTCCCTATCTAAGGTAAGCGATCCCGTTGTCTTTACCGGCGATATTCACCAACACTGCGCTGCCGAGATTCAATCCGAATCGGGCCAGCCCGTCGGCGTGGAATTGGTCGCCACCTCCATTGCTTCCGATGGCGATGGCTTTGCCGGTTCCAAGAGCACCGAGTGGTTGGAAAAGCCATATGTGAAGGCCATGGATAAGCGCCGTGGCTACATCAAAGTGCACGCTACCCGCGAGCACCTCGATTCCGAATTCGTCGTCGTGCCCTGGATTGAGCGCGATGATACCGCCCCGCGCGAGACTGCTTTCTCCTTCCGTACCAATGCCGGCGAGCACACGCTGCGCTCCCTCTAAACCCCGAAAGGACAATTCATCATGGGACTTTTTAGCTCGCTTTCCTCTTCTTCCTCTCGCCACGGTTCTTCCCGCAAACATTCCTCTGACCAAGGGTCCTCTACCCCAGCTCCTACCGCGAGTGCTGCTCCACCGGCCGTAGCTAACATTCAGGCAGAACCGCAGCTCATGGAAAATTACGTCACTTGGGAGCCTGTTTCCTGGGACGTCGTCTTGGATCACTACCGTGTCATCGGCACCGATCCCAATGGTGTAGACGTGCTGTTGGGCAAGACCATCTTCCCCTTTTTCCACCACTCCCGGCGCGACGTCGCCGGTGAAAAGTGGTCCTACTACGTCAAGGTAGTAGATGCTTCCGGTACCGAGTCCGCTCCTTCTGGCAAGGCAACGTCTACCTCCCTGCCTTCGGTCACTGCTGGCCAAGCGCTAGCCACGATTGGTTCCTTTGATCGAAAAGGCACAGAGTTCCAGTACTCGCCAAAGGACTACAAGAAGATCGTCACTGCGCACCCAGACCAGACGATCACCGTTGGACCGGATGCTACGCCTGCCGACGTCCCTTATCTCCTCCCCGGTCCCGGCGATAAATGGGCCGGCAGCAAATCCTACACGCTGAAGTGGACGGTGAAATTGGATAAGCCTGCCTCAAAGGCGGCACTGGCACTGTGGCTCATTGATACCACCAAGCTCGGCGGTGTTCTCGATATCACGGTTAATGATTTTCATAAACAAATAGAGCTCCCGCAAGGCGCAACGCAAGGTTCGCGCCAAGGCGATGCCAGCGGGGAACCGACCCCGCTGCGACCGGCAGCAATCGAGTTTGCTCTCGCCGAAGATACCCTGAAGGAAGGAGAGAACCAGCTCGTCTTCACCCTCCGCGAAGGAGGCTGGCTGGCATGGGATGCACTGGGGATTTTTGCTGGGTAACACCATGCAAGCGGTGCTTTGCCTAGAAACGGGAAATTGTTCACCGATTCCTGATGTACGGTAGTAACATCTGCATTCTTCTAATACATAGTAAACAGCAGAGGACGCCGACGTTGAAAGGACTTAGCTTCCGTTATGGCTACACTTTCTGATCGCCTGCACCGAGCCCAGCAGGATTTTAACGCGGTGATTACCATCATCCCGTTTGATGAGCACGCGGTGGATGAATCACCCACGCTCATGGGGCAACCGGTGGCGTTCAAGGACATCGTGGATGTGGCATGCGTAGCTACTACCTGCGGCACCAAGGTCAAAGTTGGGCACGCACCGGTCAAGGATGCACCAGTGGTGCAGCGTTTGACGGCGAAGGGTGCGCTGCCGGTAGCGAAGGCGAACCTGCAGGAGTTTTCCTATGGCATTTTGGGCGATGCCTCGGCCTACGGTCGCGTTATCAACCCACGCGATCCCGAAATCTGCGGCGGTGGTTCTAGCTCTGGTTCTGCCGCTTTGGTGGCTTGCGGCGCGCTGCAGCTTACGGTGGGCTCTGATAGCGCCGGCTCGGTGCGAGTGCCTGCTGCTTGCCAGGGCGTGCTGGGGTTCAAACCCACCTTCGGCCTCATTCCGGTAGAAGGTGTCTTCCCCTTCGCCCCGAGCTTTGATTGCATTGGATTCTTTGCCTGCTCAATTGACCTCATTGAGCAGGCCTTTATTGCTACCGCAGATGAGAAACCGGCCGCGGCGCAGGATGTTTCTGCTCTTGATGTCACGGCCCTCAAGGCCAAGGGAGAGCGCTTCGCAGATCTTTTGGCGGCGCTAGAGCACTCGGACTTTAAGCTCGCCGAGGGAGTGGACTTGGAAGACACCATCGCCGCCACGGCCGAGCTCTACGAGCCGATGCGCTTGAAAGAGGTCTATGACGTCCACCGGCCGTTGCTGGACCAGCGCGAAAGGTACCAGGATGTCATTTTGCAGCGAGTGCTGGGCGGAGAAAATATCAGCCAAGAAGATTATGACGCGGCTGCACAGGGCGTGAAAGAGCTGCGCAAAAAGGCTCTTGCCCTGCTTGGCGACGCCCCCATTATTCTCACCCCTACCCTCGATTCCGGCCCCCTCAAGTGGTCCGATATCACCCCGGAGAATACCGCGGAATCGGCCGCGAGCCTGCGGCGCTGGACCGAGCCTTTCAATGTGCTTGGATGGCCGGCGATTACGGTGCCGCTGCGCGGCGAAGAGAAAAAAGGCGTGGGTGATGCGGTGCAGGTCGTCGGCAAGCCGGGCGAGGACCTGACCGTGCTGCGCGTTGCCCGCGCTCTGCAGGCCCTGCTCTAGGCCTCGGCCAGTACTGTCTTTTCCTGCGTGCGCGGCCGCCAATAGGCGGCTTCTACGGCGCTAAGCTCCTTGAAATGCGCTGAGGTGAGCTCATCCATTGCGTGGATATAGCCAGGAACCTCCTCGCGCGGCAAGCGCAACCCCATGGTCAGATGCGGGGTCCACCGCGGCCCGCGCCCGTCCGGATTGGCGGCACTGATTTTTCGCGCGGCAGTTTCTAGCTCGTCGGTCGTTTCAAGCAGCCAAGCCACCGTCTGCTTGCGCTTGGTGCCGAAAATGACGTTTCCTACCCGCCGGAAATCTGCCGGCATGACAGGCGGCAGCAGCTGCGCCGCTAAATCCACGACCTCTGGCTGCATGTGCGGTGAAAAGGTCACAGTAATGTGCGGGCGTTGATGTTGGACGGGAAAGCCGCGCTGGGCAAGGCCGGCAAAGATTTCGCGTACTTGGTCTTCCTGCTTTTGCGGCAGGTAGAGCAAGATATTATCCGGCGATGCTTTACTCACGGCGTGGCGTCCCTTTCTGCGGTCGGGTGCTTCCAGCGTACCGGCGCATTAGATGACAATCCCCTATTGTGCCAACGCAAACGTTTGCCGTTTAATAAGACTCATGAGCACTTCAGAATCATCGCCCCTCATCCTCGCCATCACGGCGTGTCCGACGGGCATCGCGCATACCTATATGGCGGCCGAGAACCTTGAGGCCGCAGCCCAAGAACTGGGCTACCGCATCAAGATTGAAACTCACGGTTCTATCGGCGTCGAAGGAGCCTTTAGCAAGCAAGATATCGAAGACGCCGATGCCATTGTCATTGGCGCCGATACTGTAATTTCCAAAGACCGCTTCCACGGCAAACGCCTCGAGGCCACCGGCGTGGACGAGGCCATCAAACACCCCAAGGAACTCCTGAGTAGGTCCTTGAGCGCTGCGCGCTGGGAAGGCTCCGCAGACAACAAGGAAGAAGAAGCGCCCCGCAAAAATAGTATTGGCCAGACCTTGTACAAAGCACTGATGAACGGCGTCTCGCACATGATCCCGTTCGTGGTTACCGGCGGTTTGCTCATTGCGGTAGCCCTCTCTATCGGTGGCACCCCAACGCCTGAGGGCATGGCGATTCCAGAAGATAGCTTCTGGAACACGGTCAATGAACTCGGCTCTCTGGCGTTTTCACTGATGGTTCCAGTTCTCTCCGGTTACATCGCTGTGGGCATCGCGGACCGACCGGGCCTTGCGCCTGGCCTTATCACCGGCCTCATCGCCACCACCGGATCACTATATGGGTCTGAAACGGGCGCCGGCTTCTTGGGCGGCATTGTCACCGGTATCTTGTCTGGTTATGTGGCCCTGGCCATTAAGAAGATTCCAGTGCACAAATTCATTGCACCGATCTGGCCCATCATTGTCATCCCGATTTTCACCACCCTCATCGTGGGGCTTATCTTTATCTTGCTCATTGGCGCACCGGTCTCGGCTGCATTCGAAACAATGACTGAGTACCTCGCCGGCATGCAGGGATCCTCCGTCATCGTGTTGGGCCTCATCCTTGGCGCCATGATTGCCTTCGACATGGGTGGCCCCTTCAATAAGACAGCCTTCCTCTTTGGCGGCGGCATGATCGCTGCTGGCAACGCGGCGCCGATGGGCATGGCGGCCTGCGCCATTGCTGTGCCACCTCTTGCCGTGGGCGTAGCCACGCTTCTGCGTCGCCGCTGGTTTAACAAAGCGGAAAATGATGCCGGCATTGCGGCATTGTTCATGGGATTCTTCGGCATTACTGAGGGCGCTATTCCGCTCGCTGCCGCACGCCCATTGCAGGTTATTCCCGCGAATGTTGCTGGTGGTGCCGTAGCTGGTGCACTTGCCGGAGCATTTGGCGCGCAAGACCACGTGATGCACGGCGGGCCAATCGTCGCGGTGCTCGGCGCCGTAGACAATGCCGTAGGTTTCTTTATCGCCATGCTCGCCGGCATCGCGGTCTGCGCGGGCCTTATCCTCCTGCTAGTGGGGTTGACGCAGCGCAAGGATAAACCGCTGGTAGCCGTGGACACGATCAGTCTGGATAAGGACTTGGGCTCTTCCAGCGAAGAGGTCATTCGTTCCCTAGTGAAGCTCACCTCTCCGCGAATGTCCGATGCGGAAGCGGTCGCTAGCGCCGCATTGCAGCGCGAATCTACCCGTTCCACCGGTGTGGGACACGGCGTAGCCATTCCGCACGCGCGGTCTGCCGGGGTAAAGGTACCCACCCTTGCCTTTGCCCGCCTGCCACAAGGTGTCACGTGGGCCGAGGGCGAGGACCCAACCACCCTCGCCTTCCTTATCGCCGTTCCCGACGATGCCGGAAAGCAGCACCTCAAGCTATTATCCAAGCTCGCACGCAACATAATGAAGGAAGACTTCCGCGCCCAACTCCACGGAGCACGGAACCGGAAGGAAGCCGCCGACATCATTTCCTCGGCCCTTTCGCCCGCCCCCTCTCCTAACAAGGCGGCCGCGACCAACCAAGCTTAAAGAGCCTTACTTTTGCGAGCGCTCAGCGATTTCTCCGCTGAGCGCTCTTTTTATGTCTAAACAGCGCGAAGATACCGCGATTCTGCTGCCCCCACGGACGGGGCAATGCGCCCAAAAGGCTCAGGCGACACTATGTGCCGACATGGTGGAATCTCATAAATCTTATGACAACCAGAAACCACAAGGTTCTTCATAGGCTCTAGCAAGAAACTGGCCAGTTTCGCCGGTGGCTGGCTTAAAACTAGGCCCACATACCTTAAATCAACCTCATTTCACCGGGAACCTGAGATATGGATTGAAAATTACCCCCATGGGGCGAGGCGTTCAACGCCGTCACTGAGGGATTTTAGGGGGTTCCTAGCTCAAATCGAGAAATAACTAAGAAGTAATTAGTTTTCCGGCAAATCATCTTTAGGAATCCTAATAATTGCTGGCCAGTTGGCTTTTACCCTGTGGTAATTGATTAAATTTTAAGTGAAGAGGAACGGAAATTCGCCGTGAACACCCCGCGATTCCCACCCTTGTGATACCCGCTAGGTTCCAGCAGAAAGGCACCGCTTATGTTTACCCCCAAAGTTCACTCCTGCGCCAAGAAGTTCGTCGCTCCTACACTTGCGGCAGCCGTCGCCCTCGGCGTTGGCGTAGCTCCTGCAGAGGCATCGAGCTCCTTGAGCAGCTTCGGTGGCGTGAACCTTCCGGTACCTTCCGCCAATCTTCCCGTTGCTCCGGGTGCCGCTGCAAAACCGGTCGCTCCAGCTTCCAGCCGCGTCCAGAACATCATCAACTACACCAACGACCACCGCAAGGCACACGGCTTGCGCCCGGTTCGCGCCAACGGTGCGCTCAATGGTCTAGCCCAGGATTGGGCCAATCAGCTGGTTCGCGCCGATAAGCTCAGCCACCGCCCGCAGCACTGGAATTACTACCCGGCCAATATCCCGGCCGGCGGTGAGAACGTGCTGCAGGCATGGAGCGACTACTCCGATGCGCAGCTAGTAAAGCTCTGGTACGAGTCCCCAGGCCACCGCAAGATCATGCTGGACCCACGCGCCAAGACCATCGGCGTTGGCGTTGCCATCAACGCTGAAGGCAAGCTCTACGCCGTCCAGAACTACGGCCGCTAAAGGTTTATAAAGCTAGAGCCTAGGGACTCTTGGACTCTAGCGAGCTATGCCGCCCCGTCTCGGCTTCCTTCTCTGAGACGGGGCGGTTCCCGTATATGGGTGGGGGTGCGCACGCGGGTAAATGAAAAGTAACCGCCTTCACAAATGTCAGTGGCGAGGGTTACACTTAATGACATTCGAATTGTTCAACAATCTTAAGGACGGTGTTGAATGTCCTCGCTCCATATCGATCTCAATGCGGATTTGGGAGAAACCACTGCGGGCAACCCGGTCGCAGATGACGCGGCGATGCTGGAGATGGTGTCCTCAGCAAACGTGGCCACCGGGTTCCATGCGGGTGACCCACACTCTATTGCTGGCACACTGAAGGCAGCCGCAGAGGCCGGCGTGACCGTAGGCGCGCACGTGGGTTATAACGACGCCGCAGGCTTCGGTCGCCGCTTTATTGATTACAACCCGAACGAACTCGCCGATGAGGTGACTTATCAAATCGGTGCACTTGATGCTTTGGCTCGCGCCAATGGCACCAAGGTCTCCTACGTAAAGCCACACGGTGCGATGTATAACGCGATCGTGAAGGATAAGGCACAGGCAGAGGGCGTCATCAAGGGCATCAAGGCCTTTGATGACTTGCCGGTAATGTTGCTGCCTGGGGGCGTAGCAGTGGACGTCGCCAAGCAGAGCGGGCTCACCGTCATCCGAGAGGCTTTTGCGGACCGCAATTACAACCCCGATGGCACGCTCGTCTCACGCAAGGAATCCAATGCGGTGCTGGGTAGCGCCGATGAGGTGGTACAGCGAGTACTGGAGGTAGCACAAACCGGGTCGATTACGGCCGTGGATGGCACGAAGTTAGAGGTGGATGCGCAATCCGTATGCACCCACGGCGATTCGCCCGGCGCGGTGAAGCTGCTGCGCGGCGTGGTGGAGCGCCTGCGGGAAGAAGGCATCGAGATTCGGAGCTTTATCTAATGCACATTAATTTTGTGGGCACGCGCGCGCTGCTCATTGACCTGGATGGATTAAACCAGGTGATGGATTGGCACGCGGCGCTTTCTGCCAAGCCATTGAAGAATCAGGTGGACTGCATCGCGGCCGCCACCACCCTACTGCTGACGTTTGAAGCACCGGATTCGGCGCGTGATGCGGCCGAATTCCTGCAGGACTTCTCCCCCGCCGCCGCGACTGCTGCGGAGGCCCGCACGGTAGAAATCGATGTGCTCTATGACGGCGAGGATGTCGACGAGGCCGCGGACCTGCTGGGTCTTTCGCGCGAGGCACTCATTAGTTGGCATACCTCCACCGAGTGGACCGCGGCCTTTGGTGGCTTTGCCCCGGGATTTACCTACTGCGCACCTTCAGATCCGTCCCAGGCCCGCGCGGTGCCGCGCCGCTCCAATCCCCGTACCGCGGTGCCGGCCGGTGCTGTGGGTATCGCGGGTGAGTTTTCTGCGGTGTACCCGCGCGTCTCCCCAGGCGGCTGGCAGCTGCTGGGCACTACCAATACGCCGATGTGGGATTCCAATGCGAACCCACCAGCCTTGGTACAGCCGGGTGACCGCGTGCGCTACCGCAGCGTGGATAAGCTGCCGGAGCTTGTTGATCACTCTGCCCGCTCGAAACGCGCCCCTGCCCGCTTGCCGCGCATGGAAGTTATCGATGCCGGCCTACTCACCCTCTACCAAGACTTGGGGCGCCCCGGCGTGGGCGACCTTGGTGTGACCCCATCGGGCGCCGCGGACCGCGCCGCCGCCGCTACCGCCAATGTGGCCGTGGGCAACCCGCGCGGGGCAACGGTGCTGGAAAATATCGGCGGAATCAAGCTCCACGCGCTCACCGATACCGTCATTTGCGTCACCGGCGCGACCGCCCGTGTACGCCTCGGTGAGATGCCGGTTCACCTCGCCCGCCCCGTGCTGGTCACGGCTGGGCAAACCGTCACCGTAGACCCCGCAACGGTAGGCATGCGCAATTACGTGGCTATTCGCGGCGGCATCATCGCCGAGTCCGAGCTCGGCTCCGCGGCCACCGACGTCCTTTCTGGCCTTGGCCCGGACCCGGTCACCACCGGCGATGTCATCGGCGTGCTGCCGCGCTCTACCGGCATGACCGATGCCCAGCTTTCCAACCCACTGCGCGTGCGCGAAAGCTCCGATGGCAAAACTCGCGCTACCTTGCGCTGCGTGCTCGGTCCCCGCGATGACTGGTTTGGCGATAATGTCTCCGCCTTCCTGGATACCGAGTGGACCGTCACCTCAGATTCCAACCGCGTGGGCCTGCGCCTCGATGGCGATGAGCCAATTGAGCGCGTTAAAGACGGCGAGCTTCCGTCTGAGGGCATGGTCGCCGGCTCCATCCAAATCCCACCGAATGGCAAACCCGTAGTCTTCCTGCGCGATCACGCTGTGACCGGCGGTTACCCCGTCATTGCCACTGTGTTGGAAGAAGATATCGATATTGCCGCGCAGCTGCCACCCGGCGCACGCGTGAACTTTGAACTCGTAGCACCTCAAGCCTTGAACACTGGAGATAAAAATGCAGATTAAAACCGTCCTCATTGCTAACCGCGGCGAGATTGCCGTGCGTATCGCCCGCGTCGCCCGCGACCTAGGCATTAAGTCCATCGCCATTTACTCCGAAGCAGATGCGGGTGCTTTGCATACCCAGGTAGCAGATGAAGCTTATGCGCTGCCGGGCAATACGGCTGCCGATACCTACATGAACGTACCCGCGCTGCTTGATATCGCGGTGCGTGCCGGCGCTGATGCTATTCACCCAGGCTATGGCTTTTTGTCCGAAAACGCCGACTTTGCCCGCACGGTGACTGAAGCCGGAATGATTTGGATTGGCCCTTCGCCCGAGCATATTGAGTTACTCGGTGACAAGATTGCTGCCCGCCGCGTGGCCGAAGAGGTCGGCGCGCCACTGGCGCCGGGTACTTCTGATCCCATCGATGATTGGCAAGAAGCCCGCACTTTTGCCGAAGAGCACGGTCTGCCCATTGCCATCAAGGCCGCTTATGGTGGCGGCGGACGCGGCTTGAAGGTCGTGGACAATATGGAAGAAATCGAGGGCGCGTTCAACTCCGCCGGCCGCGAGGCCATGGAGGCTTTCGGCCGCGCCGAGTGCTATGTGGAGAAGTTCCTCACCCACCCGCGCCACGTCGAAGCCCAGGTATTGGCCGATACCCACGGCAATGTGCGCGTGCTCGGCACCCGCGATTGCTCCACCCAGCGCCGCTTCCAAAAGCTCATTGAGGAAGCCCCAGCACCCGCGCTTTCCGACGCCCAACGCAACGGCATCATCGAAGGCGCCCGCTCCATTTGCGCCAAGGTGGGCTATGTCGGTGCCGGCACCGTGGAATACATCGTTTCCGAGGACGGCACCATTTCCTTCCTCGAGGTCAATACCCGAGTCCAGGTCGAGCACCCCGTTACTGAGGTAGTCACCGGCACCGATATCATCGCTGAGCAATTCCGCATCGCGGCCGGCGAGCCGCTGTCCTTCGATGAGGATCCACAATCCCACGGCCATGCTTTTGAGTTCCGCATCAACGCCGAAGACATCCTCAATGGCTTCGCTCCGTGCCCTGGCACCATTGTCTCCTTCGAGCCGCCGACCGGCCCGGGCATCCGCGTTGATTCCGCGGTACGCTCTGGCTCCATCATCCCGCCCTACTATGATTCGCTGATTGCCAAGCTGGTGGTATGGGGCCCGACCCGCGAGATCGCCTTGGCCCGCGCCCGCTTTGCCCTGCGCGAATTCACCGTCACCGGCGTGCGCACCGTGCTGCCGTTCCACCGCGACATGATGGATGAGCCCGCGCTCATCGGTACCGCTGCTCCGGCAGAGGATGCCGCTGCCGCGGGGGCTTCCGAGATTGGTGTCTTTACTGACTGGGTTGACCACAACTACCGCCCATCTGCCGCCAACCAGGTGGAAAAGGTCGAAGCCATCTACACCCAGCGTCGCAATGTTGCCGTGGAGATCGATGGCAAGCTGGTCAACGTTGGCGTTCCAGTAGATTTCCTTGCCGCACCGGGCGCCGCCTCGGCCGGCGGCTCTGCATCCACGGCACCATCTTCGGCTGGTGCGCAGTCCACCGATGACAACGCAGTCACCTCCCCATTCGAGGCCAACCTTGTGGCGTGGAACGTCGCGGACGGCGATACCGTAGCCGAAGGCGATGCCATCGCCACCGTAGAGGCCATGAAGATGGAATCTGCTATTAAGGCGCCGCGCGGCGGCACCATCAAGCTCTTGGCTGCTGAGGGAGACCGTCTGGATTCCTCGAAGGTTATTGCGACCATCGATTAATGCTCGTGTAGGGTTGTACACCTCATATTCAATGTGAGGTGCACAACTTTTTAGTACAGTTGTGAGCATGCTTTCCCAGTCTGTCGCCTCCGCGTTGCGCGAAGCCATTTCCGCAGGCGAATTCCAGCCCGGCGAGCGCCTCAGCGAGGTCAAGGCAGCCGAACGCTTCAACTGCTCGCGCAATACCCTGCGTGAGTCCTTCACGAGGCTCGCCGCGGAGCGCATTGTCGAGCGCATCCCCAACCGGGGTGTCTTCCTCGCAATGCCAGATGCAGACTATATCCGTGATCTCTTCGCCGCCCGCGCAGCCATCGAACCGGCGGCGGTGCGTTGGGGCGCTTTTGCCGACGCCCCCTCACTCGTCACCCTCACTTCCTCTGCCTTCGACTACGCGGCGCGCGGCGAGCACCAGGAAGTCTCCGCCATCAATCAGCGCTTCCACCGCACGCTGGTGGCCGCGCTCGGCTCCCCCACCCTAAATGAACAGATGGATAATCTACTCGCCCGCATGCGGCTTACCTTCCTCTTGGCCATCCCGCGCTACCCGCAACTACATGCGGACCATATTCAAGGAAATATCAACCTGGCCACGCTCATCGCAGATGGAAAACGGGATGAGGCTGCCACGCTTACGCATGACAGCCTCATGAATACGTGCGGCAAGATCCTCGCCGTGCTCGAGGATTAAGGAATGAGAAAATCTTGATCGCGGGCATTTGTCACTAACATTTGCCCCGGCGCGTGCGTGATAGCCAGGCGCGGCTTGGATTCCATCACGATGGCTTGTGGGGTGACTCCACAGGCCCAAAAGACCGGTAGGCAGCCGTCTGGTACTTCTACCGGCTCGCCAAAGTCTGGACACGAGAGATCCGCAATGCCGATGGCCGCTGGGTCACCTACGTGCACTGGGGCGCCGTGAACCGAAGGGTAGCGGGAGGTAATGCGCACGGCATCGGAGACCTGCGCGGCCGGGATAGGCCGCATAGACACCACCATGGGCCCGGAAAAGACCCCGGTCGGGGTGGTAGGAATCGAGGTCTTGAACATCGGCACATTGCGCTGCTGGGCAATGTGCGCGACCTCTATGCCGTTATCCTGCAGGGCAGTTTCAAAGGTAAAGGAGCAGCCGATAAGGAAGCTGACCATGTCTGGGGTGTAGTACGAGGTGGCGTCGCCAAGCGTGGCACTGTGCTCACCGTTTTCAAAGACGCGGTAGGCGGGGATATCGGTGCGGATATCTCCACCTGGAAGTAGCTCGGAGGTGTACTGCCCCGCCTCTAGCACGCCCACAATTGGGCACGGCTTGGGGTTGCGCTGGGCAAAAAGCAAGAAATCGAAGGCGTATTCCTGCGGCACCGCCAGCAGATTAGCCTGCATAAAGCCACGGGCATGGCCAGCGGTGGTGGCCATTTCATGGGTGCGCGCATACTCGCGCACCTGCTCCGGGGTCCGCATTAAGCCCATAGTTCGGTGATGCCGGAAAAGGCCTTGAAACCAATAAAGATGGTCAGCACCCACGCCAAGGCGCCAATGACCAGAAGCCACTTGGGGTACTTATAACCATGCAAAAGGTCGCGGCGGCGCCAGGCCACCCACATCACGAGGGCAAAGCCAATGGGCAGGATAAGGCCGTTGATGGCACCAGCGAAGATGAGCAGCTTCTGCGGAGCGGAGTTAATGGCCACGAAGACCACCGTGCACACCACAATGAAGACGATGGTGAGGATATTACGGGTGCGCGTCGAGGTCTCCTGGGAGGTCACAAAGGACACCGAGGTATAGGCCGCACCGATAACGGAGGACAAACCGGCAGCGAAGAGGACTACGCCGAAGGCACGCAGGCCGAACTCGCCAGCGGCATGGTAGAACGCATCGGCCGCGGTGTTGTCATCGGAAAGCGCCACCCCAGTGGCTACCACGCCGAGCACCGCCAAGAAGAGGAGCATGCGCATGATGCCGGTTACCACGATGCCGCTGACCGAGGTATAGGTAATGTTCTTGACGTTTTCCACGCCGGTGTGGCCAGAATCAATGAGTCGGTGCGCGCCGGCAAAAGTGATATAGCCGCCCACGGTGCCACCGATGATGGTGGTAATGACGAAGAAGTCAATCTCGCCTGGCGCGACGGTATTCTTTAGTGCCTCGCCCACCGGTGGTTGGCTGACCACCGCGACGTAGAGCATGAGCAGGATCATGACCGCACCGAGGACGGCAACAAGGCGGTCAAGTGCCATGCCGGCTTTGCGGGAGAGGAAGATAAAGACGGCGATAGCTGCGGCGATGACGCCGCCGATGCGCGCATCGATGCCCAGCATCGCGTTGATACCGAGGCCCGAACCGGCGATATTGCCAATATTGAAGACCGCGCCGCCGATAAAGACGAATACGGCAAGAACCCAGCCCAAGCCAGGAAGTACTGTATTGCCCAAGGTATTTGCGCGCATGCCGCTTACACACAGCACTCGCCACACATTGAGCTGGATGGCAATGTCAACGAGGATGGACAGCATAATCGCAAACGCGAAAGAAGCCCCCATCTGCACGGTAAAGACCGAGGTCTGGGTCAAAAATCCCGGACCGATGGCGGAGGTGGCCATGAGGAACATGGCACCGGCCATGGCGCCGAGGCCCTTTGGCGGGGTCTTATCCTCCGCCCGCGCCGGAGTGGCGTGTGATGTCTCAGCACTCACTAGATTTTACCTTTCGTGATGCAGGTCGCATTAAATTTGTGATGCGCATCATCTTAAGGGTTGCTATGCCTTTTGTTCAACAACTTTATGCTTTGTGGGGTGGCGCGGGGGTGATCTAGGCTACTTTCCTGCCGCGTTTTCCCAAGTGGCTAGCGATTATCCGCAATGCCTCGTCCGACGCTTTCACCTCGCTGGAACCAAAGCGCAGCACCACGTATCCGCGGTTTTCTAGCGCTCGCTGCCTTTTTATCTGCTGCTTGACCACGTGGACGGGCTCCTTGCCGTAGGTACCGTCATATTTGGCATCGCCATCGACCTCGACCACCAGCCAGCCATCGAGACAGAGATCCGCCCGATAGTTCCCGAGCAGCGGTTTCTGCGGCTCAATTTTCACCTGCGGGAAACGCTCGATAATGAGGGCTCGCAGATAGGACTCATAGGGCGATTCCGATCCGCCATACGCGTGCTCGATAACCTTACGCATGGCTGCTTGTCCCCTAGTGCGCTGCATTCTTGCCAGTTCTTCGCGCAAGTCATAGGTGGTGACGCCGTGTTGCCTGAGAGCAGAATCGGTAGCTACCAGGCCATCTGGGAAGCCGTGTAGCCGGGCGATTTCGAGGCAGGTGCGGGCGGGATGCGTGGTGCGCACACCTGCTACCGTCACCGTGGATTCCTGGAGGGACTTTACCCGGCGGTACCGATAGCCCTTCGCGGTGAGCCTGCGTGGGGGAACGCTTCCCGAAGGCACCGCTAACTCCACCTCCTCCCCTTTCCTGGAAATTACCCACATTCCCCACAGCCGCGCGGCCGATTTACTGATGAGGACGGCGCGGTGGGTGCTCCACCCGGCAGCGACTACTTTGGCGAATTGTTGTTTATGGCGCACCCATTGCCTCCAGGTGGCCGTGGGAACGGCGACCCAGGGCGCTATCTGGGTGAGCTCACCGCACTGGAGGGCTAAGTGGTGCGGACTTTCGGCTCCGGCGTAACGAAGGTTGATGAAGTGATCTGTAATCATGGTTTCATCTTCACTGCTGGAGGGGCGGAGCACGCGTTATGGGGCTCAGGAAGGTGAACTTCCGAGAACCTTCAGTGAGAGGCGGAACTTTAGGTCCAAGGTAATCGGGCCGAATTGAGAGCGTTGAGGCTGAGTTGAGGGCGGGTTGTGCTCAGATCGGCTCGATCACATTCGACCTAAGGGGAAGTAGTTCAATGCGGTGGTGTGCGGGGATAATTCAGCAGCGCGGTTAACCGTGCTTTACTAGAGATAATGGAACCCATCGAGCTCTCAGAACTTACCGGTACGCAATCGCGCACCTACGGTACCCGCAAGATCACCTCGGACATGGTCTCGGCACCAATCCATGTTGCGGTCGCGCTCTGGGACGAGCGTTGGGATTCCGCCCCCAACGGCACCATCGAAGGCTGGGTCATCGCGGTCAATACTAAGCAGACGCGTTTTGTGCGCCGCGGCCAGACTAAGAAGGGCGATATCGTCGATATCGCCGTACGGGAGGTCAAACGCGCACTCAAGGGACTCGACGGACGGGTGTGGATTGTCACTGGTCGCAGGCAGAATGCGTTGCGAGCGGCACTCACGGCAGACGGTTTCACGGTGACGGGAAGCTTTGCGGAAGAAAATAGGGCTTCGAAGAGCGCGAGCTCCGTGCGCCGAAAACAAGCCGGCCTTACTGCACGGAAGGCGCGCAAGATGGGTGAGGCACCGAAAAAGAAGCAAGCGACACAGGTAGAGACGCCGAAAGCACACTGGTGGCCGAACTTCTCGCGCGCCTCCTCATGGTCCAAGGGCGACGTGGTTCGCATAGCCACCGACGCTTCCTCGGATACCGTATTCAAGGGGTCGATGTGCTTCGTTGCGGGCAACGGCGACTACCGGTTACGAACTCGAGAAACCAAGGCGAGCACGGATGAGCTCGAGCTCGAAGCACTGACGCTCGCGCTGAAATACCTGCTCAAGGTGGGTGCGCGCAAGGCGGTTATTGAGTCCGATTCCGTAGCCGCTTTGGAGGCGGTCGAGCAGATTGTGCATAAGCGCGGCTCTAAAGCATCGCGGCCGGGGCGCACGTGGCGAGGGGTGTCTTCGGGTGCGCGGTCCCGATTCCAGCAAGCTTGGGGCGATATCCAAGGCCAATGCGAGGTCGACATTCGCCGTGTACTTGGGCATGCGGGTGATCCGCTGAATCGGGCGGCCGACCAGATTGCGTACATGGGGTTGCGCGCGATTGCGCATCCGATGAAGCAGTCTCGCGAGACTCTGCGCGAGGGGATCCAGAAAGCTCTCTTGGCGTTGTGACCCGAACGCTTAGGGCTTTGGGGCTGATCTGATCAAGCCGAATTGAGGGAATTAAGGCCGATCTGAGGCGGCCCGGCCTTCAGATCAGCCTGATCAGTATGGACCCAACGACAAGAGGCGCGCTGGGAGGGTCGCGGCTAAGCCGAGCCGGGCCGCGGAGTCAGACCAAGCGCCTGGCGCCTTCACCCGGACGCGCAACCAAGAAGGTAGGTTCCGGAAAGCCGCGCGAAACCGCAGCATCATAAATGGCTTGGGCGGTGGACTCGACGGAGGAGTGCGGGATGAGCGCGATAACCGCGCCGCCGAAACCACCACCGGTCATGCGAGCGCCCAGCTCGCCGGCCGCGGTAAAAGCGGAGTCGAGCTCCGGAGTGGTGACCTCATAAAGGTCGCGCAGAGAGATGTGGCTCTCGCGCATAAGACGCCGGAATGTATCTAGATCGGAAGATGCCAGCGCGGTAGCGGCATCTAGGGTCCGGTTGGTTTCTTCCACCACGTGGTGCACGCGGCGGCGATAGAGTTCCGCCTCGGCGGGATTGACGGTGGCGGCAAAGTCCACGGCATTCGAGATCTCGCGGATGGAGCAACCGGCGGCAGATTGGACGGCGTCGATGATGCCGCGGCGGGAGGCGTATTGGCCGTCGGAAAGCGTGTGCGGGGCATTGGTGTCCGCGATGAGCAGCACCATGTCTTGGGCCTCGATATTGAAAGGCACGCGCTCGACGGCGCCAGTGGAAAAGTCCAAAAAGAGGGCCTTGCCGCGCTGGCCAAAGAGACTGGCGTTTTGGTCCAATCCACCGGTAGAGGCGCCGACCACCTCGTTTTCGGCGCGAATGCAGGCTTGCGCCAGCTGGCTGCGGGCAGCGTCATCGGGAGAATGCCCGTGCGCGAGCTCATACGCGGCCACGGCCGTGGAGCACTCGAGGGCGGCAGAGCTAGACAGGCCAGAGCCGACGGGGACGTCGGAGACAATAGTGATATCAAGGCCCGTGCATGACAGCGTGCCCGCCGCGGTAGCGGCCCACACGGTGCCAGCAACGTAGCCGGACCAATCGGCGGGGTGGCCCGGACGAACATCGGCAAGCGGAAGCTCTGCATGGGCGATGGAGCCGTCGAACTCGGAAGCTATGCGGATAAGCCCATCGCTGCGAGGCGCGACAGCAACGGCGGTATTTTGCTCCAGCGCAAAAGGAATGGAGGCGCCGCCAGCGTAATCGATATGCTCGCCGATGAGGTTCACGCGGCCGGGAGCGGCCCACACGCCGGCGGGCTCGGGCGAATCCGGGAAGGCAGAGGCGAAGAGGGCGCGCGCAGCGGCAGCGAGCTCCTCATCGGTACGGGTCTCAATCCAGTTAAGCATCCCAGATCTCCTTGAACCGGGCGGCAATGCGCTCCGGGGTGGTGTCATTAATCCACACCGCCTGCGAAGACTCGGAGCCGGCGAGGTACTTCATGCGGCCGGGCGATCGCATAAGCGAAAAGAGCTGCAGGTGCATGCGGATGCCTGGGCGCAGTGCCTTGTCCACCGGTGCCTGGGTCCAGCCGGCGATATAGGGGGTCTTGTCCACGCCATCAAAGAAGCGATCCACCGCGGAGTACAGCTTCTTAAGCAAGGGCGCGAGGTCGGCACGTTGGGCGTCGCTAAGCGCGGCGAAGTCAGAGATGTGTTCATTGGGCAAGACCATAGCTTCCAACGGCCATTTGGCGGCGGCGGGGACGAAGACGGTGAAGTGCTCGGTCTCAGCAATGATGCGGGTGCCGGCGGCGCGCTCACGATCGAGGAGATCCTGAAAAAGGTCACCGTCGTAGGCTCGGGCGGAATCCACGATGGAGCGCAGGCGCGGCGAGAGGAATGGATAGGAATAAATCTGGCCGTGCGGGTGCTGGAGGGTCACGCCGATTTCTTCACCACGGTTTTCGAAGGGGAAAACCTGCTGCACACCGTCAATCTGGGACAACGCGGCGGTGCGGTGAGCCCAAGCCTCAATAACGGTGCGAATGCGGGATTCGGGCAAATCCTTAAAAGAAAGGGCGGGATCCTCGGTAAAACAGACCACCTCACAGCGGGCGCGCGCAGGAAGGCGCGGCACCATGCCAAGCAGGTTATCCTCCTCGGGGTGCTCGATGTCGGCCGCGGTAGCAAAAGACGGGAAGCGGTTTTCAAAGACCACCACGTCATAGCTAGGGCTGGGGATCTCCGTGGGCAGCTGGCCTTCGCGCGTGGGCGCTAGCGGGTTCTCATTGGCCGGTGGCAGGAAGGTTCGGTTCATACGGTGGGCGGCAAAGGCCACCCAGTCTCCTGTCAGGGGATCCCGGCGCATCTCAGAAGCAGGGGCGACGGTAGGGATATCGCGGGAATCAACGAGCACGCGATCAGGGTGGGGTTGGTCGTCGAAGTAGAGGATTTCGCGGCCGTCGGCAAGCGTGGCGGAGGTAATCTCAACCATTAGTCTTCTCCTGGGATGGTGATGGGCTTCAGGCGTGCCCACAGCACAAAGGCGGCGGCCACGGCCAGCAAAGCAAGGCTTGCCCATAGGTTATCGCTGACGTTTTTGGCCTGCCCGGTATCTGGGTTAATGCCTGGGTCAAGGAAGAAATAGCAGCCGAGCAAGATGAGGCCGTAGAGGCCGAGGAGTGCGGCGATGACGTTGCGCAGGTCGAATGCGCCCGCGCGCTTTTTCTCAGACATGTTGGGCTCCTTAGGCAAAGATGACGTTGAGTGCTACGGCCATAACTAGGCAGATAATGCCCAGCGGGACGGTCTGTTGGTACCACGGCAAGGACTTTTCGGTGTAGTCCTCAAAGTGGTCCTTGGGGGTTACGGAGGAAACGAAGCCGACCAGCTCGGCATCCGGCTTGGGCTGGGTAAACAAGGTAACCACGATGGAGACCACGATATCCACGGCGAAGGCCACGCCGGCCGCGACGAAGGCGGTGCCCTGGCCTGGAAGATTAATCATGTCCGTGAAAGAAGCGACGTACCAGAAAACGATGGCGGAACCAGTACCGGCCACCAGTCCGGACCAACCAGCGTGCGGGGTCATGCGCTTCCAGAACATACCCAAGATGAAGGTGGCAAAGAGCGGCGCATTAAAGAAGCCAAACAGGGTCTGCAGGTAGTCCATGATATTGCCAAAGTTCTGTGCCAAAAGCGCGGTGAAGATGGCAATAGCGGTGGCGATAACCGTAGCGATGCGGCCGAACTTCAAGTAGTAGTCATCCTCGCGGTCCTTGACCACGTAGGTCTGCCAGATGTCATAGGAAATGACGGTATTAAAAGCCGAGATATTTGCCGCCATGCCGGCCATGAACGACGCCAAGAGACCGGCAATTGCCACACCCAATAGGCCATTGGGTAGCAGGTCGCGCATGAGCAGCAGGATGGCGTCGTTCGGCTCGGCGCGCTCCTCCATCAAGTCAGCCACGGACACGGAAGCAACCATGCCCGGAATAACCACCAGGAAAGGTACGAACATCTTGGGGAAGGCACCGATAATCGGGGTCTTGCGGGCCGCGGAAATAGAATCCGAGGCCATGGCGCGCTGGACTTCTACGAAGTTGGTGGTCCAGTAGCCGAAGGAGAGCACGAAGCCTAGGCCTAGGACGATGCCGATGACAGACCACACCGGGTTTTCGAAGCCGGAGATGTCCGTGCCCGGCCAGGTGTGGAAGTGAGAGTCATTGGCCACGGCGTCTTTTAACCCGCTCCAGCCGCCCACGCGGTTCAACCCAATAATGGTTAGTGGGGCAAGCGCGGCGATGATAACGAAGAACTGCAGCACCTCGTTATAGATGGCGGCCGAAAGGCCCCCCAAGGTGATATAGGACAGCACAATAAACCCGGCGACCAAGAGCGATACCCACATCTGCCAGCCCAATAGGGCCTCTACGATGGTGGCCAGCAGGTACAGGTTCACACCTGCAATGAGCAGCTGGGCTACGGCAAAGGAAATCGCGTTGACCAAGTGCGCGGCATTGCCAAAACGTTTGCGCATAAATTCCGGCACCGAGCGGACCTTGGAGCCGTAGTAGAACGGCATCATCACAATGCCCAAAAAGACCATGGCGGGGATGGCACCGATCCAGAAGTAGTGCATGGTTTGGAAGCCATACTCCACACCATTGGCGGACATACCGATGATTTCTACCGCGCCTAGGTTGGCCGAGACGAAGGCCAGTCCGGTCACCCAGGCGGGCAATCCTCGACCGGAGAGGAAGAAGTCGATGGAACTAGACACCCTGGCCTTGGCGGCCCAGCCGATACCTAGAACGAAGAGGAAGTAGATGGCTACCAATAAGTAATCCACCCAAGAGGCATCGAGCCTCAATACGGATTCAGCAGTCTCCATGGCTGACCTTTCTAGTTATTATTTTCTGCTGCCAGCAGCAGCGTATAAGTCTGCGAATTTTGAGCACTCAAGCGCGCGAGGTCTTCCCCGCTACGCAGCGCATTCGGCGGCGCGCTCATGGGCTCTACCGCAAGCGCCTTGCCTGGGCCTTGTTCCCGCGGGAAGTCGGCCGGGGTAAACATCTGCACCCAATTCAGGCCCTCGCCCATCTCCAGCCGCACGCCTTTTCCACCGGCTGTATATATGGCCGTCAGCGGCCCTTCACCGTGGAAGCAATCGTCCCAATCCACCTCGGCGATGGTTTGGTTGACAATGCGCACCTGCTCCGTCTTACCCGTGGGCAGGTTGCGCGCGTCTAGCACGTGGCGCTTGCCGACGTCCACGCTCAGCACCGCTTCCTCCGCCCCAGCTCCCTGAGGGGAGAGGTAGAGGTGGAGCCCATAGGCGAAAGGAACCTCGCCGGGGTCCGCGGTGCGGGCGGTGAGCTGGTGGTGCAATCCTTGCTCATCGAGAGCATAGGTAGCCTCCAGCTGAATGGCCCATGGCCAACCGTGCCGCGGCTCAATGTCAAAAGCGAGGATCACTCGGCTTTCTGTGCGTTCTTTTACCCGCCACCAGTCCACCGCGAAGCCGTGGATGGCGTTATTGCGCTCCGGCTCCGTAATTTCTAGCTGGTGGGCGCTCCCCTGCCATTCAAACCAGCCATCTTCGGTGCGATTGGGCCACGGCGCCAGCACCACCCCGGCCATGAGCGGTGGTTTACCGTCGTAGCTTTCCACCAAAGGCGCACCGCGATAGGTCAGCGCCTTGATTGCACCGCCGAACAGAGCAATCTCGGCCGCGTAATCGCCATGAGAAATGGCGACGCTGGGGTATTCAGCGTCAGAGCCAGCCGCTCCTCCACTGGTCATAACAAAGACCTTTCTGGCTATAACTTTCGTTGGATTTAGCCTAGGAGCACGGCAAAGCGCCGGTCAATCGTTTGCATAATAAGGAGCGTATATCTACCGTTTCACCAGCTCACCGCCATGGAGTTAACCTGCAGTTAACCTCTTTCGGGGGTTGAGGACACCTGGAAGGGACTCAACAGCCCCCCAACTAAGCAGCAGTGCTATCTACACACCCGCCGCCACGCTATTCGCGCTGCGGAGTGCGGGGTAGCTAGAACTTCACGCAGATAGTTACGCGGCATTAACCGCCACGGGGTGCGCGCGGGATGCACGCGCACAGCAATACCTAGGTGCCGGGCCCACAGCGTTGTGCGCAGGACATGAAAATCATTGGTCACCACCTGCAAAACGGCGTGCGGGGCCAAGCGGTGTGCATTTTCCAGGTTCTCATTGGTACTCGTGGCGTCTGGCTCCACCACTACTCGCTCAGCAGGTACGCCGCGCTCAATAAGATAAGTGGCCATCGGACCTGCCTCGCCGCGACCAGAGACAATAATCTGCTGGCCATGATAAAGGGCCAGCGCTTTATCCAGACGCGAACGCAACATAGCGCCGGGATAGCCGTGGGTTACGCGGGAACCCAACACGAGGAGCGGGTCAGACATGGATACCAGCATAGACTCGCCACACCTTGACAGAAAGATAGAAAAGGCCTTAGGTTTAACTCGAGCATGCAATCGATTGCACCCCGTAGGGCCAGACGATGGCTCATACGCCTTAAAACCCAAGGAGGTCAGCATGGCCGGAACCACCCTTAAAGACGTGGCCGCTGCTGCTGGAGTATCCATTTCTACCGCGTCCCGCTCACTCTCGGGCAACCCTGCTATCTCTGAATCCACGCGCCAACGTGTCAAGGACACGGCCATCAAGCTGAACTATAGGCCCAACGCCCAGGCCCGCGCCTTGCGTAGCTCCCGGTCGAATGCCATCGGTCTAGTCATCCCCAGCCTGGATAATGCCTATTTCGCCGCAATGGCGGCAGCCGTTGAAGAGGCCGCCGATAAACAGGGTCTAGCCACAATGATTACCAGTTGCGGCGAGGAACCACAGCGGCTAGTCAAGGCGCTCGATGCCCTCATGGAACGCCAGGTAGACGGCATTATCGCCGTGCCGCTCGAAGGCGCCGAAGAAGCACTCGAGCAGGCGCGCACCTACCGGCCACTGGTGCTCATTGACCGGACCCTGGGCCAGATTCCCGCAGTGCTATCAGATCCACACAAGGGAATCGAACAGGCCGTGGAACAGCTCAAGGAGAAGGGGCACACGCATATCGGCTACCTGTCCGGCCCGCAGGAAACCTCCACCGGCCGGCAGCGACTCGAAGCATTTAAGGCCGCCACGCGCGGGATGCCTACCCACATCCACCACGGCAGCTACCGCCACCGCGAAGGTTATAAGGGAGCCATCGCGCTCCTGCAGGAGGGCGTCACCGCGCTTATTGCCGGCGATTCCATGATGACTGCCGGCGCACTCGAGGCCTGCCATAATGCGGGCAAGCGCATCGGAGAAGAAATCGCACTTGTCGGCTTCGATGATTTTATCTACCTGCGCTTTCAGCCCTCTCCCATCTCGGTAGTGGACCAGGATGTTGCACGGATGGGCGAGACCGCCACGGCTAAGCTCATCGCGGCTATTAACGAAAAGCGCCAGCCAGAAGGCGAAGTGCTAGACACCCGCTACATCCCACGCATGTCCACCGCCCACCACCTCGATGAGGCCACGCCATGAGTGACCACGTATTGCGCTTAGAAAGCGTAACCAAATCCTTTGGCCAGGTAGAAGTCATTAAAGGCGTGGATCTCACCGTCCGCCGGGGTCAGGTCCAAGCCTTGCTGGGTGAAAACGGCGCCGGAAAATCCACGCTCATCAAGATGATTGCCGGTGTCCACCAACCAGATTCCGGCCGCATTGTGGTGGATGGCGCAGAGGTTAAAATCCCCGACACCAAGGCCTCCGAGGCGCTGGGCATCGCCACCATCCACCAAGAGCTCAACCTCGTTCCCACCATGTCGGTGGCCGAGAACATCATGCTCGGGCGCACCCCGCGCCGCTTCGGGTTGGTCAAGCACAAACACCTCAAGGCACAGGCCCAAGCCGCGCTGCATCTCATCGGCTTGGACGTGGACCTGGATATGCCGGTGGGTGAGCTCGGCGTCGCCAAGCAGCAGCTCGTAGAAATCGCCAAGGCGCTGTCCATGAACGCACGAATTCTTATCCTGGATGAGCCCACGGCCGCGCTCACCGGTAAGGAGGTCGATGCCCTCTTTGCCGTGCTTGAGGAGCTCAAGGCCAAGGGCGTGGCCATGATTTTTATCAGCCATCACTTGGAGGAACTAGCGCGAATTGCAGAGACCACTAGCGTGCTGCGCGATGGTTCTTTCATTGCCGAAGTCCCTGCCGATACGGACGAAGACGAGCTGGTCCGGCTCATGGTCGGCCGCGAGATTGAAAATCAATACCCGCGCAAGGTTCCCCCTGAACACGGCGAGGCCCTACTAGAAGTCTCCGAGCTGACTTCCGACGGCGCCTTTCACGACGTCACCTTCTCCGTCCATGCCGGCGAAGTCGTCGGCCTAGCCGGACTCGTGGGTGCTGGCCGTACCGAGCTCATTCGCGCCATCGCAGGCGCCGATCCTTACGATTCCGGCTCCATCCGCGTTGGCGGCACGCAGCTGCGCAGAGGCGATATACGTGCGGCCATCCGCGCCGGCGTGGGCCATATCCCGGAAGACCGCAAGTCCCAGGCGCTCGTCCTTGACGCCTCCGTGGGCGATAACCTGGGGTTTGCTACCCTCTACCCCACTGCCAAGGCAGGGCTTGCAGACCGCAGCGGCCAACGCCGCCGCGCCGGTGCGGTAGCGGAAAAACTGCGCATCCGCATGGCCGATCTCTCGCAGCCCATCCGGAACTTATCCGGTGGCAACCAACAAAAGGCCGTCTTCGGCCGCTGGGTGCTCGCCGGCTCCAAAGTCCTCCTGCTCGATGAGCCCACCCGCGGCGTCGACGTCGGCGCCAAGGTGGAGATCTATAACATTATTAATGAGGTCACCGCAGCCGGTGGCGCCGTGCTCATGGCCTCCTCCGATTTACCCGAGGTGCTCGGCATGTCCGATCGCATCCTCGTCATGTCCGGTGGTCAACTCGCCGGCCAACTCCCCAAGGACTCCACCCAAGACGAGGTCATGGCCTTCGCCGTATCCAATGTGACCTCCGCTACTTCCGCCGCTGCTGCCGCACCTGCCGGAACTGACCCCAAGGATGAAGCATGACCAAAAATAGAGTAGTTAACTGGGCCATGAATAATGGCGCTCTCGTTGGCCTCATTGCCCTGTGCATCGCGCTTTTTATCGCTACCCCGTACTTCCTTACCGTGGCGAACCTGCTCAATATCGGCATCCAGGCCGCCACGGTGGCGATCTTGGCCTTCGGAATGACCTTTGTCATCGTCACCGCTGGCATCGACCTTTCGGTGGGTTCGGTCGCCGCGCTCGGTGCCATGGTCTCGGCCTATATGTTCTCCACCGCTGGTCTACCTGGCTGGCTCACGTTGCTCATCGGCCTTATCGTAGGAGCGCTGGCCGGCGCCATCTGCGGCATGGCCACCGCGTGGGGCAAGATTCCGTCCTTCATCGCAACGCTGGCCATGATGTCCATCGCCCGCGGACTTACCCTGGTCATCTCCCAAGGCTCGCCCATTGAAACCGCCCCAGCCGTCAACGCCTTTGGCGGCGATATCGCGGGCTTTCCAGTTCCAATCATCATGATGGTCATCGCCGGGCTCATGTGCTGGTTCATCCTAGAGCGCACGGTACTCGGCCGTTCCATGTACGCCATCGGCGGCAACCTCGAGGCCGCCCGTCTCTCGGGCCTGCCGGTCAAGCGCATCCAGATCGCCGTCTTCGCACTCTCCGGTTTCTTTGCCGCCTGGGCCGGCATGGTCATGGCAGGCCGCCTCGAATCTGCGCAACCTCAGGCCGGCACCGGCTATGAATTGGATGCCATCGCGGCCGTCGTCATCGGCGGCGCCTCGCTCTCCGGCGGCCAGGGCAAGGCCACCGGCACGCTGGTCGGCGCAATCCTTTTGGCCGTTATCCGCAACGGTCTGAATCTGCTCAATGTCTCCTCGTTCTGGCAGCAGATCGTCATTGGTTTGGTCATTGCGCTGGCCGTCGGCTTCGACGTTATCCGTAATAAGACGGCCAGCTAAGGAGCACCCACCATGAAAAAGCTCATCGCCACCCTTCTCGTGCCTGCGCTTGCGCTTGGCCTTGCCTCCTGCAATCGTTCGGAAGAAGACCGCAACCGCATCACGCTAGCGCTGTCGACACAGACCAACCCCTTCTTCGTTGAGCTGCGCCACGGCGCACAAGATAAGGCCAAGGAGCTCGGTGTTCCGCTGGATATCCAGGACGCCTCCGATGACCCCGCCCAGCAGGTCAATCAATTAGGAAACGCCACCTCGATGGGAGCAAAGGTCGTCGTGGTTAACCCCACCGATTCCGATGCCGTCGCCCCGGCCGTGCGCGGCATCAAGGATGACGGCGTGCCGGTTATCGGCGTGGACCGCGACGTCAACGGCGTAGAACTGGATTCCATGGTGGCCTCCGATAACGTCGCCGGCGGCGCACAGGCGGCGGATACCCTCGCCCACTCCATCGGGGAAAATGGAGAAATACTTATCCTGCAGGGAACCGCCGGTACCTCCGCCTCGCGCGAGCGCGGCAAAGGCTTTGCAGAGCAGATTGCGAAGTACGGGGATATTCGGGTCGTCGGCAAGCAATCGGCGAATTTTGACCGTACGGAGGGCCTCAACGTCGCCACCAACCTGCTGCAAGCCAACCCCAATATCAAGGCGATCTTTGCCGAGAACGATGAAATGGCGCTCGGCGCGGTCGAAGCCTTGGGCTCGCGCGCCGGTACTGAGGTAAAAGTCGTGGCTTTTGACGGCACCTTTGATGGCCTCAAGGCAGTCAAAGATGGCAAGCTGGAAGCTACCATCGCCCAGCAGCCCGCAGAGCTTGGTGCCCGCGCCATCGAACAAGCCGCAGCGCTCCTGCACGGTGGCACGGCGGAGAAGAACGTCCCCGTCGAGGTCATCACCGTCACCCGCGACAATGTAGAGGATTTCCAATGAGCAAGCTAACCGTCGTCGGATCCATCAATGCCGATCTCATCGTCCACGCCGAGCGCCACCCGCAGCCCGGCGAGACCCTGCTGGGCTCCGGCGGCGAGATTTTAGCTGGAGGCAAGGGCGCCAATCAGGCAGTTGCGGCGGCGCAGCTGGGCGCCAACGTGGCTTTTGTGGGCGCGGTGGGCTCCGATCCTTATGCTGAGCCCGCCATGTACTATATGCGCACCTCCGGAATCGATCTGGGTGCTGTAGAGCAGGCCGATACCAATACGGGCCTCGCCGTCATTACCGTCTCGGCCGATGGCGAGAACACCATCGTCATCTCCCCCGGCGCCAATGCGCTTGTCGACGCCCCCTTTGTCACCGCCCGCGCCTCCACCATCGCCGATGCCGACGTGGTGCTCCTCCAAGGCGAGATCCCTGCCTCTGGTTTTCAGGCGGCAGTCGACGCTGCGCAAGGTCGCGTGGTGGTTAACCTCGCTCCGGTAGTCGAGGTCGACCGTGACTCGCTTCTGCAGGCCGATCCCCTGCTGGCCAACGAACACGAAGCGGGGCTCATCTTGGACCAGCTCGGCCTACCTGCAGACGGCGCCCCGCGCGAACTCGCCCACCGCCTGGTAGAGGCAGGCTTCCGTTCCGTCGTGCTGACCCTTGGCGCCCACGGCGCCCACGTTGCTACCCCGGATGGCGGCGCGGATATCCCCACCCCGCGCGTGACCGCCGTGGATACCACCGGCGCCGGCGATGCCTTCGCAGGTGCCTTTTGCGCCCAGCTCCTCGCTGGAGCCTCGCTTGTCGATGCCGCCACCTTCGCCGCCCGCGTCGGCGCCTTCGCCGCCACCGGTAACGGCGCGCAGCCCTCCTACCCCACGACCGCATCCACTTTGCCGGAGGTCACCAATGCGTAAGTCCGGTCTCCTTAATCCCGCGCTCGCCGGTGCCGTTGCGCGCCTTGGCCACACTGATACCTTTGTCATCGCTGATTGCGGCCTGCCCATTCCCCACGAGGTGCCGGTCATCGACCTCACTTTGATTTTTGGCATCCCCACCTTTGCCGATACGCTGGCCGCCCTCCTCGACGAAGTCGTAGTCGAAGCCGCCACCATCGCCGATTCCACCCCGACCGAGGTGCGTTCCTTGCTTCCCGCAGTACCCCTCACCGAGGTCTCCCATGACGACCTCAAACGCGAAGTTGCCCGCGCCTCCTTTGTCGTGCGCACCGGTTCCACCACGCCGTTTGCCAATGTCATCTTGCGCTCCGGCGTGCCCTTCTAGCGTTCGTCGACGTCACCGCGCAGAAGACAAGCACGTTTTGCCGAAACCTCCGCGGTTGTGGCTAAACGTGCTTGTTTTATTTACTTCTTTTCCTAAGAGCTACTCTCCCAGCAGCTTGTCGCGCAGGTTCTTATCCTTCTGCTCGACTTCCTCGGCCATCTGCTTTTGGTAGTCCACCATCTTGTCCTGTATAGCGGGGTCACCTGCCCCGAGAATGCGCGCAGCAAGCAGGCCGGCGTTTTTTGCACCGCCGATAGAAACGGTGGCGACCGGCACACCGCTAGGCATCTGCACGATGGAAAGAAGGGAATCGAGGCCATCGAGCTCCTTCAAAGCGCGCGGGATGCCGATGACTGGCAGCGGCGTGGCCGCTGCAACCATGCCGGGCAAGTGCGCGGCGCCACCGGCACAGGCGATAATCGCTTTCAGGCCGCGGGTATGGGCTTCTTTTGCGTATGCGAGCATCTTTTCTGGGGTGCGGTGAGCGCTGACCACGCCAACTTCGAAGGGGATGCCAAAGTCTGCGAGGACCTGGGCGGCGGGTTCAACGGTGGGCCAATCAGAATCAGAGCCCATGATGATGCCTACGTGTGGTTGCATGCTGTCCTTTCTATAAGCAGAGTTTTATGCCCATTCGGCGTGCACGAGAAAGTGCGCTGCCTTGCGGGCGATGGTCAGGGTCTCGTCGGTGTCCTCACCGGTAACGTTGACGTGGCCAATCTTGCGGCCGGGACGGTGATCCTTGCCGTAGAGGTGAATCTTGGCCTGCGGGTAACGCTTCATTACTTCACGAACGCGCTCCGGCATGGGCATGGCAGGATCTTCGTCGGTTCCCAAGACATTGGCCATGACGGTGACGGGGGCAAGCGCATCGACCGCACCTAGCGGGAGGTCGAGCACGGCGCGCAGGTGCTGCTCAAACTGGGAAGTAACACAGCCGTCCTGAGTCCAGTGACCGGTGTTATGCGGACGCATGGCCAGTTCATTGACGGAGATGTCCTCGCCCTCGGGGCCGTCAAAGGCAAAGAGTTCTACGGCGAGCACGCCGGTCACGCCCAAGGACTCGGCAATAGATAGTCCCAGCTCGGAAGCGCGCTGGGAAAGTTCCGGGGTAAGGCCGGGGGCGGGCGCGATGGCCTCGGCACAGATGCCGTTTTCCTGGCGGGATTGGGTAATCGGCCACACCTTGGCCTCACCGGAGGGGCGGCGGGCAACGAGGATGGAAAGCTCGCGGGTCAGGTCCACCTTTTCCTCAGCCATGAGAGGGGTACCGGCCTCGAGCAGCTCGGAAACCAGCTCAAAGCAATTATCGGCGGTGGGGAACCACACGCCCTTGCCGTCGTAGCCACCGCGGCGAGCCTTGAGGCAGACGCGACCATCGACGGCGTCGAAGAAGGCGCGGGCATCGGCCACCGAATCGATTGCAGCAAAGCGCGGCACGGGTGCTCCGAATGCGGCGAGCTTTTCGCGCATCTTTAGCTTGTCCTGCGCGTAAATGAGGGCGGTGGGCTGAGGTTGGACGTTAAATCCGGCGTCGATAAGCGCGGTGGAGTGTTCATTGGGCACGTGCTCGTGCTCGAAAGTGATGGCATCCGCGCCCTCGGCCACGCCGCGCAGCTCCTCCAGGGAGGTATAGTCCCCCAGCACCACGTCCGGGGTGACCTGCGCCGCGGAAGAATCCGGCTTGCTGGCTAGAATCCGCAGGTGAATATCGAGCTCCGCGGCGGCCGGCTGCATCATGCGGGCCAGCTGGCCGTCGCCACAAACAGTTACAATAGGCTTTAAGTCACTCACGTCCCCCAATACTAGCCTGGATACTATGTTCACTCGTCATACCATCTTCCAAAATTCACTCATGACCGCTTTGCTTGATGGCATTTATGACGGCGAAATGACCATTTCAGAGCTGCTAGGTAAGGGAAACTTCGGCTTGGGCACCTTCGATGGCCTCGACGGTGAGATGATCATTTTGGACGGCACCTGCTACCAACTGCGGGGCGATGGTTCCGCACAAATTGCAGATTTGGATCAGCGCACCCCCTATGCGGTAGCCACCAATTTTGTTCCTCGCATTACTGCCGACGCCCCCGCGGGCCTGCGCCGCGATCAGCTCTCCGCCTTTATCGATAGGCTCGAGCCTTCCGCCAACTACATGTATGCGGTGCGCATCGTGGGCACTTTTAAGGAGGTCACCACCCGCACGGTGGTCAAGCAGGAAAAGCCCTACCCACCGATGTCAGAGGCCGTCGGCGGAGATAAAGAGCTGCACTTTCAGAACGTCGAAGGAGTCATCGGCGGCTTCCGCACCCCCGTTTATGAAAAAGGAATTTCGGTGCCAGGCTGTCACGTGCACTTTATCGACGCCGCCCGCACCTCCGGTGGGCACGTTTTGGACTACGTAGTAGATAAGGCAACGGTTGAGCTTTGCCCCGCCTCTGATTTAGAGCTGCGCCTGCCGCTGACGCAGGAATTTAGCCGCGCCAACCTCTCGCCGGAGGACCTGGATAGCCAGCTGCACACCACTGAGGTTAAAACCAAGGGCGATCATTAATAATCTCAGCCACGCGCTTGGGCTTAGCCACATTAGGGAAATACATGGCGCGGTCCCAACCATGGATGGCTAGAGACACTCCGCCGCGTCGTTTTCGAGCACCGCGAATATCCTGCAGCGGAATCGAATCGATAGTGCGCCCCTCGCGCGCGATGACGCGCCTATTGGTCACTATGAAGCGCTTGCGACGGGCCTTATAAAGCGGGATGACAAAGCGCCAGATTCCCAACAGCGCCCACACCGCGACCAGTCCATTGCGCAGCATCGGGTCTACTGCTTGGACATCGCACCAACCGATGGCAATCCACAGTAGACCGGTAATGAGGATGAGCTCGAGAAAAGGGAAAATCAATGCGCGAAAAGGCGCGGAGACATCTGCGCGCTTGATCTCGCCTTGGCCCATCTTCATTAATCCCATAGCTATGGATGCTACCTCCCGTGTCTCTTGTGCGGTCTACTGCTGTGGGCGCAGATGCGTGACATCGCCCGCGGAATAGTACTCACCAGCGACCATGATGCGGCCGTCCTCGCCGATTTCATCCACGTGCCCAATAACATCGCCGGATGGAGTTTCTAGGCGCACCTGTTGTCCCAGTGAGGAACACACCGCACGGTAATCGCGCAGGAGCTGCGGATCGTGGTTCTCCCACTGCACAATACGACGGCGCAGGTTCTTCAGCACGTTAATGGCGAGCTCGGTGCGGTCGGTATCGCGGCCTTCGAGCGCGAGCGAGGTGGCCTTTTCAATCGGCAGGTCCTCGCGGGTCAAGGTGACATTGATGCCCATTCCTACGACAACGCGCGCGGAAGGTGCGGCACCGCCCACGGCTTTATTGAGCTCCGCCTTATTGACTTCGGTTTTATTTACTTCCGCCTTGTTGACCTCAGCCTTATTAAGTTCAGCCTTGCCCACTTCCACCTTGGTGAGCTCGGTCTTTGGCGCGGCTTTGAAAGCCTGGCCCACGGGTCCAGCCTCAGCGAGGATGCCGCACAGCTTATTGCCATCGATATGCACATCATTCGGCCACTTGAGCACGGTGCCCTCGATGGAATCGGTGACCGCCAAGCCCGCAGCCAGAGGTAGGGTGCCCAAGTGATCGAGAGATTCCGGCAGCAAAAGCACAGAGAAAATGACTTGCGAACCGGCCGGCGCGGTCCAAGAGCGGCCAAGACGTCCCTTGCCGGAAAGTTGTTCGTCGGCAAGCAGCACGGTGCCATCCGCAACGTTGGTGGCCTGCATCAAGTCGGTATTGGTGGAGCCGGTCTTTTCCACGAAATCGATGGTGGTGAAATCATCGGCCAATGCGGTGCGAATGCGTTCCAAATCAAGTGCAGTCATAAGCCTTAAGGATACCGGCCACCAATGGTGCTAGTGTGTTGCGCATGGCAAAGGTCACTTTTGAAAAGGTCAATATCACCTACCCTGGCGCGAGCGCGCCCACGGTAAAGGACTTGGACCTCGAAATCGCGGACGGCGAGTTTCTGGTGCTCGTTGGTCCTTCGGGCTGCGGTAAATCCACGACGCTGCGCGCACTGGCGGGATTAGAGCCGACATCGAGCGGCCGCATCACCATTGATGGCAAGGACGTGACCAACTTAGAGCCAGGCGATCGCGATATCGCCATGGTCTTCCAGAATTATGCGCTTTACCCACACCTGACAGTAGAACAAAACATGGGCTTTGCTTTGAAGCTGGCAAAGTTGCCCAAGGCCGACATCAAGTCCAAGGTACACGCAGCTGCGGAGACACTCGGTCTGACCGATTACCTCAAGCGCAAGCCCAAGGACCTTTCCGGTGGCCAGCGCCAGCGCGTGGCCATGGGCCGCGCCATTGTGCGCGAGCCGAAGGCCTTCCTCATGGATGAGCCACTATCCAACCTGGATGCCAAGCTGCGCGTTCAGACCCGCGCCGAGTTGGCCAGCCTGCAGCAGCGACTGGGTACGACGACGATATACGTCACCCACGACCAGGTAGAGGCGATGACCATGGGTGACCGTGTGGCGGTGCTCAAGGACGGCGAGCTGCAGCAAGTTGCCCCGCCGCGCGAGCTTTATGACGCCCCCGCAAACGAATTCGTCGCCGGTTTCATCGGATCGCCAGCCATGAATATCTTTGACTACAACGGCGGCCGCGTAGGTGTACGCCCAGAAAAGATGTTTATCAACAAGGGTCCAGTGGGTTTCCAGGGCGTGGTGGACATTGTGGAAGAGCTGGGCGCCGAGTCCTATGTCTACGTCACCGTGGGCGAAAACCGCTTTGTTGCTCGCGCCGAAGGTACCCCACCACAGCGCGGCGAAGATGTCGTACTGACATTCAACCCGCGCGAAGCACTCCGCTTTGACCCGGAAACGGGGCGCCGTATCTCACAGGACTAGCCCCGCGGAGGACACTGGGTCACAGTGCCGCGGGTACGTAGTCCAACCGCCCGCTGCCCCTTTACTACCCCCATTTAGAGTTAAATAGGTCAAAATTATCCACCTTCCGGTTTCCGTATTTTAGGTTTAAAGAACCGAAAGTTTTCCGAAAGGTGAATTCCATGAAGAGATTCCTGCTTCGCACCACCGTTGCGACTACTGCAGTTTTGGCTCTGGCCGGCTGCTCTTCGTCCTCCTCCGATTCCGCTGCGGGCGGTTCCTCCGAAGGCGGGGCGGATGCGCACGGCCCCATCACTTTTGCCATGGGCAAAAATGACACGGACAAGGTGACCCCCATCATCGAAAAGTGGAACGAGCAGCACCCAGACGAGAAGGTCACACTCAAGGAGCTGGCCGGCGAGGCTGACGCCCAGCGCGAGACCCTCGTGCAGTCCTTGCAGGCGGGCAGCGATGACTACGATGTCATGGCGCTGGACGTCGTGTGGACCGCGGAGTTCGCTGCCAACCAGTGGCTCCAGCCGCTCAATGGTGATTTTGAAACCAATACGAATGAGCTACTGCCAGCCACCGTAGAGTCCGCCACCTATAACGACGTCCTCTACGCGCTGCCGCAAAACACCAATGGTCAGCTGCTTTTCCGCAATACCAAGCTCGCGGATAAGGCTCCCGAGAAGTTCGCAGATCTCAAATCTGCATGTAAGGCGCTGGAAGAGGGCAAGAACTGCCTGACCACCCAGCTCAAGCAGTATGAAGGCCTTGCGCTCAATACCGCTGACTTCATGGAAGGCTGGGGCGGCTCTGTCTTGGATAAGGACGGCAATATCACCGTGGATTCCAAGGAAGCCAAAGACGGCCTTCAGGCCATGGTGGATGCGTACAAGGAGGAAACCATCTCCAAGGACTCCACCGCCGCCACCGAGGAAGAAACCAATATGGCCTTCACCGAAGGCAAGACCGCCTTCGCCGTGAACTGGCCATATATGTACTCCAATGCGGTTGATGCCGGCGTCGACGTCGAGGTCCAGGCCCCACTGGGCAAGGACGGCGTAGGCGTTTCCACGCTGGGTGGCTACAACAACGGTATCAATATCAACTCCAAGAATAAGGGCACTGCGCTCGACTTTATGAAGTTCATCATCAACGAGGACAACCAGAAGTCCTTCGCGGAGCAGTCCTTCCCACCGGTCTTGGCCTCCATCTACGATGACCCGCAGCTACAGCAGGAGTTCCCATACCTGCCGGCGCTCAAGGAGTCCTTGGAGAACGCGGCACCGCGCCCGGTTTCCCCGTTCTACTCGGCGATTTCTAAGGCCATCCAGGACAATGCCTACGCTGCATTGACGGATGACAAGTCGGTCGATGATGCCACCGCCGATATGAAGGCGGCCATCGAATCGGCTTCCCAGGGTTAAATTCCCAATCCGGGTGAGGTAGGCGGGCATACCGCCGCCTCACCCTTTGTGGTTTTCACTCCCCTATTGGGGATAGAATCTAGCCAATAGACAGCATTTCTTTAACAGAAAGGCGGACCAGCGTGGCTATAGCTTCGCCGACTGCGTCCAAGGGGACGCCGAAAGGGGCGTCGGCAAGAGCGTCGAAACCCCAGCGCAAAAATTACGGGCGCGTGGCCGGGCTGATTGCTCCGGCGCTCATCGTGCTCGCCGTCATCATCGGCTACCCCATCATCCGCGCCATCTTCCTGTCCTTCCAAGGCAATAGGCACCTCAACCCGCAGACGGGACTTTTTGAGGAAGGCGGTTTTGCCGGGCTGGAAAATTACCTGTACTGGATCAATAACCGATGCGTTTCCGGTACCGGCCAGATTTCCACCTGCCCACCGGGGGTTATCGCCACAGATTTCTGGCCCGCAGTCAAGATTACGCTCTTTTTCACCGTCGTTACCGTGCTGCTGGAGACCATCCTGGGTATGCTGATGGCTCTCATCATGAACGGTGAGTACCGCGGCCGCGGCCTAGTTCGTGCGGCGGTACTTATCCCCTGGGCCATTCCAACGGCCGTCACAGCCAAGCTATGGCAGTTCATGTTTGCCCCGGATGGCATCGTCAACTCGCTGCTTGGTGCACAGATCGCCTGGACCACGGACCCGTTCTATGCCCGCCTGGCCGTCATCATCGCGGATGTGTGGAAGACCGCCCCGTTTATGGCACTGCTTATCCTGGCGGGCCTGCAGATGATTCCCAAGGACGTCTACGATGCCGCACGCGTGGACGGCGCTAATCGTATCCAAACGTTTTTCCGCATCACCCTCCCGCTGGTGCGCCCGGCGCTCATGGTGGCCGTACTCTTCCGCACCCTGGACGCACTGCGCATGTATGACCTGCCGGTCATCATGATTTCTAGCTCCTCCAACTCCCCTACCGCGACCATCTCGCAGCTGGTGGTGGAGGATATGCGCCAAGGCAACTTCAATTCCGCCTCCGCGCTCTCCACCCTCATTTTCCTTCTTATCTTCGTCGTCGCCTTTATCCTCATTCGCTTCCTTGGTGCGGATGTCTCCGGCAGGAAGGCAGCTAAATAATGCGTAAATTCGGACACTTCGCCGGCATCATTTTCATCATGTTCTGGGGCCTCGCTCCCTTCTACTGGATGCTGGTAACCGCGCTGCGGGATCAGCGATTCACCTTTGATACCACGCCATGGCCTACCCATGTCACGCTGGATAATTTCCGCGATGCCTTGGCTACCGATAAGGGAAATGACTTCCTTGCCGCGCTCGGTAACTCGCTTCTCATCTCACTGATTACCACCGCGGTGGCCGTGCTCATCGGTGTCTTTACCGCCTATGCGCTCTCCCGTTATGACTTTCCTGGCAAGGGAATCGTGACCGGCATTATTCTGGCCGCCTCCATGTTCCCGGCGATTGCCTTGGTCACCCCGCTCTTCCAGCTCTTTGGCAACCTGGAGTGGATTGGTACCTACCGCGCAATGATCATCCCCAATATTTCCTTTGCGCTTCCTCTCACGGTCTATACGCTGCTGAGCTTCTTCCGCCAACTTCCCTGGGAACTGGAAGAAGCAGCCCGGGTAGATGGAGCCTCGCGTTCTCAAGCTTTCCGTTTGGTGCTATTGCCACTGGCGGCGCCAGCGCTGTTTACCACCGCGATCATCGCCTTTATCACCACGTGGAATGAGTTCATGCTGGCCAAGCAGCTCTCCACCACCGATACTGAGCCGGTAACCGTGGCCATTGCACGCTTCTCCGGCCCCTCCGCCTTTGAGTACCCCTATGCCGCGACCATGGCCGCTGGCGCGCTGGTTACCATCCCACTGGTCATCATGGTGCTTATCTTCCAGCACCGCATCGTCGCTGGCCTGACCGCAGGTGGTGTCAAGGCCTAATGCGCAGGGCCATGCTGTGGGATACCGCGCTGGGCTTCCTTGGTTTCTTCAGCATCCTCGCGGTTATTCAGGCCATCATCAACCTCTTTCACGACTCCCCCGCCATCTGGCCCGGTCTCGTGGCCGGAGTACTGTGCCTTCTTACCTACCTAACCTGGCGGGCCAAAAGAAAGGACCTTTCATGAGCTGGTACCACAATGCAGTCTTCTACCAGGCCCTCGTCGGCTCGTTTAAGGCCGATGGTGATAAGGAGGTAGGAACGCTGCGCGGGGTCATCGATAAGCTGGACTACCTTCAATGGCTCGGCGTGGACTGCCTGTGGCTTTCGCCGTTTTATGCCAGCCCCTTGCGCGATGATGGCTACGATATTGCGGACTACTACTCCATCCACCCAGATTATGGCACGATGGAGGATTTTGAAGAGCTCATTGCGGAGCTGCACCGCCGCGGCATGCGCATTATGACGGACTTGGCGCTCAACCACACCAGCTCCGATCACCCATGGTTCCAGGCCTCCCGCACGGATCCCACAGGCCCCTATGGCGATTTCTACGTCTGGGGCGATGACCCGGAGCGCTACCCCGAAATCCGCGTCATTTTCACTGACGTGGAGACTTCCAACTGGACTTGGGATGACAAGCGCGGCCAGTACTACTTCCACCGCTTTTATTCCCACCAGCCGGATTTGAACTACGATAACCCGGCCGTGCAGGAGGAAGTAATTTTGTCTTTCTGGATGGACAAGGGCTTGGACGGTCTGCGCCTCGATGCTATTGCTTATCTCTTTGAACGCGATGGTATAGGCGGCGAATCCTTGCCGGAGACCATCGAGTTTGTGGAAAAGATTCGCTCCTTCATGGACGCGCACTACCCGGATGCCGTGCTCATCGCGGAGGCCAACCAGCCGCCGGCCGAAACCATGCAATTCTACGGCCAGGGCGAGCGCTTCCACATGGTCTTCAACTTCCCGGTCATGCCGCGGTTGTATCAGGCTTTGGCGCTTGGCGACGCCACCCCGGTCTACTCCATCCTCGACGAACTGCCTTCCCTACCGGAAGGCTGCCAGTGGGGCACCTTCTTGCGCAACCACGATGAGCTCACCTTGGAAATGGTGGACGATACCGTGCGAGATCTGATGTACCAGGCGTACCTGCCAGAAGACAGTATGCGCGCGCACGTGGGTATTGCCCGCAGGCTTATGCCGCTGATGAACGGCGACCGCCGCAAGGTGGAGCTGATGTTCTCCCTATTGATGACCCTGCCGGGCGCACCGTTTATCTACTACGGCGATGAGATTGGCATGCTCGATGACACCTCGCTGCCGGACCGCTATGCGGTGCGCACCCCAATGCAGTGGGACGATTCCGAACACTCCGGTTTCAGCATCAACGCACCATCCCGGCTGCCGGTTGTAGGCGGAACGTCTGTGGCCGCCCAGATTGAAGACGCCGCCTCGTTGCTCAATACTGTGCGCTCCATGATCGCCGAGCGCCATGCCCACTCTGATCTCGGTACCGCGCCGTGTGAGCCGGTTGAGACCGGCGAAGAGGCCGTCCTTGGTTACCAACGCGGCGATCTGCTGTGCCTGCACAATTTCAGCGATCGCTCCATCGATCTCGGACCGGTGGAGCTTGGCCCTTATGGCTACGCTTGGCTACCTGCCTAACCCCTGTCCTCTCGACTCAAGCTTCCGAAAGCGCCTAGCCGAAAGAAAAGCGCCTCGCCAGTCCTTTCAGATTGGCGAGGCGCTTCCTTAATGGGGTGGATTAGTTCCACTCAGGGGCGTCTTCCAAGCGCAGCTCAGAGTAGCGCGCTTCTGGCACGGAGGCCGAGTACGGCTTGCCCTGGGCTTCCCACTGCTGGTCAGAGTTGCAACGAACGTCCTGACCGTCAGTATCGAGCATGGTAAAGCCCCACACCAGCTTGCCCTGCGAATTCGCTGGCAGGGTGTACGGACCAACCACCTGGTTTAGCTTCCAGTGCTGCTCACTGACGTAGTTGAAGCCATAGGTCTTGGTCAACACCTTGGCCAGATCACCGGTACCCTCAACGGAGCCGGAGACCTCGATGGTCTGGGTGCGGGCCTTGGTGACGGTGTGCTTGACCGGCACTTCTTCGTCGTTGCGGTTGGCCACGCTGGTGGCATCAGTCTGTTTGAACCAGCGGCGCTTTGCGGTGACGTAGGTGCCGTTTTCACCCGGTGTCGAGCAATGCGTGCCCGGTTTATAATCGTCGTTCCAGCGCTGGGGCAGCTCGAAGTCCCCACCGAAATCAGCGGCGTGGGCAACAGGAGCGGCCACCAGGCTCAGCGCCGCAAGGGCGCTGGCGATGGACGTCTTGCTCATGTTTAGCCCCAATCGTTGTTATCGCGAGTGGAAACCTCGACGTGGCGTTCCTTCGGCAGAGAAGCCGTGAAGGTGCCGCCATTAGCCTGCCACTTGTGGTCGGAGCCACACACGGTCTTCTGACCTTCGAAATCAGAAACAACCCAACCGGCGCGCAGCACGGCAGTCTTGCCCGGAGCAATGTTGTACGGACCAACCTGCTCGCCTACCTCGTAGGACTGGCTATCGGTGTAGCTGGAAGAGAAGGTGAAATTAATGAGATCCAACAGCTTGAAATCGACGCCAGCAGACACGTTCCAAGTCTTTGTCTTGGTCTCCTTGATAGAACGGGTGACAGGCAATGGCTCATCGTTGTAGTTGGACACAGTCCAGGAACCGGCGGAGCCATCAAAATAGGTGCGCTTGATCTTTACGGTCTGGCCGGTGTCACCTGGGTTGGAGCAGCGCTCGCCGATGGTGGTCGGGTTAGCTGGGCCTAGGTCGCGCTGTGGTAGGGCGTTAGCGGCCGGAGCGAAGATCAGGCCGGAGGCAACGGCGAGAGCCGCGGTGGTAGAAGCAATCTTGGATTTGAACATGGAACTTTCTCCTTGTGTAGGTGTGGTGGGGTTTAGTAGATGGTCTGGGTCGGAACCGGCAGGTCGCGGAATTCGTCCGGAGTGACGTCCTCAGTACGGGTATTGCCGGCCTTATCGGTGATCTTGGCCTCTGCCCAGAACCCACTCGGGGCGGAGGTCTGCTTGTAGTTAGAGGTGAGGTCGTAGTTTCCGCTCTTGCCGCAGTGAATCTCGCGGTAGTTGATGCGGGTCATGGTGGTGCCATACTCCACGCGCACGCGCTCGCCTGGCTTGAGGTCAACGTGCTTGAGCTCGGTGCCGACCGGCATGTAGGCGCGCTTTACGGCACCGACGGACTCAAGCCAGCCCTTCGGAATATCGCCGCGGTTGCCCTGCCAGTTGGTGTACGGGGCGTGCTCGGCGCCAACAACGAAGTCAGTCACCGGGGCGAATTCATAATCGCCCTTAGACCAGTTGAGGAAGTCGGTGGAGTAGCCGGCCTTGCGGTAGGTCGGCTTTACAGCGGTGATGTCCAGCGGGTACCAGGAGGTATCGCCAGCTTCACACTTATCGCCTTCCTTTGGCCAGGATGGATCGCGCTGCAGTTCCGCGGCCGGCTGCATGATCTCATCCTTTTTAGGATCGGCAATCTTTTCTAGGCTCGGGCCGGATACGGAGGTGTAGTTACCCTCGATCGGCTTGGAGTTTGCCCCCGGAGAGCGGGAAGGAATTTCCATGGCCAGATCGGACACGGAGCCATCTGCCTTAATGATGTAGGCAAAGGCGTAACGCTCGGCCGGGCCCTTACCGCGGATGACGTTGGCACCCGGGATGTTTTCCAGGCGGTCATCATTGCAGCCCACGAACATGGAGATGAAGTCCTTTTCGATGACCCCGTACTCGACGCGGAAGGACTCACCCGGCTTCAGCTTCACTGGGCCGAAAGTTTCTTTATCGCGCCAACCATTGGTCATCTTCAGACCAATATCGGACTTGGCGGTGGTGTCCCAACCAGAAGGCAGCTTGGCCTTAGAATTGGCATCAATCTCGTGATTGGTACCGGTTTCTACCTCGGCGGTGTAGGGCACTTCTTGATTGGTGGTGTTTTTGAACTGCAGGGTGCCATCGCTCATGTAGCGGCGGCCGGTTTCTGCAAAGCGCCATTCGCGCTCGACATTGTCGCCAGCGGCACTGCAGCTCTTATAGAGGTTGGAAATGGGATATGCCTGCGGCATCGGGGGAATATCTCCCGCGTGCGCCACTGGCGTGAAGAGAGTCGCTACGGCGAGCGGTGCGAGCAAGCGCAGTCCCTTTTTAATCACCAGAAGACCGTCCTTAATAGATCGTTAAAAAACAGGGGAAACATTCATGAAGACTCAGATAATAATAAGGGATTACAAGACTCACATCAATAGTTGAATGAAAACTTTTCTAATCTTTTTACCTCCCTTGAGGTGCAACAATTAGCGCTCACCTGCCCAGCGCCCTAAAATGTTTACA
Source organism: Corynebacterium sp. KPL2825 (assembly GCF_037908445.1). Classification (NCBI taxonomy): domain Bacteria; kingdom Bacillati; phylum Actinomycetota; class Actinomycetes; order Mycobacteriales; family Corynebacteriaceae; genus Corynebacterium; species Corynebacterium sp. KPL2825. Next base: position 164,676 of record NZ_JBBMGI010000001.1, on the reverse strand, counting down.
CTGGTCACCACCCCCACAATAGGGTAAGCGAGCGGGGTGCCATTCAAGGAATTCCCAGGTTTAATGCTTAGTCCACGGTGCGGTGGCAAGTACCACATAAACGATTTTCACTCCTCGCTCTTGCTGCCTTTCATTCCGCATTGACCGGGGTGCGCTAGTAGTGTGGGGGCCTATGACTGACCTGAAAACCACCGCCGGCAAGATCGAGGACCTGGACGCCAAGCTTGCCGAGTCCCGCGCACCGCTGGGAGAAGGCGAGCCGGCCGCCCGCACCCGCGTGACGCAGCTGCTCGATGAGGGCTCCTTTGTGGAAACGGACGCACTGGCCCGCCACCGTTCCACCGACTTCGGCCGCGAGCATGACCGCCCCTATACAGATGGCGTGGTTACCGGCTACGGCACCATCGATGGCCGCCGCGTATGCGTCTTTAGCCAGGACGGAGAAATCTTCGATGGAACGATGGGTGAGGTTTATGCCGAAAAGCTCACCAAGATTTATGACCTCGCCATCAAGACCGGTGTTCCCGTTATCGGCATTTATGAATCCACCGGCCCGCGTGTACAAGAAGGCATCGTCACCATGGCTGGATACGCCCGCCTCATGGCGCGTGTCTCCCAAGCCTCGGGCCTCATTCCGCAGATCTCCGTTATCGCGGGCAATACCAGCGGCATTGCGGCGTTCGCGCCGACGTTTGCTGATGTCCTCATAGTGACCCAAGGCACCGCCCTCCACCAGGCTGCCAGCCACGTGGCCGGCGCGGAGCCAGAGACCTTTGGCGGCGCCGCAGCCCACGCAGAGTCCGGCACCGCTCACCTGGTGGCCAGCGACGACAAGCAGGCTTTGTCCCTCGTGCGCGACGTTTTGGCTTACTTCCCCGCCAATAACCGCGCGGAGGCGCCGCGTGTGGATGCCGGTAGCGTCGCGGACTTTGATCTCAATAGCGTCATTCCGGATACCGCCGCGCAGGCCTATGACATAAACGATGTCATTAAGGCTGTAGTCGATGAGGGGTCATTCTTCGAACTCTCTGCAGAAGCGGCCCAAAATATCGTCACTGGCTTTGCCTACATCGATGGCCGCACCGTCGGCATCGTTGCCAACCAGCCGCTAGCATTGGCCGGTGCACTGGATTCCGCCGCCGCAGAAAAAGCCGCGCGCTTCGTGCGCACGTGCGATGCCTTCAATACTCCCATCGTGGAATTCGTGGACTCCCCAGGCTTTGTGCCTACCCCGGAAGAGGAAAAGGCAGGCCTGCTTCGCAGGGCGTCGAAGTTTGCCTATGCGCAGGCCGAAGCGAGCGTCGGCAAGCTCACTGTAATTACCCGCAAGGCTATTGGCCCGGCCTACGTATTTATGGGTGCAAAAGACCTGGGGGCGGACCTGGTCTACGCGTGGCCCACCGCAGAAATTGCCGTCACCCAAGCCTCCCAGGCTTCCCTGGCCATCTATGGCTCTGAGGAAAAGGAAGAAGAGATGGACGAGCTCTTCTTGCACCCGTATGCCGCTGCGGAGCGCGGGCTGGCCGATAATGTCATCGAGCCTTCCGCCACCCGCCACTACCTGGTGGAAGGCCTGCGTCTGCTAGAGCGCAAGGCCGTGGCGCAGGTACCCAAGAAGCACGGAACTGTTTAGGAGGCGAGATGTCTACGCCTGAAATCAAGGTAGTAAAGGGCAATCCCACTGAAGACGAGCTCGCGGCCCTGCGCACGGTGTTGGCGCAGATGAGTGCAAAGCACTCGGGTGCTACCGGCGAGCGCAATGAATGGGGCAACCCGGCTGAGCGCTTCGAGCGCTTTGGGACGCAGCGCATTTATAATCCCTCCGCTTTCCATACAGTGCGGTACTTCTAATGCGGCTTATCCTCGCCTCCCAATCGCCCTCGCGTGCGTCCATCTTGCGCGGCGCGGGCGTAGAACCTGTCTTGGAACCGGCCGACATTGATGAACGCTCCCTTGAAGCCTCGCTCGCCGGCCGCCCACCGGCCGATATCGTGGCGGCCCTAGCGACAGCCAAGGCCGAAAAGGTGGCCGAGCGCTACCCCACCGAGCCCGTCATCGGCGGCGATTCTATGCTGTTGCTCGGCGGCGAGTTACAAGGCAAACCGCACACCGAGGAAGCCACCATCGAACGCTGGCACCAGCAAGCCGGCCGCACGGCCGAGCTGCTTACCGGCCACTGCCTCCTCTTTGGCGATAGGCGCCATGTGGAAACATCTACCACCACGGTTCACTTTGCCCACGCCAGCGAAGCCGATATCGCAGCGTATGCCCGATCCGGTGAGCCACTCCAGTGCGCCGGTGCTTTTACTTTGGAGGCAATGGGCGGCTGGTTCATTGACCGCATCGAAGGCGATCCTTCCTCCGTTATTGGGCTTTCCCTGCCGGTGGTGCGCCGCGCGCTGTATTCATTTGACCTTAACGTCTCCGATTTCTGGTAGCTGCGCGCCGGCGTCGCTACAGTGGGGTGGCATGGAAATGAAAGACATGCTTGCCCCGAAACCCATTGAGCTGCCTGCCGATCCCGGTGCGGACTCCACCTCGGATCTCGCCGCCGGCATCGTTGCCCATCCGGATTCTCCGCTGCTGTGGGCCTTGCTTGCTGAGCAAGAGCTTAAGCAGCAGGAGGGCGCTGAGCCAGCCGCTTTCATCACCGCCTACGCCTACGCGCGCACGGGCTACCACCGTAGCCTGGACCGCCTGCGCGGGAATGGGTGGAAGGGCTGGGGCCCGGTCCCCTTCTCCCACGAACCGAACCAGGGCGTGCTGCGCGCCATCGCCGCCCTCGGCCATGCCGCTAAGGCCATCGGCGAGGACGATGAGTACGACCGCATTCGCCAAATGCTTTCCGACGCCGACCCGGACAGCGTCGCCACCCTCCTCGACTAGAGTTGGAGAGCCGCCATGCCTGCCGTGCCTCCTCGCCGCTTACGGCGATTCTCTGCCGCCCTACTACTTGCCACCTCCCTGCCACTAGCGCTTAGCGCCTGCAGTTCCCAAGAAGATTCTTCTTCCTCCGAACAGCCAGTCTTTTCCAGCCAAGCACCGGCCGAGACTGAAGCATCCGCAGGAGACGAGGCCGCTGCTACTAAGGCGTCATCCCCGTCAGACTCAACCGACAAAGGTGAAAAGGCCACCACGCAGCAACAGGAAAAAGGCAAAGACCGCACATGCACAGAACTGCCCAACGACCCGCGCACGGTCTATGCCTCTGGCACCGCACCTGGGCGCATGCCCGCTGACGATGGCAGCGATTTCAACTTTTGGATCGGCGATATCGAGAACTCCTACGACCCCTGCGCGACGATTAGCTGGATTATTTTCCGCGGTTCAATGGGCGACGTGGAAGGCCCGGCAGGCACCGGCGCCTCGATTGCTGATGGGCTAGCTCTCTATGTCAATGGCGCCCCGGCCAAGGACATGTCCGCCTTCGACAGGGTAGAGAGCGTCACCCCAGTCTCCGACAACCAAGTCGATTTCACCTGGGGAGAGCGCAGCCGCTCCACCGCGGAGGGCATTACCGCGCACCACACCGTGCGCCTACAGGCACAAGGCGACACCATTGAACCAATTTCTGGTGAAGTCGAGGAATTCAACAAGATGTGGGTCAATCATCACAGCTATCAGCTGGGTACATACGATTAGCCTTTAGCCAGCCCGCAAAAGGCCTCGGACTCTACGACAAACGCCCCAGCACAATCTGCTGGGGCGCTCCTCATTTCTCGCATTGCTACTCGCCTTGTTCAGCGAGCCACTCATCGCAAAAGATTAGTCCATTTTGTCGAGGATATCGCCGGTGTTTTGGGCGATCCTCACGTTTGCCACCATGGCTTCTAGAAACAGCCTGATAGCCACCATAAAGGCGTAGTAGATAATGGTGCACAGGACTGCTAAGAAGATGAACGCGAAGATGCTTCCGAAGATGGCGGAGGCGGAATCCTCCTGGATGCCATAAATGCCCATGCCGGTAGCGAATAAGAAGGCCCCGAGAAGGTGCAGAATCCACATGATCCCGCCAAGAATCAAGGCGACCTTATAGATTTCCTTCACGTGGGTGATGGTCAAGAAGTGCTTGAACTCGAATTCAAAAAGTCCACCCAAGAGCCCATCCTTTTTGCCCAAGCTCTTGAGAGCACCGCTCATGCGACTGTTCTTATTACCCAGATCTTGGCCAGAATCGGCAGGAGCAGCGCTAACCGAAGGGAACTCTCCGAATCCTTGGCCCGTGCTCTGCTGTTGAGCGTAATCGCCAAAAGCCGGTTGCTCGTTCGTGGACTGGACGGAACCGAATTGGTTGCCGTTCGCAGCAGCGTCCGTTGATGCCGAATCCGTGAATGGGTTATGTGCACGGGAGGCAGCGCCCTGACCTGCGGCGGAGGACTGCATGGCCCAGAAATCGGAGTTGCCGGTACTTGGAGATGCCGCAGAAGCAGCCGAAGCATCCTCCTCGGCTGGCTTCTGAGAGGACAGATCCCGCGGGTTTCCAAAATCACCAGACGGATCAGTGTGACCGAATGACTTCGTTTCATCTACATCGAAAGAGCCAAACTCCTTGGTCTCATTCACCTCGGCAGCGCTGGCTCCCTCAGCGTTTTCCGCAGCATCCCCAGCGCGGTGGTGCGGAGTTTCGGAAAAATCGCGCGGGGAAAAATCCTTCGGGAAACCGGCGGAATTGAAATCATTATCAGCCATTATGCGGTCCTCAAAATGTTTTAGGGATGGTAGGAAAATGCCCCACGGTCTCCCGTGGGGCTACTTGGCAGGATACAGCGTGCGCTAGGCGTTCGCGTCCTGCACGCGACGAATCGCCTCGGCGGCAACCTTTTCTTGGATTCCCATGTCCAGCTCGGAAGTGAAGCCAACGCAGGAGCAGTTGATCTCGCCGAGGACGTAGTTGTCGGTGCCATCGGGGGCGTCGTCAAGCATGAAGTCCGCTGTCCAAATCAGCGGAACATCCTTGGTATCGCCGAGCTTCTCTGCGATAACGGGACGCGCCTTATCGAACATCTCCAGCAGCTCCGGCCACGATTCCGGCTTATCGTAGGTGTACTTGGCACCGGAGAAGAGCGTAGCGGAGAAGTTATCGCCGCCCTCCGCCGGCTTCTTGTGCACGATAAATACTGGCTCATTGCCCACGAGCAGGATGCGGATTTCGCCCTCTACAATGCGCGGCATAAAGCGCATATCCACCAGCATGCCGTTATCGCCCACAATGTACTGGTCACAGAAGTCCATGAAAGCGCCCAGCTTGTAGTCATGGGTCTGGTTATCCACTGCCTCAGTGCACTTCAAAGCGGTATCGAGCGGAAGTGCGGTCCCCGGTTCAACGGACTGGGCAAGATCCTGGTCCGCGAGGCGCACGCGCCAGATGCCTTCACCCGTGGAACCGCGGTTTTGCTTGAGCACGCGCTCGCCATAGGACAAGGAGGTGGGGAAGGTATTATGCAGCTCTTCTACCTCGTAGTACGCCGCAGTATCGTCCGGCACTAGCGGGGTGTCATTGAGCTTGACCAGTGCGTCCTTGGCGCCATAGGCCATCATATCCGCCGGAGTGGACATACCTACCAGGCCGGCATCTGCCAGCTTGCTCAGCAATTCGAAGTAGCCCTTCTCACCGCCGGGGATATTGCCGGGGTTGACGCGGGAAATATAGGCATCAAAGTTTTCAGAAACCTGAGTGTAGATCTCTTCAGACTTGTCCGGATGGAAGTAGATTACCTCTGCCTCCCAGCCTTGTTCCTTGATCGCATTGACGATTGGCATGGTGTCCTTGCGGTGGCCATCTGCGCCTTTATCCGAGCCGCCTTCTACCTCAAATACAACAATTGCCTTGTGCACTTGCAGTTCCCTTCATAGGTGGTGTTCATAGCACGTTGTCGCACCATATTCCGAGTTTATCCCAGCTTTTCTTCCTCCGCGCGCCCAACTGCCCCCTCCCTTTAACCCCGCCGGCCGGCGGCCCCAATCACCGGTTAAAACCTGTATCTCAGGCCACAGGAATAATGCCCGAGTGATCATCACGGGAAAAATCGGGTTAAAGTGGTAGGAACGAATTATTAACCCTTATATGAAAGGCAGGCGGACAGTGGCTGACGTTGATCCCTATCCCCCATTTCAGGAATACGCACACCCCGAGCGCCTCGTGTCTGCACCGTGGCTGTCCGCACGCCTAGGCATCAAAGGCCTGCGCGTTATTGAGGTGGATGAAGACTCGCTCCTCTATGACATTGGCCATATCCCCACTGCCACCCGCATTAACTTCCGCACGGAACTACTTAGCCCACTTACCCGTGATTTCATCGACGGAGAAGAATTCACTTCCCTAATGCGAGAGAAGGGCATTAACGCCGACGATACGATTGTTCTTTACGGCGACAAGTCCAATTGGTGGGCTGCCTACGCCCTGTGGGTATTTACCCTCTTCGGGCACAAGGACGTTCGCCTGCTCGATGGCGGCCGCAATGCGTGGATGGCCGAGGAACGCGATACCTCTTTCATGGTTCCAGACTTCCCAGCATCCGAATATCCCGAAGTAAGCCGCGATGACTCTATGCTGCGCGCCTTCGTAGATCAGGTGCGCGAGACCGAAGGCACGCTCGTAGACACCCGCAGCCCAGAAGAGTTTGCGGGCGAGGCCACCGAACACGATCCCAATGGCGATTCCGCCTACGGCACCACCATGCGCCACGGCCATATCCCTAGCGCGATCAACCTCGAGTGGGATCGTTCCACCTACCCCAACTCCTGCTTCCGCTCGGCCGAAGAGCTTCAGGTCAATTACGGAATGTTGGAGCCTGAATCTGCCACAATCCTCTATTCCCACGTGGGCGCCCAAGCCGCGCATACGTGGTTTGTGCTCACGCATCTTTTGGGATTCACAAAGGCGCAGGTCTACGATGGTTCGTGGTCTGAGTGGGGCAATATGGTGAAAATGCCGATTGAGCGTTAGTTTTTCGGTTTAGCCGTATAAGCCCATGTCCACACTGGATGTGGGTTTATTTTTGTTCAAAAATGTCCCCCTTGCGTGCGTGAAAATTAACTCATGCTTTTGTGTGCAAGAATAGATTGCGTATTCAACCTAATGTGTTCAGGAGGTTGCTGCCGTGGCAGTAGAAACCAAAAAGATCTCAAAGGTTCTCGTAGCGAACCGCGGTGAGATCGCCGTTCGCGTGATCCGCGCGGCCCGCGACGCTGGCATTGCTTCCGTCGCCGTCTACGCCGAGCCAGACGCCCAGGCACCCTTTGCCTCGCTTGCCGACGAAGCCTTTGCACTCGGGGGCACCACTTCTGCCGAGTCCTACCTCGTCTTTGACAAGATTCTGGAGGCCGCAGAAAAATCCGGCGCGGATGCCATCCACCCGGGCTACGGTTTCCTATCCGAAAACGCCGACTTTGCTCAGGCCGTCATTGATGCCGGATTGACCTGGATTGGCCCCTCTCCTGAGTCCATCCGCAACTTGGGCGATAAGGTAACCGCGCGGCACATCGCCGAGCGCGCCGAAGCCCCTATGGCCCCGGGTACTAAGGATCCGGTGGCTGGCGCCGATGAGGTGCAGTCCTTCGCCATGGAATACGGCCTTCCCGTTGCCATCAAGGCTGCCTTTGGCGGCGGCGGCCGCGGCATGAAGGTGGCCTACTCCGCAGAGGAAATCCCCGAGCTCTTTGAATCCGCTACCCGTGAGGCAACCTCCGCCTTCGGCCGCGGCGAGTGCTTCGTAGAGCGCTACCTGGATCGGGCCCGCCACGTCGAGGCCCAGGTGCTGGCAGATAAGCACGGAAACGTAGTGGTCGTCGGCACGCGCGATTGCTCCCTGCAGCGCCGCTTCCAAAAGCTAGTCGAGGAAGCCCCCGCGCCTTTCCTTACCGATGAGCAACGCACCTCCATCCACGAGTCTGCCAAGCGCATCTGCCGCGAGGCCGGCTACTACGGCGCCGGCACCGTTGAGTACCTGGTGGGCGCCGATGGCCTCATTTCCTTCCTGGAGGTCAATACTCGCCTGCAGGTGGAGCACCCCGTATCCGAGGAAACTACCGGCCTCGATCTCGTGCGCGAGCAGTTCCGTATCGCTGAGGGCCACGAGCTCTCCCTGCAGGAAGACCCCACCCCGCGCGGCCATGCCTTCGAGTTCCGCATCAACGGTGAGGATGCCGCCGCAAACTTCATGCCAGCCCCCGGCACCATCGTGAAGTACTCCGAACCAGCTGGTCCGGGCGTGCGCGTAGATTCCGGCGTCGTCCAGGGGTCCGTCATTGGTGGACAGTTCGATTCCATGCTGGCCAAGCTCATCGTCTGGGGGCCAGACCGCGAGACCGCACTGCGTCGCTCCGCCCGCGCCCTATCCGAGTACACGGTTGAGGGCCTGCCCACCGTTATCCCGTTTGACCAGGCTATCGTTGCTGACCCAGCTTTCACTGCAGTAGATGGCAACTTCGGCGTCTACACCAAGTGGATCGAAGAGGAATGGGATAACCAGCTTCCCGCCCACGATGATTCCACTGATGCCGAAGCCGCCGAGGCAGAACCTTCCCAGGTACACACCGTGGAGATCGACGGCCGACGTATCGAGGTAGCCCTCCCCGCGTCCTTCAGTGCCAACGGCACCCCACGTAAAAAGAAAAAGCGCAAGGGTTCCGGCGCCAAGGCCGCCGTTTCCGGCGATGCGGTTACCTCCCCAATGCAGGGCACGGTCATCAAGGTCAATGTGGAAGAGGGCCAGGAGGTCGCCGAAGGTGAGGTCCTCCTCGTTCTCGAGGCCATGAAGATGGAAAATCCCGTCAAGGCGCATAAGGCCGGCACCGTTACCGGTCTGGCAGTAGAAGCAGGCGCTTCTACCACCAAGGGCAGCGTGCTGCTGGAAATCAAGTAGCCTACCCCGCTAGCCTTGGAAGAATGACTGCTTCTTCCCTCGGCGTACGCTTGGCCAAGGAAGAGGATCGTGATTATCTCGCGGTCCTCTTCCCTTCTTATATCTCTGAGTGGTCCCCCATCGTGGACGGCGGTGTCCTCGCCTTGCCCATGTCCGCGAACGAGGATCCCACCACTGCTCCCCGCGGCGCCGCGCTTTTGCGCTACTACCCCGCCGCTGACAAAGGCCCAGCTTTCTTGGGCGATCCCTTAGCCCACCCGCTTGACGACGCCGCCTGGCTCACCCCCTTCGATCCCGAGGAAATCCCCGAGCTCGTCGTCGCCACCGACGATCCAGCCGCCCGCACCCTGCTCATTAGCAACGCCATCGACCTCGCGGCCGAGCAGACCGCTCCTGGTATCTCGTCGGCCACGCCCCTACCTGGTTTCGAGGAGCTTGCCCCAGGTAAATTCTTCCGCCGCTTTTAGCCCCCCAGGGTCCAGCCGCCTGTCTGCTAGCCTGGCAACAATGTTGACAATAGATGCAGACTACGGACATTCCGCCGCCTTGGGGCACCTAAATCGCAGCTTTGATGTCGGTCGCGTATACGGCCTGAAAGGCCCGAATGGTGCGGGTAAATCTACGCTGCTGCAGACGTTGAGCGGCGAGATTGCCCCACTAAATGGCACCGTTTTCATCGACGGTGCCGCGCCCGGTAGCGCTGCGGCGGCCGGTTCCGTCATCTCCGTCGGGGACCCAGTCTTTCTCCCCGACCTCACCGTGGGTGAGCACTTTAGTGTGCTATCCCGCCGGACCGGCGTGGACTTTACCGAGATCCATGAGCTCTGGGCCCTCGACCAAGCCATCCTGAATTCTGCGGTCAGCGATCTTTCCTCGGGCCAGCGCCAGCGCGTCTACCTCGCAGCCCAGCTCTATCAGCCGGCCAAAGCCCTGCTTATCGACGAGCCCGAACGCCACCTCGACCACACCTGGATCGACTTTTTGGCCGAGGAGCTACGCCACCTCGCAGCCGATGGCCGCTGTGTTGTACTTGCTTCCCATTCTCCAGCCATCTTCGATGCCTGCGACGAGGTGGTGGAGATTTCATGAAACTTCTCTCCACAGCCTCCTCAGCCATCTATTACACTTTCATCGCGGCACTTATCGCGAGCGTCAGCGTCTACGCCTGGCACAATGCTGCAGCGCTTCTGCCCTCGCTAACACAGCGCACGGCCGCTGCTCTGCCCGCAACCGCGACCATTGGCGCCGGGCTCGGCTCGATCGCCCTCATCGTTCTCCTCGAGGCGCTCTATCCGCTGCGCAGCCTTTCGCTCGGGCGTTGGGTCTATGCGGATAGGCCGCGGGGGCGCATGGGAGGCGTCGATAAGCTGTCTATTGCGCAGCTCGCCGGCGTAAGCCTCCTTGGCCTCGCCCTGTGCACGTCACTGCATCTTCCGCTCTATGCGGCGATAACCCTACCCCTGCTGCGGTTTGTCATCGGCTGGCGGTCCTTCGATCTCGCCTCGCTCCTTCACGCGGGCCGTACCCGTGCCATCGGCTCGTCCTCCTTTGGGCTACTGGATTCTGAGGTTTCTGCCGATGCCATCGCCTCCCAATCCGCGCGCCTGCGCCCGCGCTCGCATACCACGGCTTCGCTCAGTCTCCTCTTTGCTCGGCGCCTGTATCGCCGGTGGTACATCCCCCTCGGTGCGGTCGCCGTCATGGGGCTGACCCTAGCGCTTGCCCCACAACTCGGCAGCTTGGCGCTCATAGGATTCGCTGCCGCATGGTCAATTGTCGGCGCCGCCACCGGCCGCGCTGCATCCTTTGGCCGCATCACCGACGGCACCTGGCCCGACTGGGGGCTACCCTTGGCTGCTTCCGCAGGTGCCGCAGTTCTTGGCACCACCTTCATCGCCTTGGTGTGGAAGCTGTCTTTGATCACGCTCGCAGCGTGTTGTTTAGGGCTTACCTACGCCGCCTTTAAACGTTCCCGCCCCGCACGTGTGACCACCATGAATATCATCGATACCGGCGGCTTCGGCGCCTCCTTCTCTCCCGAGGTCTTCGGTTACTTCATGCGCGGGAGCTACGGTATTGCTGCCATCGCAGTAGCCCTTTTCCTCTAGTCTCCTCGCCTCAACGCCCCAGGTATATCACTGCTTTAAGTCACACATACCTGGGGTTTCTTTGTGATCTTATTTTGTATTACACTAAGCAATACAGATTGTGTTACTGTAAGTGATACAAAAGAGATTGGAGGTGACACATGTTTATTAACCTCAACCCCGAATCTGACGTCCCCGTATTTCAACAAATTCACGATGAAATCGTCGTGGCTATCGCTCGCGGACAACTTTCCGATGGCGACAAGCTAGATCCCGTCCGCCGCGTTGCCAAGGATATAGGCATTAACCCCGCCACCGTGAAGAAGGCCTACGACCTCTTGGTTTCCGATGGCCTCGTAAAAACCGCCGGCCGGTCCGGATCCATCGTCAGGCCTGGTTCTCGCACCGCCTCACAAGAAAAACAACTGAATGAGCAATTAAGCCGCGTAGTCGCACTCGCCCGCGCCCAAGGCTTTAGCCCAGATGAGCTCCACGCTCGACTCAGCTCCACCCTTAATGACCTGGAAGTATCACCATGATTTTCACACTTTTAATGGCCGCCACCACCCTTGCTATCACTTGGATTATGGCCCAAACGCCCTCCCTGGCCTCACCTGGCACACCGCTCGGCGTCCGCGTACCCAAGGCTTATCTTTCCGATCCTGCCGTTACCTCCGCCCTTGCCGGATTCAAGGTACGAACGTGGACCTGTGGCATTGCGGCGACGGTCCTGTCCCTCTTTGCCTGGAAACTACCGCTATTAGCCGCCGTACCTTCCCTCGTGGTAGCGCTCGGTGGCATGTGGGCTTATCTATCCCAGCGCCGCCGCATCATCGCCGCTAAAAAAGCGGGCGGCTGGTTCGACGAGGTGGAAACCACCATCGCTGCCCGTGTTTCCCACAAATCCATTGGCACGCCCAACTTCGACGGCTTCCCTACGCCGACTTTTCCATGGGTAACCATGCTCTCTTCCCTGTTGTGCATCGCGGCCGGTGCAATCATCGTCGCTTCCCACTGGTCCGCCATTCCGGACCCCGTTCCCGTGCATTGGAATGGCTCCATGGAAGCCGACAATTGGAGCGACAAATCAATCGGGAGCGTGTTTTTCTCCTCATTCGTGGCTCTAGGCGAGCTCTGCCTATTTGCCATTATCTGCTCTTTTATCGCGCATAGTGAGGTGTCCCCACGCTCTGAGCGCAGCATTAAAGCGCGGCTGCGTAACGAAGCCAACCTCGCTGTCACGAACACCGGAATGGGAGTACTTACTCTGCTCATCAGCGCCGGGATGGCCTTCATACAGGTAACCGGCCCTATCCCGCACTATCAACGCTTCCACAGCGCCGCGATCATCACAATGTTGATTCTCGCCATTGGTGGCAGCATCGGTCTAGTTGTATTTCTTCTCTACAAGCAATCCCGGTTATCCGAGCAATTGCGCGGCATTCCCTTTTCCGATGAAGACAAAGAATCACCGGACAATGACCACCTCTATAAATGGGGCGTAATGTATTACAACCCGGATGACCCAGCGGTACTGGTAGATAAGCGCTTCGGTACGGGAATGTCGTTTAATTATGCCCGGTGGCAGGCCAAGGTCTTTTTCGGCCTCGTGATACTCATCCTGGTCGGCTCGTTAGCATTGCCCGTCCTCCTTGGCTAAGGCAAACCTCCGCTATCATCGCGAATCAACGATTTCGTCCATCTAAAGCAAGGATTTCGTCGACGGATCTGGTCATTTGGATGGGCGAAATCGTTGATTTCTACCGCTGCTAGACACCAAGGCGCCCCGCTGCCTCGAGATAAATCGAGGGAAGCGGGGCGCTTGAGTGTGCAGACTAGTTGATTACAGCAATGAGGTCGCCGCCTTCAACCTTGGTGGCCTGGCCGATGGCCACGCGTTCGACCACGCCATCCTTAGTGGCGGAGATGGAAGCTTCCATCTTCATTGCCTCAATGACGGCAATTTGGTCGCCGGCCTTCACCTCGTCGCCAGGCTTGGCGGTGGGATTGACCACGCCGGCGAATGGTGCGGCGACATGTCCCTCGTTGGAAGGGTCAGCCTTTTCTACGGTGGCGACGGTGGACTCGGCGTTTTCGTCGCGAACCTTCATCGGGCGAATCTGACCGTTGACATTGAGCACGACGTTACGCATGCCCTTTTCATCCGGCTCACCCACGGCGTCGAGACGCACCACGACCTGCTTGAGATCGGCGCGATCGGTGGAGCCTTCTGGGAAGTAGTGGACTACCTTTTCTTCGCCTTCAGTCAGACCGTAGAAGAAGGTGGTATCCGTCAGCGCCTCGGTATTGCCGTACTTACGGCGGAACTCGTTGAACTCCTCGAACTGCTTGGGAAAGAGCAGGCGGTTCAAGCTGGCACGGCGTTCATCCGAATTATCGGACTCGAGGTGCGGCTGCTCCTCAGCAGGAACTTCGCTGATTTGGGCGCCGGTCGCCTCGCGACCGTCGAGCACCTTATCGCGCAGTTCCGGCCAACCACCAGGAGGGGTACCGAGCTGTCCGCGGAGGAACTGGTTAACCGAGTCCGGAATATCAAACTTCGTCGGGTTAGCGGCGAAGTCTGCAGGATCTACGCCCGCGCCAACAAGGTGCAGGGCAAGATCGCCCACGACCTTGGAAGATGGGGTGACCTTGGTCGGACGCCCCAGCATCTCATTGACCGCTGCATAGGTGTCCTCGATGACCTCGAAGCGATCCGCCAAGCCAAGAGCAACGGCTTGGGCACGCAGGTTGGAGAGCTGACCGCCTGGAATCTCGTGTTTGTACACGCGACCGGTCGGGCCAGGGATGCCGTTCTCAAACGGAGCGTAGAGCTGGCGCACGGCCTCCCAGTACGGCTCGAGATCGGAAACTGCCTGCAGGTCGATGCCGGTGTCGCGCTTGGATTGGGAGAAGGCCGCAATAAGCGCCGACAGCGATGGCTGCGAGGTGGTTCCTGCCAGCGGCGCGGAGGCGCCGTCGACAATGTCGGCACCAGAGAGCGCAGCCGCATAGTAAGTGGCCATCTGTCCACCGGCGGTATCGTGCGTGTGCACGTGCACCGGCAGATCGAATTCCTTGCGCAGCGCCATGACCAGCTTGGAAGCAGCCTCTGGGCGAAGCAGACCCGCCATATCCTTGATGGCGAGGATATGGGCGCCGGACTCCACAATCTGCTCGGCCAGCTTGAGGTAGTAATCCAGCGTGTACAGGTTCTCCTTCGGTGAGGAAAGGTCGCCGGAGTACGCCATGGCCACCTCAGCAACGGTGGTATTGGTCTCGAGGACGGCATCGATGGCGGGGCGCATCTGGGAGACGTCGTTAAGAGCATCAAAGATACGGAAGACGTCTACGCCGGACTTGGCTGCTTCTTGGACGAAACCGCGGCAGACCGAATCCGGGTATGGGGTATAGCCCACGGTATTGCGGCCGCGCAGGAGCATCTGGATATTTTGGTTCGGCATAGCCTCGCGCAGCATGTCTAGACGCACCCAGGGGTCCTCGTGGAGGAAGCGCATGGCGACGTCATAGGTAGCACCACCCCATGCCTCCACGGAGAAGAGATTCGGAGTCATGCGCGCAACGGCCTCGGCCGCAGAAACCAAGGCGGTACTACGCACGCGGGTGGCCAGCAGGGACTGGTGGGCGTCACGGAAGGTGGTGTCCGTAACCATGAGTGCGTGCTGCTTACGGATCTTTTCTGCCCACTTCTGTGGACCAAACTCGAGCAGATCATCGCGGGAACCGCGCGGTAGCGGCTCAGAAGAGTCCAGCTCGGGGAGCTTGTCAAAGGGACGCAGCGCCGTCGGGCGCTTGCCGTTGGGTTTATTAACGGTGGTCTCCGCAATGTACTCGAGGATTCGACCAGACTCATCGACGGCGGGCGGCGCCTTGAGCAGGTGCGGGTGCGCGTTGATAAAGCCAGTGTCCACACGGGTCTGAGTGAAGTCCGGCTCGCGCAGCAGGGCGCGCAAAAAGCCGATATTGGTGGCCACACCGGAGACGTGGAACTCGTTGAGCGCGCGTTGGGCGCGCTGCACGGCCTGCTCGAAATTGACGCCGCGGCAGGTCATCTTTACCAGCAAAGAGTCAAAGTTCGGCGATACTTCTGCACCCACAGAGGTTGCACCGTCCAAACGCACGCCAGCGCCGCCCGGCGAACGATACGCGGTCAGCGTACCGGTATCCGGGCGGAAACCATTATTCGGATCTTCAGTGGTAATGCGGCACTGAAGGGCAGACCCGGTGATGGAAATCTTGTCTTGGGCGAGGTGAATATCCTCCAGCGAGGCACCGGCCGCGATATTCATCTGGGCCTTCACGATGTCGACGCCGGTGATTTCCTCGGTCACGGTGTGCTCCACCTGCACACGCGGGTTCATCTCGATAAAGACGTGGTTGCCGCGCTCATCCACGAGGAATTCCACGGTACCTGCACCCTCATAGTTGATGTGTTCGCAGAACTTTACCGCATCTTGGCAGATGCGGTCACGCAGCTCTGGGTCTAACGTCGGCGCTGGGGCGATTTCCACTACCTTCTGGTGGCGGCGCTGGACGGAGCAGTCACGCTCAAAGAGGTGAATAACGTTGCCTTGGCTATCAGCCAGAATCTGCACCTCGATGTGCTGTGGCTTGATTACTGCGGTTTCAAGGTAGACGCTGCCATCGCCGAATGCGGCTTCCGCTTCGCGGGAGGCCTCGGCAGCCTTCTCGCGCAGCTGATCTTCGGATTCTACGAAGCGCATTCCGCGCCCGCCGCCACCGGCAACGGCCTTAACGAATACGGGGAAATTGAAATCCTTGGAGTATTCCACCAGCTTATCGACGTCCGTCGATGGTTCTGAATCCTGCAACGTCGGCAGCCCAGCTTCCTTCGCGGCGCTTACCGCTGCAGCCTTATCACCAGTCAAATCCAGCGTGGAGGGGGTCGGGCCAATGAACTTAATTCCATTGTCCTCACAGGCACGAGCAAGATCCGCCCGCTCCGAAAGGAAACCGTAGCCGGGGTAAATAGCATCCGCTTCCGCTTTCTTCGCGGCGCGAATGATTTCATCGATATCGAGATAAGCCTTTACCGGCTGCCCCTCGGTACCAATACGGACGGCCTCATCCGCAAACGCACGATGGAAGGAGTTACGGTCTTCACGAGGGTAGACCGCTACGGTCTTTGCCCCAGTTTCAAAGGCAGCGCGAAATGCACGCACGGCGATTTCGCCGCGGTTGGCTACCAGAATCTTTTTGAACGATGGAAGCGCGGGATTAGCCACTTCTGTGTTCCTTTCAGCTCGGAAGACGCCGCGATGCAACGCCTCCTGTTGGGTGATCCGCATCTCAGTCTAGAGGGCCACTCCTCAAATGTCTGCCCTTTTTAACGCCGAATTCGCCACACTTACCAGCCACGGAGCCACCTTGCGGACATTTCTACAGGTCGACCAGTAATAACAAGGTTGGCGATTCTGTAAATGTTGCAAATTTTTAATTCAACAACTTACACAGCGGGGACACCCGCTTTTACACCGCAGCTCCACCCCATATCACTCCTACCGTTGACCGCGGGCACCTTTCGTTATATGGTTACCCACATAAATGGTTAACCCATACACCGGAAAGGGAATCATATGCCACGAATCAGAGGGGCCGCAGGATGAGTGACACCCGGCCTATTTACCAGCAACTGGCAGGAGGGATTAGGGACATGATCATCAGTGGCGAACTGCCAGAGGGCGAACGCGCCCCCAGCACCAACGAGCTTTCCGCATTCCACTCCGTCAACCCGACCACCTCTGCCAAGGCGCTCACCGTCCTCTTCGAGGAAGGGCTGCTGGAAAAGCGCCGCGGCTTGGGCATGTTTGTACGCGAAGGCGCTCGCGAGAAGGTTCGCCATCAACGCCAAGAATCACTTAGGGAAGACTTCATCGTTCCCCTCCTGAAAGAAGGGGCCGCATTGGGATTAAGCGCCAGCGACATCGCCGACCTCATCGAAGCCGAAGGAGACCATCATGACGCACCTTAAGTTGAAAAACGTCACCTGCAAGCACCGCCTGCACGTGCCGCATCTCGATCTCAACTCCGGCATGTACGGATTGATCGGGCCCAATGGCGCCGGCAAGACCACGCTTTTGCGCACGGTAGCGGGGTTCCTGCCTACCAAGGGCAGCATCGATACCCCACTGGTGGCGATCGCGCGCACCGGCGCCGATATCTTGCTTTCCGGTTCTACTGTGGCCCAACACCTGCGGGCCGCAGAGCACGTCCGCGAAAGATTCGACGTGGGGTATGCGGAGGAGCTTTTGGATAGTTTGGGCGTCGATAAGCGCTACAAGAACCGTTCTTTAAGCACCGGTCAGCGCCAGCTAGTTGCCTGTGCCACTGCCCTGGCAGCGCGCACTCCGGTTGCCCTCCTCGATGAGCCTTTCAATGGCCTAGACGCACCGACGCGGACGCGCCTGCGAGAGCTCATCATCGCCCATGCCGCGGCCACCCCGGATTGGCTGCTCGTACTTTCTTCCCACCGAGCGGAAGACCTCGTAGGTTTGGTTGACCAGGTCATTACCGTGCAGGAAGGCACAGTCAATAAGCCCACAGATCTTGAATCTCAGCGGCCGCATTACCCCGTGCTCACAGGCAGCGCAAAGAACGTTGAGCAAGCACTCGCGCTTGCCGACGCCCTCCCCCTCCACCAATCCTCCCTCGGCTCCACCGCCAAGGTTCATGCCTGGTCCCCAGTACCGTTTCCAGCTGATACCGCAGCCGCCGCCCACGTCACTGTTTCCTACCTCGACGATGGTCAACTCATTGATTCCCTTGTCTCCCGCGCCCATGAATCCACCCGCACATCACAAGAGGAGTCCTAGTCATGAAGCTATTGAAGTCCTTCAACCTCAACGCCACCAAAGCGCTCATCGTTATTAGCATCATCGTCATTTTGCTGTGGGTTCTCCCGTATGCCGTCCCCAGCGATCCCTCTGCCATCGGTGCCAATCCGACTGGCTGGGGAATCTTCGCAGTCTTTATATGGGGTCTCTACTGCGCCTTCGCCGCAACCGAATACCGTTCCTTGCGTGGCCTGGGGATGCGACCCCGGCAATGGCTTAGCAGCATGCACGCGACACTGTGGCTAGCCGCGCTCATTTTTGGAGCCGTCGCCTGGACCGCTTACTACATCGCGCTGCAATCGGGTGCGTACGCGAATTCTTCGTGGGCAATCACCCCCGGCGCAGTAGAAGCCAGCCTTCCGTTTTGCTACGCGGCAACCTTCGGTAGCTTCGCCTGTGGTCACCTCATAACCGGATACATTGGCGCACTCATCGGTGTGGTAGTAAGTAGCGCAAACCAAAGCTCCCTATTCGTTCGGCTCCTGCTAATCGCCGGCATCATCATCGGCTTATTCCTAGCGGATGGCATCGTGATTACTCTCGCTGAATCATTTGGAGCTGTAGAAATCGGCGCCCCATGGCCCGGCATGTTTTTCTTCGCTGGTTTAGCTGTCCTTATCTGCACCGCAGCAATTCACATCCTGGCGCGGCGTATCCAGCCATAGCCCGACTGCAGAAAAACCACGACAGAAATGTCGGCTCCCCCCGCTCCGGCCAACTTGACGGTGCCGGAGTCTGGGGGAGCTGACACGTTTTAGAAGGACTTCGGTGGAACCGAACGCTGCTCCTCGCCGTTATAGGCGGAAAGCGGACGGATAAGCGAGTTATTCTCGTTCTGCTCTACGATGTGCGCAGTCCAGCCGGTAATGCGGGCCATGACAAAGATTGGCGTGAAGAATTCAATGTCAAAGCCCAGGATGTGATAGGCAGGTCCAGCCGGGAAGTCGAGGTTCGGTTTGATCTTGATGGAGGTGTTTTCCTCCATCGTCTTGGCCATGATGTCATACATCTCAACCCACTGGGTCTGGTCGTGCTGTTCGGCCAGCTCCTTAAACGCTGCCTCCATTGTTGGCACGCGGGAGTCGCCTTTTTTGTAGACACGGTGACCAAATCCCATGACCAATTCCTTGTTCGCCAGCTTCTTCTTGGTCCACTCTTCTGCCTTGGCAGGATCGGCAATCTCCAGGAAGTTTTTCATCACGGCCTCGTTGGCGCCGCCATGCAGGGGCCCCTTGAGCGCGCCGATGGCCGCGACGATGGCGGAATAAGTATCGGACATGGTCGAGGTCACCACGCGGGCTGCGAAGGTGGAGGCGTTAAAGGAGTGCTCCGCATAGAGGATGAGGGACTTATCAAAGGCCTCGATATCGGCTCGGTTGGTAGCTGGGGAGCCTTCCTCATCACCGAAGACCATCCAAAGGAAGTTCTCCGCAAAGCCCTTCTTGCGGGAGGGTTGGATGTAGCCTTCGCCGCGGCGACGTCGAATATCAAGCGCAATGATGGTGGGAATCTTGGCCATAAGCTCCAGCGCGGTGCGGCGGATATGCTCGGAATCCTTGGTGTATTCTTCTGGG
Source organism: Corynebacterium sp. KPL2825 (assembly GCF_037908445.1). Taxonomy (NCBI): domain Bacteria; kingdom Bacillati; phylum Actinomycetota; class Actinomycetes; order Mycobacteriales; family Corynebacteriaceae; genus Corynebacterium; species Corynebacterium sp. KPL2825. The sequence goes on along the minus strand of NZ_JBBMGI010000001.1, from coordinate 145,276 downwards.
TCTTGGGAACCGATATAGGAAATGGCGGTACGCAGTACATCCATCGGGTGGCACGATAGCGGCATGGACATGATGAGGTCGATGACGTGGCGCTCCAAGTGGCGCAGGGCCTTCTCGCGGGCGGAGAATCGAATAAGCGATTCTTGGCCTGGTAGTTTGCCGTTCCACAGCAGGTAGGCCACTTCCTCAAAGGAGCAGTAACGAGCCAGCTCTTGGACGGGATAACCGCGGTAGGTCAACGAGTTGGTTTCAGGAACGACCTTGGAAACGGCAGTTTCATCGACGACGACGCCGTATAGGCCCTTGCGGATTTCGGGGGTGTGGTTCTTATCAGACATGGTGGGAAATCTCCTTAGCTTTCAAAAGTGGGCTGGTAGGTGTCTTTGGAGTAGGTGAATACGGATTTATCGAAGTCGTTGTATTCCTCGTAGCGCACCAGTTCATAAAGGCGGGAGCGGTGTTGCATGCGCTCAAGCCAATCGGTTTGAATCCCGGTTTCTTGCATATCGCGCAGGAAGTCTTCGGTCGCCCCCATAGCCACGCGGAAAGAGGAAACGGGCCAAATAACCGCGTTATAGCCGAGGTCTTCTAGCTGTTGCGCCGAAAGCAGCTCGGTTTTGCCGAACTCGGTCATATTTGCCAGCAGTGGGGTATCCACCGCGGCGCGGAATTTCTCAAAGTCTTCCGGACGGTACAACGCTTCGGTAAAGATGAGGTCTGCTCCGGCATCGGCGTAGGCCTTGGCGCGGTCGATGGCATCATCGATGCCGTTTACTCCTGCGGCGTCGGTGCGGGCGCAGATAATGAAATTCGGGTCGCGCCGCTCGTTGACCGCGGCGCTAATGCGGCGGACCATGATGTCTTTATCCACTACTTCTTTACCATCGAGATGCCCGCAGCGCTTCGGGTTGACCTGGTCCTCAAGGTGGCAGCCAGCAAGACCAGCGTCCTCGAGTGCGGCGATGGTGCGGGCGGCGGACATGGGTTCGCCGAAGCCAGTGTCGGCGTCGACAAGCACGGGCAAATCCGTCGCACGAGCAATCTGCCCGGAGCGCTGCGCCACCTCGCTCAAGGTGGTCAGGCCAATATCGGGAAGACCCAAATCATTAGCCAGCACCGCACCGGAGACATAAACGCCGCCGAAACCACCGATATCCTGGATTAGGCGCGCGGTCAGGGGATTGAACGCGCCCGGCAGACGGGTAATGGTGCTGGATTCAAGGTGAGCGCGGAAATCCTGGCGCTTTTCCGCGGCAGTTTTCAAAGAGCCAAATAGTCCTGCCATTAGAAGATTCCTTCCGGTTTCTTAGGCGCGCTGGCCAGGTGAGCATCAGTCACCCGAACGTTGAGTTCGGTCAGGTCAGTGAGGTTTTCCAAGTTCTGTACGGCATTCAGGAAACGTTCTTGTTCGGCCTCCTCCACGATGCCGGCCGCCAGCTTGGTGAATTTCTCTACGTACTGCTCGCGGGCAAAAGGGCGCGCGCCCAGCGGGTGGGCATCTGCAACTGCGCGCTCATCTTCTACCACGGTGCCGTCTTTGAAGTTGATAACCGCCTTGCCGCCAAAGGCCTTTTCAGACAGGTCGTTGGAGTGATAGCGGTGGGTCCACTCGGGGTCTTCGACAGTGGAAATCTTGTGCCACAGCTCGATGGTCTCCGGGCGGTTGGCGCGCTCGGGTGCGTAGGAAGCCTCGTGGTCCCACTCGCCATCCTCGAGGGCTACGGCAAAGATGTACATGATGGAGTGATCCAGCGTCTCGCGAGAAGCGGAGGGATCCATCTTTTGCGGATCGTTGGCACCGGTACCGATGACATAGTGCGTATGGTGCGAGGTGTGCAGAACGATGGACTCGATGTCCAAAGTCTTCAGGCCCTTTTCCGCCAGAGTTTTCTTTAGCGCAAAGGCCATATCGATGGGCGCTTGGGCCTGGTATTCAGCCGAGTGTTCCTTGGTATAGGTATCCAAGATGGCACGCTTTTCCTCGCCAGGTTCAGGCAGGGGAACCGTATAGGTGCGCTCCGGCGAATGCAGCATCCATGCGATGAATCCATCCTCGCCTTCCCAGATGGGCGCCGGCGCACCTTCACCGCGCATCGCCCGGTCGACGGCTTCAATGGCCATCTTTCCCGCGAAGGCTGGGGCGTAGGCTTTCCAAGAGGAAATCAGGCCCTTACGGGATTGCCGGGTGGCGGTAGTGGTGTGCAGCGCCTGGCCCACCGCCTGGTAGATGGTGTCCCTATTTAGTCCAAGCATGGTGCCGATGCCGGCGGCTACGGAGGGGCCAAGGTGTGCCACGTGGTCAATCTTGTGCTCGTGCAGGCACATGCCTTTCACGAGGTTGACCTGGATTTCATAGCCGGTAGCGATGCCCCGGATAAGGTCTCGACCGTTAAGCCCCTTATGCTGGGCGGTAGCAAGCAGCGGCGGGATATTATCCCCGGGGTGCGAGTATTCGGCGGCCAGGAAAGTATCGTGATAATCCAGCTCGCGGACTGCGGTGCCGTTGGCAAGCGCGGCCCATTCGGCCGAGTAGGTACCATCCACGCCAAATACCGTGGCCCCTCCCTTACTTACCTGGTGCGCCTGGGCCATGACTCGGGCGGAGGTTACGGGACCGCGCGCCACGGAAGCCATGGCCACGGCCGCATTATCGATAATGCGGTTGATAATCATGTCGGTGGTCTCGGCGGGAACCTCTACGGGATCCGCGGCCACTTCTGCAACTTTGTACGCCAAGTGTTCCTCATAAGGGAAATCCTCGGCGGATTTATGGGTTCTTACCTCGTGATTCTTCACTAGATGGGTCCTCCTCCACTCTGTAAATGCGTTGTAGATCACACTAAATGCTTGAATGTGCCATGCGCTATAAGTATGGTGTGTGTAATCTAGCGGAATGAGTCAGTGAAATCTGCAAAGTTTGTGGTTTCTACTGCTCATAGCGGCGAAAGGCGGCACAGCAACCGATGACCAAGCATTATGCGGGGGCACGAATCCATGCACTGCGCAAGCAACGGGGACTCACACAGGTAGCGATGGCCAAACAGTTAGGGCTGTCCACCAGCTACCTCAACCAGCTCGAAAACGACCAGCGCCCGCTTACCGTCACCGTGCTTATGCAATTAGCCCAGCGTTTTAACCTAGACCCCGGCTATTTTGCGAACGACCGCGATGCACGCACCATTACCGACCTGCGCCGAATCTTTCCCGAGGCCACCGAAGACTCCCTGGCCGACCTCGCCTCACGCTTTCCGGAGCTCATGCCCCGCTTCGTCGATGTCGCCACCCGCGCTCCGGCGCGCGAGCGCTCCCCCTTTGAGCTCGTGCGAGATTTTTTCTACGACGCCCATAACTACATTCACGAGCTCGATGTGCTGGCAGAAGAGCTCGCCGGCCAGCTCGGTGACCGGGTGCTACGCCGTGGCCGCCTAGCTTCCCGCATGCACGAGGACCTTGGCGTTACCGTCCGCTTTTCCCGGCCGGGCCCACGCCGCAGCTTCAACCCTGACACCCGAGAGCTTGCGCTTCGCGACGGCCTCTCCGAAGCCCAGCTAGTCTTTGAAATGGCGCTCCAATATTGCCTGCTTGCCTACCGCGATGTCTGCGATAACCTCGTCTCCGAACTTCCGGCAGGCGAAGCCCAAGAACTAGCTACTTTAGGTCTCGCGCAATACTTCGCTGCTGCGGTCACCATGCCCTATCAACCGTTCCTCTCGATGGCTGAGGAAACCCGCTACGATATCGACCTTTTGTGCAACTACTTTGGCACCGGTTTCGAAACCACCGCGCAACGCTTGGCTACTCTCCAGCGCCCAGGCCTTAACGGCGTGCCCTTTTCCTTCATCCGCACTGACCGCGCTGGGAATATCTCCAAGCGCCAATCCTCCACCGCCTTCCACTTCGCCCGCTCAGGAGGCTCTTGCCCGCTGTGGATAGTCCACCGCGCCTTTGAAACGCCCAACCGCATCACTCGCCAGGTAGCCGCCATGCCAGATGGCCATGCCTACCTGTGGATAGGCCGCTTTGTGCAAGGAACCGCAAAATCCTGGGGCACCCCACGCAAGGAATTCGCCGTGGGCTTAGGCTGCGATATCTCTGAGGCCGACCGCATCGTCTACGCCGATGCTCTTAATCTAGATGTATCCGCCGCCACCCCTATCGGCCCTGGTTGCACCGCGTGCCCGCGTGAACATTGTCCCCAGCGTGCCCTTCCACAAGCAGATCGCCCCATCCAGGTTTCGCTCAATCGCACCGCCGAGCATTCCTACTCCACCTTCTAGCAGCGCATGCAAAAGCGCCCGCCCTAGGCTGGTTACCAAGGCGGGCGCAAAAGAAAGGAACCGAAAGAAACTTTACTCCAGATCGTCGTGAGCCACGAGGCGTCGCGCGGCCTCGGTAATGGTGCCGGACAGAGACGGGTAAACGGCGAAGGAATCGGCCAGCTGATTTACGGTGAGCTGGTTGGTCACGGCCATGGCGATGGGCAGAATGAGCTCGGAGGCGGTCGGTGCAACGATGACGCCACCGATAACGCGGCCGGAGGTCGCGCGGCAGAAGAGCTTGACAAAGCCGTGCTGGAGCGAGCGCATCTTGGCGCGCGGGTTGGTATTCAGCGGCATGGTGATGGTGCGGGCGGCTACCTCCCCGGCCTCGATTTCTGCCTGGGTAAAGCCTACAGCGGCAATCTCTGGGCGGGTAAAGACGGCGTTAGCCACGGTCTTCAGACGCAGAGGGGACACACCCTCACCGAGGGCGTGATACATGGCTACGCGGCCCTGCATTGCAGCAACGGAAGCCAACGGGAAGAGGTCAGAGCAATCGCCAGCGGCGTAGATGCCCGCGATATTAGTGCGGGAGACGCGGTCAACCTGAATGTGGCCAGACTTGGCGGTTTCCACGCCAACGTTCTCCAGCTTCAAGTCTTTGGTATTCGGGATGGAGCCAATAGACATGATGACATGGGAACCGGTAATTTCGCGGCCGTCTTGAGTGGTCACCAGCACATTGCCGTCCTCGGTGCGATTGACGGTTTCCACGCGGCAATTCTTTTCCAGCTCAACGCCGCGCTCGCTAAGCACGGTCTCGAGGACGTCGGCCGCGTCGGCGTCGTCATGCGGCAAAATGCGGTCGCGGGAGGCAACCATGGTGACCTTGACGCCGAGCTCCGCAAAGGCGGAGACGAACTCGGCACCGGTGACGCCGGAACCGACGACGATGAGGTGCTCCGGCAGCTCGGTGAGGTTATAAACCTGCTGCCAGGTAAGGATGCGCTCGCCATCCGGCTGAGCGCCAGGTAGCACGCGCGGGGTGGCGCCGGTAGCTACCAAGACGAGATCTGCGTTAATGGTTTCTTCGTGACCATCCTCGTTAAAGACGGCGGTGACCTTGTGACCGCCAAAGGCATCGGCTTCCTGATCCTCTGGGAAGTAGCCGCGGCCATCGATAACGCGTGCGCCCAGGGACTCCACAGTGGCGCGGATATCGGCGGACTGCTTGCTTGCCAGATCCTGCACGCGCTTATTCAGTGCGGTCAAGGAAAGGTGGGCCTGGCCAATGCCCTGGTTAAGTTCCATATCTTCGGCGCGGCGCAGGTCAGTCTTGATATTGGCACCAGCGATGAAGGACTTGGAAGGAACACAGTCCAAGATAACGCTGTTGCCGCCCATGCCTTGGTCTTCAATAATGGTGATTTCTGCACCATATTTCGCACCTGCCAGCGCGGCCTCATAGCCGGCTGGGCCGCCGCCGATGATGACGATTCGCTTGGTCTGGTTCAACACGCACTTGCTCCTTTATCGGCTCCACTTTAAAAGTCGCTTACGAGTCTAACGTGTGGGACCTTAAAGCGCGTTAGTCTGTCTCCGCATTCTCCCCTATGAACTGCTCAACCACGGCGCCGAAGAGTTTGATGCCCACGCCGATGGCTCGCTCGTCCACGATGAGATCGCCCATGTGCAGGTCATGCTGTTCGCCTTCGCCGGACCAGCAGCCCAGCCGCGCCATGGAACCGGGGACCTTTTCCAGATACCAGGAAAAGTCCTCGCCACCGGAGGATTGCGGGGCTTGGACCACGGCCTGCGGATCGATGGATTGGGCCGCGGAGGCAAGCAGGGCGGTTGCGACGTCGTCGTTAAGCACCGGTGGTACGCCGCGGTTATAGGTCAGCTCATGTTCTACGCCTACCGGCGCGAGGATTTGATCCACCAGTTCGGTAAAGAGGCTTTGCATATCGCGCCAGATGCCAATATCGGCCGTGCGCATGGTGCCAGTCAGGCTGCCGGTCTCTGGAATGGCATTGGGTGCATACCCCGAGTTGACCTGGCCAAAGACCAAAACGGTGCCGGTGCGCGGGTCAACGCGGCGCGAGAGCAGCGCGGGCAGTTCGGTGATGACCTTGCCCAGGGCATAGATGACGTCGGCGGACAGGTGCGGACGGGAGGTATGCCCACCTGGGCCCTTGATATTTAGCTCCACGACGTCGGTAGCAGAAGTGATAGCTCCGGCGCGGATACCGATGCGCCCCACGCGCAGCTTGGGCTCGGCGTGGATGGCAAAAATGGAATGCACGCCTTCCAACGCGCCCCATTCAATAACGTCGGTCGCACCGCCGACCCATACTTCTTCGGCGGGTTGGAAGATGACTCGAATACCCAGCGGCAGGTCGTGGACGCGCTGAAAATCCGCCAACGCGCAGGCCAAGCCGAGCGCCACGGTGGTGTGTACATCGTGGCCGCAAGCATGCATCTTGCCGGGCACCTCAGAGGTATATTCCAGGCCGGTGACCTCGGTGACTGGCAGGGCATCAATATCCGCGCGGAAAGCTAATCGGCCTAATTCCGTATCGGGGCCAATGTCTACCATGAGGCCGGTCTGTGGGAAACGCTGGGGCACCAGACCGTAGTCCTGCAGGATTGAGGCGAGAAAGTTGGTGGTTTCTACCTCTTGGTTCGCGGTTTCCGGGTGGCGGTGGATATGGCGCCGCCACGCGATGACCTCCGCACGGTGGGCATTGAACCACTCGTTGATGAATTCCGAGATCATCCGCGTGCCTTCCCTGTCGTTGAAATACGTCTGGGTGCAAAGTCTACAACTAGACCATGCGGTTCAGTAACTCAGGTGGTGATACGGGGTGCGCTAGGTCAGAGCTCCATTCCACGTAGCGGCAAACCGACGCTGATCCACATAGCCTTGTGGGAAGGGCGCGACATCCTCGGCGGCCGCCACCGCGGAATCAGCTAAGTGCCCTTCCACCACGTCTCCGCCGGCTGGCAGCAATACCGCCGGCGGGATCTCTAGGGCTAGGGCCAGCTTATATACCGTAGAAAGCTGCGGGTCGGCCATGGCATGCACGCCATTTTCATTGCGCTCCAAATTGGAAATTTGGCTGCGGGAGACCCCAGAAATCTCCGCGAGCGCCTGTTGCGAAATCCCCCTACGTTTCCGCACGCGCCGCAATTGCTGTGAAAATCCGTGGCCATAACTCGACCACATTAAATGAATGAAACTCATATACTCCCCCTGGAAAGTGCGGTCGCCTTTCCAGGGAGAACACTACCTTAAAGGTCGATATTGCGCGGGCCGTAGAGGCGGTCGCCAGCATCGCCCAATCCCGGCACGATATAAGCATCTTCATTCAGGGAAGGATCGATGGCGGCGGTAACCAAACGTACCGGCAGGCCGGATTCGGCCAGTGCATCCACGCCTGGCTGTGCCGAGACCATGCAAATGGCGGTGATATCGGTGGCGCCGCGGTCAGCAAGTAGGCGCAATGCGTGCAGCAGAGAACCACCGGTAGCCAGCATCGGATCCACCACAAACACAGTGCGGCCGGTGAGATCTTCCGGCAGTGCTTCCAAGTACGGCACCGGTTCGTGTGTCTCTTCATTGCGGGCCATGCCGATAAAGCCGACCTGTGCATCCGGAATCATGGACAGGGCCGGATCCACCATGCCCAGCCCGGCGCGGATGATCGGCACGATAATGGGCGGGTCCTGCAGGCGGGTGCCTTGTGCGGTAGAAACCGGGGTGGCGCAGTCGAAGTTCTCCACGGCAAGATCGCGGGATGCCTCGTACACGAGCATGGCGCCCAAGTCTTTCAGGGCGGCGCGGAAAGCGGAGTTATCGCTGCGCGCATCGCGCATGAGTGTCAGGCGGGCGGCGGCTAGCGGGTGGTCTACTACGTGGATGTCCATGACCACCACTTTAAACTTTTTGGGAACCAAATGGGCCATTGGGCAGTCCAATAGGGCATGAGACCTTTCACGATCGATACCGACTATGCCCGCCACCTTGCCCGCGACCTGCATGCCCAGTCCCAAGGGGAGAATCCGCCCCATCCCGTTTTGCCTGAAGATTCCGCTTTCACTGCTTTTAATGAGGCCGTGCATGCCGCGCTCGATAATGTGGGCGCGCGCATGAGCGTGCTACGCAACGATATGGGGCAGGTAGCCCACTCCGGTTTCCAGATGTCGCGCGAGGCAGAAGATACCGATGCCGCGCTAGGCCAGCATCTTGGGGCGGCGATGTAGATGCTCGATTCCGCGCTCAAGCAGATCGCCACTATGCAACCGGCGCAGCTTCCGGAGGTAGAGCTTCCCCGCGTGCCGGACCTTTCCGCCGCCGCGCCTTTGGCAGCCATCGCCCACGGCAATCCCGCTCCTTTACTCGAGTCAGCCAAAAACATCGACCTCGATAAGGAAACCATCTCGGCTGCGCTCGGCCAGGCCCGCGCCTTAGTGACAGGCACCATCCGGGATCTGGTGGGCATCGCGACACAATTGCTGCGCCAGGGACTTCCCACCGCGCTGGGTCTTCTTTCGCTGGATCCGTCCACGCGTGCCGCCGCCATGGCCAAGCTGCGCGCGCTTGTCTCCCAGCACCTGGGCATGGCTACTGCTCGCGTGCAACGCCTGATGGGTGATCTCAGCGCTGCCGCTCAATCTTTACAACCGGTGGCGCAGCGGCCGGTGCACTCCGCGCTTGCCGACGCCCCCGCGCACCCCACCAGCTCCCCACATCCCACTACCCTTCCGGAACAACCTGCCCCAGGCGCTGGCTCCGACGCCACGGCACACGAGGTTCCCTCTCCTTCGCCCGCACCAGAGCCCGCGGCCGAAGGTGGTTCTGCCGCGGGACAAGCTGCCGTCGCCGCCGCGAAGAGCCAAGTGGGCCAGCCCTATGTATGGGGAGGTACCGGAAACGGCGGCTTTGATTGTTCGGGGCTTACCCAATGGGCCTACTCCCAGGCCGGGGTGGAGTTACCGCGCACTGCGGACCAGCAAGCCATCGGTCAGCAGGTCAGCGCGGATCAATTGCAGCCCGGTGACCTAGTGGTCTGGGATGGGCACGTAGCCATGTATTCCGGCAATGGCGAAATAGTAGAGGCTGGAGATCCGGTGCAAACCAACCCGCTGCGCACTACAAATATGGGCATGCAATTCAAAGGATTTTGGCGCCCCACGGCCTAAGGCCGATGCGCTCTCGCGCGGTACTTGAGGCGTTGGGTAGACTAAAACGCCATGAGCACCCGCGCAATTGTACCTGTAAAGCTCTCGCTAACCGAGGGCGATTTTTATACCCTCTGGGCACCCAAGTGGCGCCAAAGTGGCTCCGAGTGGCAGGCCTTTCTAGGCGATGATGAGGCTGTCTTAGCTTTTAACTCGCCGGCCGAGCTGCTGTGCTTCGTGGAGTCTGGCACCAAGCACGATTTGCTGGATCACCCGCAGTGGGACCAGTTTGCCGGCCGCGATGCCGACCGCGTTACCCCAGCCGGGCGCGATGAGTATGACCTCATCGGCATGCCGGAGGCACTGGCTGGTCGCCCGAGCCACCAGAACGTGTCCACCGTGGCCCGCAACCTGGAGATTGCCTCCGCGCTTGCTGACGTCGCCGGTGCAGAACACACCACCATCTTCTTCGCTTCCCACTCCATTCTGCGCAATGTCTCCCGCGGCGCCGACCACTACTCCGGCGAGCAGGGCATGAGCGAGTGGTCCGGCGTGGGCCACGTCATCGCCGGCAATTGGAAGGGAGTCATCGAGGATCTGGATCAGCACGTTCGCGTGGTCTCCACCGATGACTTTGACGCGGCCAAGGTTTCCGATGCCAAGGAGCGCATCTCTTCTGCTGCCGCCGCCTCCGCCGCTGCGGCCAAGGAAGCCGAGGAAAAGCGCAAGGCCGCCGCCGAGGCAGCCGACCCGTACGATAATTCCCCGTGGGCCGCCGCCGGCATCGATCCCATCAAGATCACCGCGCAATCCAAGTCCGTCTACACCTTGCGCACCTACCTGGACGGCAAGCCCATTTTCTTGGGCAAGTGGGGAGAGATCTTCACCTTCGATTCCCCGAAGACCTTGGTGCGCTGGATCATGGACAACGATGACCACGACCTAGCCCGCGTATCCACCTGGGAAGAGGTTGTCTCCGCTGCCAACGCCGGCGAATTGGAGGTACAGGTCCACCCGGATAACCAGTACTCTTTCAATGGCATTGTGCGCGATATCGAAAAGGGCCCAGAGGCCGTCGATTCTGATCAGATGGCGCGTTGCTACGAAGTATGCGCCGATGCCGCCGACTGGGCGGGCGACGATTCCATTAACTCCTATATGCTGGCCAACCCCCGCCTGCAGGACTACTTGGGCTACATGCTCGGCTCTACCGAACACGCCGGCTATGTCCCCTCCAAGCCTTATACCGAGCACGCCGAGTCGTGGAAGGGCTTGGAAGACATGCTCATCAAGCGCTTCTCCAAGTTCTAAACCCGCACGTTCTGTGCCGCCTTGCTTCTTCCCCACCGCACAGCAGATGGGAGGAGAAGGGGCGGCTTTCTGCGTTTAGTGGCCTCGTTCTTCTTTTTCTTGGCATCATCGGCGCCGGCAAGGCTGGCGAAAACAACGCCCACGACACGTGCGTGTTGTAGTTCACCGCTTGACCTCCCTGAGTGTGACTTTAAAGGTGGCGGCGGAGGTGGTCAATGAGGGCGTCGATAAGCTCACGCGATTGCGGGGCCTTGGGTTTAATCTGGTCAAACCCGTGGTAGGCACCGGCCCATACATCGAGGGTGGTTTCCACGCCGGCTGCGTCGAGGGCTCGAGCAAAAGCGACGGATTCATCGCAGAAAAGATCAATGCCACCGACTCCGATCCAGGTCGGCGGCAGGCCGGAGAGATCGGCTCGCGTGGCCGGCGAAGCATAGCGCGGCAGGTCAACATCCAGGTGATCGTTTCCCAGGTACATGGACCACGCGCCGCGGTTCGAGCCGGCCGTCCAGATGAATTGGCCCACCGCGCCGGACTTATCCGTGGTGCGGTGATCGAGCATGGGATAGACCAATCCGAGCGCGCGGACCGGGTGCCCCTCGTCGAAGGCACGTTCAACTAGGCCTGCGGCGAGTCCGCCGCCTGCGCTATCACCGGCGACGGCGATGCGCGAGGTATCCCCGCCCAAGGTATCGCCGTGTTCTTGTACCCAACGCAGCGCGGCATAGCATTCATTATGGTCTGCTGGAAACGGCTCCTGGGTGGACTTGTGGTAGCGCGGGGCTACCACGATGGCGCCCAACTCGGCCGCCATGCGAGCATTTTGCGGGTCATACATAGCAGGCCCACCGATGAGATGGCCGCCGCCGTGCGTCCACACCACCACGGGGCGCGGTCCTGATGCGGCTGCCCCTGCGGTAGCGCCGCGTGGGGTAAGTACGCGGGCGCTAAAAGCGTGGCCATCGAAGGAGGCGGAAAACTCCGTAATGTCCACCGCATGCCGGATTGGTCGAGAAAAGTCGATGGTGGCGAAGAAGCGGCTGGCGTGGGCAAAGGTGGCGTCGGGAAGCACATGCATCGGCAGATATAAAACCGGGCTGCGCAACCCCGGTGCCACCTCGCGCAGGTACGGCCGGCGGCTTAGCCCATACGCCACCGCCCCCGCGGCCGCGGCAACCCCGGTTAGGGCTGCCCCGGCCTTGAGAACTCGCGGTATGTGCATTTAGAAGTCGCGCAGGATGCGCTGTGCCAACGGCTCGGAAGATGCCGGGTTCTGACCGGTATAGAGGTTGCGGTCCACGATGACGTTCGGGGACATGGGATCGGTTTCCTGGTAATCCGCGCCGAGCTCACGCAGGCGGGTCTCCAGCGCCCACTTAGCGGCGGCAACCATCTCCTCGCCTTCCTCTGCATTGCTAAAGGCGGTCATCTTGTAGCCCTTGAACGGCCAATTCTCGTTATCCACTGCCAAGAGCGCGGCCGGGGCATGGCAGACCAAGCCGAGGGCGCGGCCAGAATCCATGCGCGCCTGCAAGAGCTTAGCGGAATCCTGGTCATAGGCCAGATCCTCCATTGGTCCGTGGCCACCTGGGTAGAAGATAAGGTCATAATCTTCCTCCTTGACCTCAGCCAGGTTCATCGGGTTTTCCAGCGCTACACCCAGCTCTGCGAGGTAATTTTCCTGTGCTTCGCGCACATTATCTGGCAGAACCTCCAGGCTGTACTCGTCTACTACGGGAGCCTTTGCGCCCGGAGTAGCGAAGTGGATATCCCAGCCCGCGCCCTGGAAGACGCGGTGAGGGGCAATAAGCTCCTCGGCCCAGTAGCCGGTGGGGCGCTTAGTGCCATCAGCCAGCGTCCACTCTTCAGCGGCGGTAACAACAAAAAGTACAGAAGGCATCTAAATCTCCTCTAATCGTTTTTATTCTTCAGCGGCTTCTGCCGCATCAGCGAGGGACTCCTCCGTGTCCGGGCCGGCAAGCTCCGGATCAGATAATTCCTCGTATGCTGGCAGGATAACCGTTTCTAGCAGATGCTGCCGTAATTCCTGGTCAGCGAAGGAATTCTCTACCGCTTTGACGGTGAGATCGAAAAATTCCTCCAGCCCATACCCGAAGGCCTCGCTTAGCGCGAGGAACTGCTTGGTCAGCGTGGTCTCGCCCGAAGAAATGGCGCAGGTAAAGCCCAGCTGCTGCAGCAGCGGCAGCGGGTGGTCATTGAGGTCTTCGGCTTCCTCAAGTGGAGTAAAGACGAGCGGGATGTGACGGTCGCGGATGTATCCAGAGGCCTGGCCGGGCACAATGCCCTCAATATTCGCGCTGAAGTCATCGATCATATTGACCGGATGGATCAGGCGATTCACGCCTGCCTGGGCGGCACGTTCTACTTCTGCGAAGTCTTCTCCCACCTGGATCTGGGTGGGCAGGTAAGCCGCACGAAAATCTGCGGCCCCGCTCGCTTGGCCCTGCGGCAGGCTATAACCCACCACGGGGGCATCATCAGGCACTGCTTCCTCTGGGGCCGAGCCAGCGAGGACAAGGCGGGAGTCAAGACCAGCGATGCGGGCGGCTGCGGCGGCCTCCACCACAGCGGCAGCGTCGAGACCAAGCTCTGCGGGGTCTAGGTGCACCTCTGCGTAGACCACGCCGTCTGCGGCCAAGGCCTCGTAGCGCTCACGGATGGTCGCGGTAAGCTCCTCCGGCGTAGCGGCCGTGGAGGTAATGGTCTCAAAGAGGGAGACCTTAGGAAGCTTGGCCACCACGTCGGCGGCGGAGTCCTTATTTTCTGGGCTAATTAAAGGCGCGTCATGCATGCGTCCCATCGTAGGCACGGGCCTAAGATGTGTCATGTCATGAAAAGAATTCTCGCTAGTTCTCTCACCGCCGTCTTGCTGAGCGGCCCACCGCTCGCGCTGGCGGAAGCGCCGACTACTCCTACCACCACGCGAACCACTGCCCCGGATACCGATAGGTGCCCCCACGCCGAGCGGCCGGAAAAGGCCACTACCACCTCGGAGCGGCTCGCCCCCGGGCAAGCCTCACCCACCCCGCTGCCACCGGTGGATAGCGATGAGGCATGCGGTACTACCCTGCCTGCGGGGTTCCATGTGGACAAGGATGTAGTGGCCGCAGCATGGATGGTCTCCGATATCGATACCGGCGAGATTATCGCGATGAAGGACCCTAACGGCCGCTACCGGCCGGCCTCTATCATTAAGGCGCTGCTGGCGCTCGTGGTCATCGACGAACTGGATCTGCACAAGAAGGTCGAGGTAGGCGAAGAATCTGCACAGATTGACGGCTCTGCGGTAGGCATCGGTCCCGGTGGCAAGTACACGGTGGAGCAGCTCCTTGAGGGCTTGCTCATGGCTTCCGGCAACGATGCCGCGCACGCGCTGGCACAGGAATTGGGCGGCGACGAGGTCACTTTGCGCAAGGTCAATGACAAGGCGGCCGAGATTGGCACGAATTCCACCTTTGCGGCCAGCTACTCCGGGCTCGACGCCCCGGGGATGTCTACCTCGGCCGAGGATATTTCCCGCATTTACCGCGCGGCCTTCCATAACCCGACCTTTGCGCGCATTGTCGATACGGAGTCCGTGGATTTTCCCGGCTGGGGAGATTTTGACGGCTACCAATTAGGCAACGATAACGGGCTTTTCCTCAACGATCCGGACGGCATTGGTGGCAAGACGGGTTTTACCGATGATGCGCACCATACCTTCGTCGGTGCGCTCGATCGCCATGGTCGGCGCTTGCAGGCGGTCCTGCTCGATACCACCGTGGAGCACGGCCCGCGTGCCTGGGAACAGGCCCAAAAGCTTTTGTACGAGGCCTATAAGGTTTCCCCTGGGGATGGCGTAGGCCAGCTGCTTGCCGACGCCGACTCTCCTGCCTCCCTCGCACCCACACCTGCGCCCGATACCCAGGCACAATCTGCAAACTCCTCTTTAGCTGGGGTGCAGGGGTGGCTTGGCTGGGTCATCGCTGGCGCTGTAGCTTTGCTGGCTATTTGCGTGGGTGCTTTTTCACTACTTCGGCGTTAGCCCACTCATCGTGGGAGCCGCGGCGGTTATTTTTCTCCGTAATGGTGAAGGTGTGCACGCCGGCACCCACCCAGCTGGCGAAGGTACCAGGTCCCGGCACAATATTGACTAGGCGCCACCACTGACGCTTTGCGGACTGGGTGAGGCTAAGCCGCTCTTTGGTATCGACATCGCGCACTGTGTAGCCCATCAGCAGCTTGGCCGGGCTGGCGCCGAGCCAACACTCAGTGCCCAAAACGTAGAGCAGCAAGATGATGGCACCACCGATAAACGTCGAGAGTTCATCCACACCACCAGAAAGCAGCGCGCCGCCGAAGCTACCGCTGATGAGTGAGAAAAAGAATAGGTCCAAAATGGCCATTCCGATGCGCGCATCTTGACCGGCGCGCTGACTGATTTCAGGCGCTGGGTGTTGTAGCAGCGGTGCGGGGACGGCCGCGTTCGCCGTTGCCGGCGGGAATGGATTGTGCTGCGGGGCAAAGGGGTTGCGTGAATACGGCGACCCGTAAGGGCTAGCAGTCTGCGCAAATCGTGGTTCTTGGTGCGCTTGGTACCCCGGTCCTGCCGCCTGACCAGACTGAAAAAACTGAGCCTGCTGCGACTGTTGCGGCTGCTGCTGTTGCTGCGGCCGCGGGCTCCACTGGCCTATCGCGCCCAGCTGTCCCAAGTCACCCCACGTGGGGCGCAGACCCGCCTCACACGCCTTATCGTATTCCGCGCGCTTCGCAGCAGAGCCCAAGACGCTGGCGGCGATGCGCAGCTGCGCACGCCGCGGGTCCTCGATGTCTTGACCTTGCTGCTCTAGCGACAAATCCTTGGACTCCAGTAAAACCAAGAGTTCCCGCTCGCCATCGCGGCGGTCTAGTCCCCATTCTTCATAAAGATTCGGTGCGATGTCATTGGCGTTCATAATGTTCTATCTTAAAGCCGAATAGCAGCGGCGTCCTCACCCCTTAGGAGGAGATTTACTTGCGGCGCAGCAAGCTAAACGCACCCACGGCCGCAGCACCCAAAGCAGCACCAATGCCGAAGGTCGCGCCTGCCGGTGCGCCCTCCTTGACCTCATTGCGCACGCGAATTACGGCTGGCTCTGGGACAGGCGGGTGCGCAAACTTCAGGGACTCGGCGGTGGTGGCGGTCCACGCGGAGATATACAGCACCACGCGCCAAATCAGGTACATGACCACCATGAGCACGATGACCGGACCGAAGACCGCACCGGCGGGGCTGCCGGTAGCAGAAGACATGATGACCGTAGACAGTTGCTTGAGCAGCTCGAAAGCCACCGCACCGATGGCCGCACCGATGAGGCCAGATTTCTTCGGCACCTTGGTGCGCGGCAGGATCATAATCATCCACCACATGACGATGAAGTTAGCCAATAGGCCCACTGCCAAGCCGACAAAGAAAATCACAAAATCCATGCCCGGGAAGGACTCGATGCCGACCTTCTCAAAAATCTTCTGGGTAAGACCAGAGGAACCGGCGGCAGTCACGCCAAAGGCGATGAGGAACGCCAGGATCAGGCCGATGAGACCTACCAAGTCAGAAAGCTTCTTCTTCAGGAAGGAACCGCCTTCGTTGGCGTCGATGCCCCACATAGCCGAGATGCCGATGCGCAGGTTATTCATCCAGCCCAGTCCGGACCACAGGGTGGTCAAACCACCGATACCAAACATGGCCCCGCGCTGCTCAATGGCCGTATCGAGAATCTCGTTGACCGTATCGCCCATATCGCCATCTAGCGAGCTGGTGATCTGGGACTGCAAGTCATTGAGCAAGTCCTCGCGATTAGCCAAGACGGCGGCGACGGTAGCCACGATCAGCATCGCGAGCGGGAAGATAGACAGCACCGAGTAATAGGTGATGCCGGCGGCAAATTGGTTTCCGCCTTCTGCACCATAGCGCTCGTTCATGCGCATCAGATGATCAACGAATCCGGACTTGGCGCGGATCTTATCTACCGCACCGGGATCGTCGGCATTGGCGCGTTCGATGCCGTAGTGGTCCGTCTTCTTCGAGGAGGATTGCGTGGTGGTAGGCACGTGCTTCCCTTCTTGCTCGCACAGTATTTATCCCACCTAGAGTAACTGGCAAATGTCCTGTTGTCCCTTTGTGGGGTGGAGCACGGGGGAAGCAGCCCCCTTGCTACTTGCGCAGGCGAGGAAGGAAGCCGACCTTTTCATAGACGTCGTCGACAAGCGGCTGGGCAATTTCTTGCGCCGTTTCTGCGCCCTTGGCCAGGATGCGCTCGAGCTCGCCGCGATCCGCCATCAGCTCATCAAAGCGTGCCTTGAGCGGAGTGGTAAATTCCTGCAGCGCATCTGCGGTATCGACCTTAAGGTGGCCATAGCCTTGGCCGGCGTACTTCTCCACCAGGGAATCGATGGATTCACCGGTCAGCGCGGACTGGATGACCAATAGGTTAGACACACCCGGCTGATTTTCGCGGTCAAAGGCTACCGAGCCCAAGTCATCCGTTACGGCGGACTTAATGCGCTTGGCTGAGGTCTTCGGCGCATCCAAGAGATTGACCAAGCCCTTGGGGTTGGCACCGGACTTAGACATCTTGGAGGTCGGCTCCTGCAGGTCATAAATCTTGGCCGCGCCCTCTGGGATAAACGGCTCGGGCACCTTGAAGATATCGCCGTACTTATTGTTGAAGCGCTCGGCCAGGTTGCGGGTCAACTCCAGATGTTGGCGCTGGTCTTCGCCCACGGGCACATAATCCGGCGAGTACAGCAGAATATCTGCGGCCATGAGGATCGGGTAGGTAAATAGGCCTACCGAGGTGCGGTCCGATCCCTGCTTGGCGGATTTGTCCTTGAACTGGGTCATGCGGGAGGCCTCACCAAAACCGGTCAGGCACTGAAAGACCCAGGTCAACTCCGTGTGCGCAGGCACGTGCGACTGGACAAAGAGCGTGGACTTGTCCGGGTCAATGCCTAGGGCAATAAGCTGGGCGGCACCCGCGATGGTGCGGTTGCGCAGCTCCTCCGGATTTTGCTCTACGGTTATCGCGTGCAGGTCAGGGATGAAGTAGAAGGCATCATAGCCGTCCTGCAGGTCAATCCACTGCTTCAGCGCTCCCAGGTAATTACCCAGGTGATAGGAATCAGCGGTGGGTTGGATACCGGACAGGACGCGGGAAACGGTGGAATTGTCTGCAGTCATGGTGCTTTATCCTACCCCCTAGCTCCGGCGCGCGGTCCACATCCTTCCCCCACCGGATCGAAAAATTCCCCCCCGCCCACAGGGCAGAGGGAATGCGACGCAAAGATTTTAAATCTTGCGGGAGGTGGGGCTGACCACGTCCATCAGGATGGCCCAACCGGAAACCATCAGCGCGCCACCTACGCCCATGAGCACGATGGGGCCGAGGAAAGCGAAGGATGGTCCAACAATGGTCCACCACCAGATGCTCAGGCCGAGGATTACAGCGCCGAGGACGAAAGAAATAATTGCGCGAGCCATGAACTTTCTCCGTTGCAGATTACTGAATTTTTTGACCTACCCATAGTAGCACTACTGCTTGTGTTTAGGCGCCTTGCGCTTGCCGACGTCCCCCTTATTAAAGCTCCACTGCTGCTCCACGTTTACTCCCCTCGCCCCTGGCGAGTGCCGGCCACTCGGCCGGGTAATCGATTGTTGCTTCGGGCGGCGCGCGATGCGGTTGCTGGAAATATCGTCGTAGTCCGCCCCCTCTGCCGCAGTAGAAAAAGCTCGTGTCTTGTTCTTAAACGGGCGGCTTAAAGGCCTAGTCAACGGACGCGTGATGGGGCTGGCGTATCGCGTGGCCGCGCCTGCCTTGCGCTTGGCCTTGCGGGCGCCATCGCGCACGATGCGCGCGGACAACCGCAAACGCGGGTCCATCTGCTGTTCGGCATCACGATATTCAAAGACGGGCAAGCCCTTCTTGAAGTAGATCGCGGCCAAGCGGGCAATAAAGCACACGGAGGCGGTGATGATCGCGGCCGGTTCTTCGGCCAAGCCGCCATGGTAGAGCGCCATAAAAAGCGCCGCGGCCAGCAGGGAAATGGCGGCATAATATTCGCCGGAAAAGACCAGCGGAATGCGATCTGAAAGCAGGTCACGCAGCACGCCACCAAAAACGCCGGAAATCACCGCAGACACCGAGGCAATAATGAACCCGTGGCCCAAGTGGACTGCGATTTGGGTGCCCAGCACCGAAAAGACCGCGAGCCCTAGGGCATCCAAGATGAGGAAGAGATGGCGGAAGTAGTGCATAAGGAAGGACATGCCCACCGTCACCACGGCCGCCACGATGACAATCACCAAATAAATGGGGTGCTCTACCCAGGTAAATGGAGGATCATCGAGGATCATATCGCGCACCGTGCCGCCGCCGAGCGCCGTCATGGAGGCGATCATGGTGACACCAAATAGGTCGAGTTTTTGGCGTCCAGCGGATAATGCGGCGGTCATAGACTCGGCGGTAATGCCGACTACGTAAAGGACGCTAAATAATGGCGTCATCAGCTGTACTCCACCACTAGTGGGGAATGGTCGGACCAGCGCTGCTCCACGGTGGGGGCCTTTTCCACCCAGGTGCGCTGCGCGCGCTCCAGCATCGGACGGGTAGCCGCCTGATAATCGATGCGCCACCCGGCGTTGTTATTAAAGGCCTGGCCGCGGTAGGTCCACCAGGTATAGGGGCCGTCTTCGTCCGGGTGCAGGCGGCGGGCCACGTCGAACCACTGTGGCTGCGCGGCCGGGGCCCACGGCTCGCCGCCGGCGTAGTCGACGACGCCCTGCCATTGCCCCAGGTTCTTCTTTTCCTGCGGCTCATCATCCGGGAACGCACCAAAGACGTGGTCCATGAAGGCGCGCTCTTCGGGCAGATGGCCGGCCTTCTTTTCATTGGCCTTATTATTCTTCAGGTCCTGGGCGCGGTGGCAGATATTCCAATCGCCGCCGATCACCATTTCGGACGGGCTGCCATCGGGGTTCGTGCGCGCCGCGTTATCCGCCAGAATGTCTTGGAACTCGTCCAAGAAGCGGTACTTTTCATCCAACTTCGGCGAATCCGTATCACCGGAAGGCAGGTACAGAGAGGCAACGCGGATATCGCGGGTGGTGGCCGCAACCCAGCGGCCGGCGTCGCTAAAGGAGCCGAAGCCCACTTCGACGTCGGCAAGCGGGGTGCGAGACAAAATGCCCACGCCGGCGCGGCCCTTTGCGGCGGCGTCGGCAAGAGCCAAATGCCAGCCCGCCTCCAGGGCCGGGGCCAAGGCCTTTTCGGCCTGCTGCGGGGTAGCGCGCACCTCTTGCATGAGCACGATATCGGCCGAAGTCGCCTCTAACCAGGCATTCATGCCGGGATTATTTTCATTGCGCTGCTTACACGCAGCGCGGATTCCGTTGACGTTAACGCTCGCGATGGTAAGGGTCATGCAACCAGCATATCGGTCCGTTTATGAATGGCGAGCAAGGCGCTTTTTATCCCACATCGTCGCAGCCCACACCAGGCAACCCGCAGCCGCCAGGCCGGCACCCGCCAGTGCCGGAGCGGAGTAGCCCCAGCCGGCACCCACCACGGCGCCACCAATGGTCGCACCCGCTGCATTCGCAATGTTCAACGCGGACTGGTTGAGTGCGGCGGCCAAAGTCTGGGCGTCGCCAGCCACATGCACCAAGCGCAGCTGCAGCGAAGGCACCAAGGTGGAGCCCATAAACGCTACGCAGCCAAAGCAAATCGTGGCCGGGATGGCGTGTCCGGAGAGGAAATAAAAGGCCGTCAAAATAACGATCAGGCAGGCCAAGGCAAAAATGATGCCAAACTCCAGGTTGCGGTCCGCCAGCCAGCCGCCGAAGGCATTGCCGATGGTCATGCCGATGCCATAGGCCATGAGCACGACCCAGATGAGGCTCTGATCCATGCCGGCAACCTCGGTCATGGTCCAAGAAATATAGGTATAGACGGAGAACATGCCGCCAAAGCCCACCACGCCCATGATGACGGTGAACCACACCTGGCTATTTTTAAACGCCCCAAACTCCGTGCGGATATCGGTCTGTTTCATCTCCGTCATGTGCGGCATCAGGAAAAACAACGCAATGGCGGTGATAATGCCCAGCGCCACAACCACAAGGTAGGCCGCCTGCCAGCCTAACGCGGAGCCAAGCGCCTGCGCGGCCGGCACCCCAATGACCGTGGCGATGGCCAGACCCATGCCTACGTAGGCCATGGCCTTGCCGCGGCCGCCTGGAGGCGCCATGGATGCGGCCGAAAGGTTCGCCACGGAGAAATAAGCACCGTGCGGCATACCCGCAATGAAGCGCGCCACCATGAGGATGGCGTAATTCGGTGCCACCACCGATAGCAGGTTTCCCACCACGAGGAATCCAATGAGCAGCAGGATCAAGCGACGGCGTGGGAGCTTGCCGGTAAAGGCCGCAATCAGCGGGGCACCGACCACCACGCCCATCGCGTAAATGGTGATGAGAGTCGAGGCGTTTTCTTCCGAAATGCCAAAATCATCCGCGATAAGCGGCAGCAGGCCCATCGACACGAACTCCGTAGTGCCAATGGCAAAGGCACCAAGCGCCATCGCCACCATGACAATAGCGCGGCGACCAGCGGTAATCTCCGTTTGTAAAGGCAACGGACGACGCCGAATGCGGGGTTCATGGGCGCTGCGCGGGCTTAGCTCGTCGATGATTTTCATGGAGAGTGAGGGTACACCCCGCGTTTATCTGCAGCATGCCCGCAGCGGGCGGCCGTGAATATCTCCACCCCGCCAGCCAGTGGGTGATGCTAGCCACGCAACCCTTTTCAAGGGGCGCAAATGGGGGATCACTATCAGCAAACTGGCCCACATGCCGCCCACAAAATCGGTACTCTGGGCACTTGAGCAATTTTCCAACGTTAATTAGGAGAATCATGGCAAAGATTACGTGGACCCGTACCGATGAGGCGCCGCTGCTGGCGACCTACTCCCTCAAGCCCATCGTGGAGGCCTTCGCTTCTACTGCGGGCATTGACGTAGAAACCCGAGATATTTCGCTGGCCGCCCGCATCGCCGCGCAGTTCCCAGAGCGCCTGACCGAAGAGCAGAAGGTCGAAGACGCCTTGGCAGAGCTGGGCAAGATGGCCAAGACTCCGGAAGCAAATATCATCAAGCTGCCGAATATTTCCGCTTCCCTGGTGCAGCTGAAGAAGGCCATCGCGGAGCTGCAGGCTGCCGGCTACGACCTGCCTGATTACCCGGATAACCCTTCCACCGAGGAAGAAAAGGACATCGCTACCCGCTACGATTCCGTCAAGGGCTCCGCTGTTAACCCGGTGCTGCGTGAGGGCAACTCCGACCGCCGCGCACCGGAGGCCGTGAAGAACTTCGTCAAGAAGCACCCGCACCGCATGGGTGAGTGGTCCAAGGACTCCAAGACCAACGTTGCCACCATGGCGGACAACGACTTCCGCCACAATGAAAAGTCCGTCATCCTGGAAAACGAGGACACCTTGTCCATCGTCCTTAAGACCGCCGACGGCGAGCAGACCCTGCTGCCGGAGTTGCCGGTTCTCAAGGGCGAGGTCATCGACGGCACCTTCATGTCCGCCAAGGCTCTGGATGAGTTCCTCATCGCACAGGTCAAGCGCGCCAAGGAAGAGGGCGTGCTCTTTTCCACCCATCTGAAGGCCACCATGATGAAGGTCTCTGACCCCATCCTCTTCGGCCACGTCGTCCGCGCTTTCTTTGCTGATGTATATGACAAGTATGGCGAGGAGCTGCTGGCTGCCGGCCTCAACGGCGAGAACGGCTTGGGCGCTATCTACGAGGGCCTGAAGAACCTGGACAATGGCGAAGAACTCAAGGCCGCTTTCGATGCCGCGCTTTCCGACGGCCCCGACCTTGCCATGGTCAACTCCCACAAGGGCATCACCAACCTGCACGTGCCTTCCGACGTCATTATTGACGCCTCCATGCCCGCCATGATCCGTACCTCCGGCCACATGTGGAATAAGAACGACGAGGAGCAGGACACCCTCGCCGTCATTCCGGATTCCTCCTACGCTGGCGTGTACCAGGCTGTTATCGAGGACTGCAAGGAAAATGGTGCCTTCGACCCGACCACCATGGGTACCGTGCCGAACGTTGGCCTGATGGCGCAGAAGGCCGAGGAGTACGGCTCCCACAATAAGACCTTCAAGATCCCGGCCGCGGGCACTGTTGAGGTTCGCAACTCCCAGGGCGAGGTCCTCATCTCCCACGATGTGGAGGAAGGCGATATCTGGCGCGCCTGCCAGACCAAGGACGCCCCGATCCAGGACTGGGTCAAGCTCGCCGTCAACCGCGCTCGCCTGTCCGGTATGAAGACCATCTTCTGGCTCGACCCGGAGCGCGGCCACGACCGCAATATCCAGTCCCTGGTGGAGAAGTACCTTAAGGACCACGACACCGAGGGCCTAGACATCTCCATCGAGGACCCGGTAACCGCTACCAAGACCTCCATCGAGCGCATCCGCCGCGGCGAGGACACCATCTCCGTTACCGGCAACGTGCTGCGTGACTACAACACGGACCTCTTCCCCATCCTCGAGCTGGGCACCTCCGCCAAGATGCTATCTGTGGTTCCACTCATGGCAGGTGGCGGCCTCTTCGAGACCGGTGCCGGCGGCTCCGCCCCGAAGCACGTCCAGCAGGTAGAAGAAGAAAACCACCTGCGCTGGGATTCCCTCGGCGAGTTCCTGGCCTTGGCTGAGTCCTTCCGCCACGAAAAGCAGACCAACGGCAACGAGAAGGCCGGCGTCCTGGCCGCTACCTTGGACAAGGCCACCGAGCGCCTGCTCAATGAGGGCAAGTCCCCGTCCCGCAAGGTAGGCGAAATCGATAACCGCGGTTCCCACTTCTTCCTGGCCACCTTCTGGGCCGAAGAGCTGGCTAACCAGACCGATGACGCCGATCTCGCCGCCGCCTTCAAGGACGTAGCTTCCCAGCTGTCCTCCCAGGCAGACGAGATTGCCCAGGCGCTTGTCGACGCCCAGGGCAACCCCGCAGACCTCGGCGGCTACTACTGGCCAAATGACGAGAAGACCTCTGCCGTCATGCGCCCGGTAGCAAAGTTCAACGAGATTATCGACGGCCTGAAGAAGTAATTCTTCCCAAAAAGCCGCCCCGCAGCGTTCATTGCTTCGCTGCGGGGCGGCTTTAGTGTGCGCGCGGGTTTAGAAGCTATCGAGCCAGGCGGCGTGCACGCGGGCGTCGCCATTTTCTTCTGGGTGGAAGCTCAGCGCTGTCACGCGGCCCTGTCGCACGCCGACCACTGCGTCGCCGCCCTCTCCCGGCACCGTCGCGATGACCTCGACGCCCTCGCCTAGGCGGGTAACCAGCGGCGCGCGGATAAAGCTCGCCTCAATGTCGAGCGTTTCCTCCCCCATCGCGACCGGCACGGTACGTTCCTCGGAAAAGCGCTGGTTGCCAAAGGCATTGCGGCGCACGGTCACGTCCACTAGCTCCAGGGTTTGCTGCCCCGGCGCGGGGTTATCGAGCTCGCGGGCGCAGTAGATGAGTCCCGCGCAGGTCGCGAGCACCGGCAGGCCTGCAGCTGCGGCGTCGCGCAGCGGCTCGGCCAGATCGAAGCTGCGCGCCAGCTTGTCGATGACACTCGACTCGCCGCCCGGAATCACCAGCCCGTCGAGCCCGTCCAGGTCCCGCGGCACCCGCACCCGGCGAGTAACAACACCGAGCTCATCAAGAATGCGCAGGTGCTCCTCGACGCCACCTTGCAGCGCCAGCACCCCAACGGTGGCTACCATCCGCGCTCGGCCAGGCGGTGCGGCGCAGGCACGTCGTTGACATTGATGCCCACCATGGCCCCGCCCAGGCCGCGGGAAAGCTTGGCTAGTTCGGCCGGCTGGTCGTAGAGGGTCGCCGCCTTGACGATGGCCTCCGCACGCTTGGCGGGCTCGCCGGACTTGAAGATGCCGGAGCCGACGAAGACACCTTCGGCGCCCATCTGGCGGACAAGGGCGGCGTCGGCAGGCGTGGCCACGCCACCGGCAACAAAAAGCACAACCGGGAGCTTGCCGGTCTCCGCAACCTCTGCGACCAGGCCATACGGCGCCTGCAGCTCCTTGGCCGCGACGTAGAGCTCATCGCGATCCAGGTGGCGCAGGCGGGCAATCTCGGCCTTAATCGTGCGCAGGTGCTTCACTGCCTCAGAGACATCGCCCGTGCCGGCCTCGCCCTTGGAGCGAATCATGGCCGCGCCCTCGGTGATGCGGCGCAGGGCCTCACCCAGGTTGGTCGCGCCACACACGAACGGCACGTCGAAGTCCCACTTATTGATGTGGTTGACATAATCGGCCGGGCTGAGCACCTCGGACTCATCGATGAAGTCCACGCCCAACTCGCCGAGGATCTGAGCCTCCACAAAGTGGCCGATGCGGGCCTTGGCCATGACCGGGATGTCCACAGCCTCAACAATGCCCTCAATTAGTTCTGGGTCCGACATGCGGGCTACCCCGCCCTGCGCACGAATATCGGCCGGCACGCGCTCCAACGCCATAACTGCCGACGCACCTGCGTCCTCCGCAATGCGCGCCTGCTCCGGCGTGACGACGTCCATGATGACGCCGCCTTTCAACATATCGGCTAGTCCTCGCTTCACGCGCGTAGTGGCGCGTCCTTGTTCATTTACCTGTTCAGTCATAGGTCACATAGTGGCCCACACAATTGGTACAAGACAAGAGCCATTTTCAGCGTGTTGGATTAGACCACTTATGATGAGGGAATGCCTCTCCGCCTCGATCCCTCCGATACGCGGCCGCTACCCGTGCAAATCGCCGCAGCCCTCCGCGCCCAGGCTGCTGCCGGCGTCCTCCTGCCCGGAGAGCGCGTTCCCTCTACCCGCACCTTGGCCGCCCAGCTCGGCGTTTCCCGAGGCAGCGTAGTCACCGCCTACGAGCAACTCACGGCCGAGGGATACCTCACGGCCGAGGTTGGCTCCGGCACCGTCATCAACCCGCTGCTCCCCCACGCACGCGCCCCGCGCCCGGAGCCGGCCCCCATACCGGCCGCCGAGCCCGAGCTGGTGTCCCTGACGCCCGGACTGCCCGACACCGCGGGAATCCTCACCCCTGAATGGAGGGCCGCGTGGCGCGCTGCGGCCGTCGACCCCTCCGGAGACCTCCCCCGCGAGGTCGCCGCGCACCTGCGCCACATGCGCGGGCTTAACGTCGACCCAACCTGCGTCCTCATCACGGCCGGCGCCCGCGATGGCCTTTCGGTACTCCTGCGCGCCCTCGGCCGCCAGCTGCAGGTGGGCGTGGAATCACCCGGTTACCCCAGCCTGCGCCGGGTCCCCCAGGCTCTCGGCCACACGCTGCTGGAAATCCCCACCGGCCCCGACGGCGTCACCGTTCCCACCGCCAACCTCGACGCCCTCATCGTCACCCCCAGCCATCAATATCCCTACGGCGGCTCCCTGCCTGCAGCCCGGCGCGCGGAGCTCGTCGAATGGGCCCGCGCGCACGATGCCCTCCTCATCGAGGACGACTTCGACTCCGAGCTGCGCTACGTCGGCCAGCCGCTGCCTGCCCTGGCCGCACTCGCCCCAGAACACACCGTGCTACTCGGGACCTTTTCTTCCGTCATTTCCCCCTCGATTGCCTGCGGTTACCTCGTCCTCCCGCCACGCTTGCGCCCGGCCGTGGACCGCGTGCGCGATATCTTCGGCCAACCCGTCGGCTCCATCCCCCAGGCCGCGCTCGCCCACTACCTTGCCAGCGGCGCTTTACGACGCCACACCGGCCGCATGCGCCGCACCTATAAACACCGCCGCAACCTAGTGGCCGAAGCGCTTGGCTCCATCGATGGCACCCAGCTCCTTCCCATCCACGGTGGTCTCCACGCAGTCCTACTGTGCGATCCGGCCGTTGTCCCCCGCGCTGCCGCCCGCGGCATCAAACTCACCCCGCTGCGCGATTATTGGGGCGGCGCCGATGCTGAAGACGGCGTCGTACTCGGCTTCGGCCACCTCAGCGATGCCGAGCTACGCGAAAGCCTTTCTGCAGTCGCGGCCGCTTTACGGCAGTGATACCTTAATTCCAACGATCATAAACGAAAGGTACTAGATGTCTTTAGGTCCGATTGAGCTCCTTCTCATCCTCGTTTTCGTCCTTATCCTCGCTGGAATTATCGCCCTCGTGGTCAAGCTCGTGCGCAATAGCAATGACACCCGCGCGAATACTAGCCGCATTGCTAATCAGCTCGAGGAGCACGACCGCCGCAGCTAAGAAAGACACCCCACCAGACCAAGCGCCACACCGACCGCTTGGTCTATTTTTATTCTCGCGTCTGCCAGCGCGTTTCCACAAACTCGTTCGCCATATATACCGCTTGGTCTAGTCTTGCCAAACATGACGACGAAATACGATAACTCCAATTCCAACTGGTCCTTCGCTACCCGCTCTGTACACGCAGGCCAAAACCTCGACGGGCACCACAACGCCCGCAATGTGCCGATTTACCAGACCACCTCCTACGTTTTTAACGACGCCGAGCACGCGGCCAACCGCTTCAATCTTTCCGACGCCGGCCCCATCTACACCCGCCTCACCAACCCCACCCAGGACGCACTGGAAGAACGCCTCGCTTCCCTCGAGGGCGGCGTCGCCGCCGTCGCTTTCGCCTCCGGCCAGGCCGCTGAAACCGCAGCCATTTTGAACCTCGCCTCGGCAGGCGACCACATCGTGACTTCCCCGCGCCTCTACGGCGGCACCTCCACCCTCTTTACCGTCACGCTCAAGCGCCTAGGCATCGACGTCACCCTCGTCGAGGACCCGGACGACCCGGCCTCCTGGCAAGACGCCGTGCAGCCAAATACCAAGACCTTCTATGGCGAGACCTTCGGCAACCCCGTGGCCGATGTGCTCGATATCCCGGCCATCGCCGAGGTCGCCCACAATAACCAGGTCCCACTCATCGTGGATAACACCATCGCCACCGCCGCCCTCGCCCGGCCGCTGGACCTCGGCGCAGATATCGTCGTGGTCTCCACCACCAAGTTCTACACCGGCAATGGTTCGGCCATCGGCGGCGCGATTATCGACGGCGGCTCCTTCGACTGGACCGTCACCCGCAACGGCGAGCCCGTATTCCCCTATTTCGTCACCCCGGATGAGGCCTACCACGGACTCAAGTACGCCGATCTCGGCGCCCCAGCCTTCGCGCTCAAGGCCCGCGCCGGCCTGCTGCGCGATACCGGCGCCGCCATCTCCCCCTTCAACGCCTGGCTGACGCTGAATGGAATTGAGACGGTAGGGCTGCGCGTCGAAAAGCACAATGCCAACGCCCAAGCCGTCGCCGAGTACCTGGAAGGCCACGCCAAGGTCACCAAGGTCAACTACGCCGGCCTCGACTCCTCGCCGTATAAGGCCACCAAGGAAAAGCTCGGCTATGCCTATACCGGCTCCGTGCTCTCCTTCGACATCGACGGCGGCCGCGAAGAAGCCTGGGCGTTTATCGACGCCCTCAAGCTCCACTCCAACCTCGCCAATATCGGCGATACCCGCTCCCTGGCCGTGCATCCGGCAACCACCACGCACTCGCAATCCGATGAACCTGCGCTGGCAGCGGCCGGCATTACTCAATCCACTATCCGCCTGTCCGTGGGCATCGAGTACATCGATGACATCATCGCGGACCTCGAGCTGGGCTTTAACGCGCTGGTATGAAGCTAGTTAGCATCGGCGATTTCCACACCGAAGCCGGCGCCACGCTTGCCGACGCCCACATTGCCTACCACCGCTTCGGCCACCTTCTCGGCGATCCCCATGGCGCCAATAACGTCATCCTGGTCGAACACGCGCTAACCGGGGACTCGAATGTGGCCGAGTGGTGGGCCGACCTAGTAGGCCCCGGCAAGGCGCTGGATACGACGAAGTGGTGCATTATCGCTACCAATGCACTGGGCGGCTGCGCAGGCTCTACCGGCCCGGCTTCTCCGCACCCAGACGATGGCCGTGCTTGGGGTTCGCGTTTTCCCGCGCTTTCCGTGCGCGACCTCGTTGCGGCCGAGCGTGCCGCTTTGCATGAACTTGGCATCACCCACGTGCATGCCGTCATCGGCGGCTCAATGGGTGGCGCGCGCACGCTGGAGTGGACACTGATGCACCCCGATTTCCTCGACGCAGCCTGCGTCATTGCCGTTTCGGCCCGCGCCTCTGCTTGGCAGATTGGCATCCAGTCGGCGCAAATCGCGGCCATCGAGCAAGATTCGTTCTGGCACGGCGGCGATTATTACGCTTCCGCCCAGCGCCCGCGCGAGGGGCTGGCGGCCGCGCGCCGCATTGCGCACCTGACCTACCGCGGCGAACAGGAGATTGACGAGCGCTTCGGCGTTCAGGCACAGACCGGCGAGAACCCGCTCGGGCCTTACCGCCGCCGTGATAATCGCTTTGCCGTTAACTCCTACCTGGATTATCAAGGCATCAAGCTGGCCGACCGCTTCGATGCCGGCTCCTATGTCACTCTCACCGAGGCGCTCAACCGCCACGATATCGGCCGTGACCGCGGTGGGCTCAACCGCGCGCTGGGATCATCTAAGGTACCTACAATGGTCGTAGGTGTAGACACGGACATCTTGTACCCGTATCACCAGCAAGAACATATCTCGCGCAATCTGGGAAATCTATTGGCTATGGCCAAGGTGGTCTCCCCGGTAGGCCACGACGCCTTCCTTACCGAGTCACGCCAAATGGATCGCATACTGCGCAACTTCCTTAGACTTTCCCAGCCGGACCCGCGCATTGATGCAGCGGCAGGCGATCCCACCGAGTACTCGATTTAAAAAGCTCGCGGCAGCAAGGATCGCCAAAGCCGGGCAGCGCGCACTATGCGCTGCGCTGGGGCGGCGAAGGGACGAAGCGGCTCAGCGATCGTCGGGTGGCTTCGCCCAAGGCGGGCGCCACACGATGCCTTCTCCAGGACGACGCTCGAGCCGGCCGCGACGCGGCGGTGCATTCGGGTCATCGTCGTTCACAGCATTGTGATACTTGCACGCAATGGTGAGGTTTTCGGGATTCGTATCGCCGCCCAGCAGCCACGGGGTGAGATGGTGGACTTGGCATTCATCCGCCGGCGTGTGGCAGTCGGGCCACGGGCACACCGGGTTTTCTGCCATCGCCATTTGGCGTTGCTTCCATGTAGCCAAGCGCCGCGATTGATAAAGGTTGACGGGGCCGGTGACGGGGTGAATGAGGGTGATAAGGCCGACGTCGGCAAGCGCGCGGCGGACAAGATCCGCACCAGATATCTGGGCGCCGTTGGTCAGCTGCAAGGTGACGTCCTCGCCGTGGGTGACCTTCACCATCTCATTCAGGTTGAGCACCACATTGGTGGTGATTGTGGAGGTAGAGGCGCCCTCGGCAAAGACGCGACGAGCATCGGCGACGGTGGAGACGTGGTTATTAATTTCTGCAACCAACTCGGACTCGGCGGTAATTGTCAGGGTCCACAGGTCATCGCGGCGGCGGGTCAGGCGCACGCCTTCGGAGCGCTTGGTGGTACGCTCCTCGCGCACTAGGCGACGGGCGTGCTTATCAATTTCGCTGGTGGAAAGGCGCAGGGCACATAGTTCCTCGCGCAATGCCCAGGCCGCCCGCTGGGTTTTCATCTTCTGTGCGAAGTGCTCGATAATTTTCAGCGCGTCGAGCGGCAGCGAAGTGCGGCGGGCGGCGCGCTGTTTAGCACCAAAGGCGGTGCGGCCGAAGTAAGTATCGGCCAGGCGGGCAAACTCGGCGGCCTCGCGATCACTAAAGCCCTTATCGACGAGCTCTTCTACCGACAGCCCAACGCACTCCTCGATGAGCACCATCGGGGAGTTCACGGCAGCCAGGTAGTTCGAAATCATGGCACCGAACCTAAGCCGGCCGTGCATAACGGCGCGCGGTGGTGGCCCAGAGCCTGTGGATAACCGCCCGAACCACACCCTTTCGGGCCGAGTTAGGTGAAGGCTCTACAAAAACCTGTGGATAACTAGCTACCGAGCGCGTCCACAGAAAAGGCCAGAAAGGCCATCGTGGCGCCGAGCAGGCCGGTAAAGCAGGCGTCAAAGCGGCGCGAGCGTACGGCCAGCACGCCGACGCGGCTGGAATCACACGTCAGTCGGACCACGGTGAGCCACAGCAGGGCCAGGCCGAGGAGGAACGTGGCCCGGCGCCAGTATTCGAAGACAGCATAGCCGCCGGAGATAACCACGCCGGCCACGAAGATGCCAATTGCTGCCCACTGCGCGGCAGGCGGCAGTGGGGAGGGCGCGAGCTCGGCGTCGTGCGGATTATCTAGATTCACGCCAACTTTTCCGCGCGTTCGACGATATTGCGTACCAGGAAGGCACGGGTCAGCGGGCCGACGCCACCTGGGTTCGGAGAGACGAACCCGGCCTTATCCCAGCAATCTGGGTGAATGTCGCCGGTGAGCTTGCCGTCGACGCGGGAGACTCCGACGTCGAGAAGCGCGGCGCCTTCCTTAATCATGTCCGCGGTGAGCATGTGGGGCTGGCCGGCGGCGGCAATGACGATATCGGCCTCGCGGGTCTCAGCGGCCAAGTCCTTGGTGCCGGTGTGGCACAGCGTGACGGTGGAGTTCTCGCTGCGGCGGGTAAGCATCAGGCCGATGGGGCGGCCTACGGTAACACCACGGCCGATGACCACGGTCTTGGCGCCGTTGAGCTCGACGCCGAAGCGGCGCAGCAGATGCAGGCAGCCGTTCGGGGTGCACGGCAAGGGCGCCTCCTCGTTGAGCACGAGCTTGCCCAGGTTGACTGGGTGCAGGCCATCGGCATCCTTGGCGGGGTCAATGCGCTCGAGGATGGCGTTTTCATCCAGGTGCTTAGGCAGCGGCAACTGGACGATGTAGCCGGTGCAGGCATCATCGGCGTTGAGCTCATCGATGACGGCTTCTAGTTCTTCCTGGGTGATATCGGCCGGCAGGTCCTTGCGGATGGAGTTGATGCCAAGCTTTTCACAGTCACGATGTTTCATCTTCACATAGGATTGGGAGCCCGGATCCTCACCTACGAGGACGGTCGCCAGGCCAGGGGTAATCCCCTTCTCCTTCAGCGCGGACACGCGCTGGGCAAGGTCGGAAAAAATCTCGTCGCGGTACAGTGTGCCATCTAGTTTGGTAGCGCTCATAGCCACCATCCTAGACTGAAGGCATGAGCCAGCTGCACATTGTCTTTGATAACCCAGTCATCCCTACTAATACGGGCAACGCGATTCGCACGGCCGCGGTGACGGGCGCGAGCCTGCACCTGATTGAGCCGCTGGGTTTCAATTTCGACGATAAGCACTTAAAGCGCGCCGGTCTGGATTATCACGATTTGGCCGATGTGCAGATTCACAAGGACTTCCAGGCCTGCATGGATGCGCTGCCGGGCGCGCGCGTCTTCGCTTTTACCACGCATACGGATAAGTGGTTTACGGATATCGAATACCAAGAAGGCGATGTCCTACTCTTTGGCACGGAGCCGACCGGCCTGCCAGAGGAGCACATCAATCATCCGCGCGTAACGGACCACGTGCGCATTCCGATGGTGCCGGCCAGGCGCTCAATGAACTTGTCGAATTCGGCCTCGACGGCCGTATTTGAGGCGTGGCGCCAATTGGGATTTAACGGGGCGGTTTAAGCTCCGGCAGTTGGCGGGAGCGTAGCTGGGTAAGGAGTGCGGTGGCGTCGGCAAGCGTGAGGTTGCGCGCGTCCATGCGCACGGGCCCCTGGACTAGGTCGAGGCCGACGGTGGCTAGGCCGAGCGCCTGCGAAATCGGTCCGCGGCGATAGGTCAACTCCTGGATATGGGAGGTGTGGATGGCCTTGACGCGGCGATTGAGCCGGCCGTTGCGCACTATGACGTAGCCGCCGGTAAGCGCCACGGTTTGTTGGCGGTAGTCCAGCGGGGAAACCCACTTGGCGCGGGTTGGCGAGGCGTAGGTAGGTGCGGCGTCGGCCGGCAGGAATTGCCGGGCTTGGGCGAGGGTGCCCACCGGCAGGATGCGGGTGGAACCAGAAGCCTTCCCGCTTGCCGACGCCCCATACCCCGCCACCGAAACCCGTACCTCGTACCAGCCCAGCGGCCGCCAGAGGAAGGGCTGGGTGATCTGCACGGCGTGGATGCGGTCGAGGCGAATGCTTTGGCGGCGGCGATCGGCCAGGCCGTAGGTGATATTGAGTACCTCGCCGTCGGTGCGGGCGGTATAACGCCAGGAAGAATCGAGCACGTTCCAGGCGTTGGGCAGCGCGCCGACGAGGATGGGCAGCGCGGCCGAGAGCGGCAGCCGCGTAACCACAACGAGGATAAGGAAGCCGACGAGGAAAAGCGTGGACGTGCGCAACGCGGCCGCAATCAGGGAGCGGGCGATGGGGATCTCGGGCACGAGAGCTGGTTCCTCGGCCGGTTCTTCAGCCGATTCCTCGGCCGGCGCCTCGGTTTGGGAGGTGGGAGCGCCGTGAACGCGGGCGAGGATGTCATCGCGTAGGGCCTCAGCGTCGGACTTTTTGAGGTAGGCGATTTCGATGACAGAAGATTGGCCGCCCGCGGTTTCCACCCGCACGGCCGCGAGACGAAAGAGGCGGGCGATGACGGGTTCCACGACGTCAACGGCCTGGGTGCGGTCATAGCGCGCGGTGCGCAATTGGACAGATAAGAGGCCGCGGCGCAGGGAAAGCTCTTCCGCGCCGAGCTGATAGCCCATGCGGCGCCACCATAGGCCGGAGGCGAGCCACACCACCGCGCAGACCGCGATGAAACCAGCGAGGGCGAGGGCGGTATCACGCAAGGCCTCGCCGCGGTGTTCGCCGGTAATAAAGGCGAAGATATCGCGCAGGGCCTCCATGTTGACGTTGAGGGCGAAAGCTGCGATGAGGGCCAGGATGACCGACCACAGACGCAGCAGCGGGGTGAGGCGGTGGACGCGACGGAAGTTCGGCTGGGGGCTCATAGGCCGCTCATCCGTTCGCGGGCTTGGTGGGCAAGGCGGGTGCGGAGGGCGTCGGCAAGCGGGGCTTCCAAGCCTTTGATGGTGGCATCCGTGCTGGCAGAGGCCGTGTGGAGCTGCAGCTTTTTCAGGCCAAGGGCGCGGTCGATGGGCCCGGAGGTCACGTCGACGAACTGGATGCGGCCGTAGGGCACCACGGTGAAGGAATGCCAGAGCTTGCCGCGAGTGATAAGTAACTCATCGTCGGTCTCGAGCCAGCCCATATTGCGCACTTGAGCGGGAATGAGCCAGAGCAGCCAGAAGAAAAGACCGACGAAGATGCCGGCCGCCCAGTAGAACCACGGGGTCCACCAGAAGCCTGCCGCAGCGGCGGCCGCGGCGAGCAGAAACATCCAGCTCAGGTGGTGGATATAGCGCGAGGTCACAAGGCGCGGCGAGACGGGATTCATTTCTTCGCTCATAGTTATTGACAGTATCAATCGGGCCCACCCCTTGCGCAACTTATCGTTACTCGATATTATCGAATTACGACAACATCGAAAGTCGATAAGTTATCGACAGAAAGGATTGTCATGACCACCCCACAGCCCACCTCCAAGGCCGAGCGCCGCGAAATTAATGCGGCAGCCGGTCTCGCCCTCCTTACGATCATCATCCTCGGCCCGACTTACCTGCGCGACCTTGCCACCGGAAGGTTTTCCACCGCCCTGAGCGCGGCCGTTCCGGAAGGTCTAAGCAAACACAACCTCGACGGTGGACCATTGTGGCTACTTAGCGCGGCGCTCGTCGTCAAGATTGCGGCCATCCTAATTATCGCGTTCTTTGCCTATCACTTGGTCAAGCCGATGCTTCGCGGACAGGTTTTTAATACGAAAAATATCCGCCCCCTAAACGGAATGACCATTGGCATCCTCGTCTGGTTTATCGGACGGTTCGTGCTCGAAGGCCTAGGAAATAACTGGGCTTCCTCACAGCTTGGAATCGACTGGTGGGCCAGCCAGGATGGAACGTCGCTTGGCGAGCTTGCGCTTCCCTACCTCTTCGTCTGCACCTTGCAGCTCTTCTCGGCCGCTATCAAGCGCGGCTGCACGCTGGAAGAGGAGGTCGAAGGCCTTGTCTGAGGCACAAGAACCCCAAGTAATCTGCCACCTCGACCGGATTATGCAAGAGCGCGACATTACCGGCGCGGCGCTCGCTAAAGAAGTGGGCATCACCCCAGTTAACCTCTCCGTTCTAAAGAATAATCGCGCCAAAGCCGTACGCTTTAGCACCCTGGCAGCGCTGTGCACGGCACTGGACTGCCAGCCAGGGGATATCTTCAGCGTCGAGTAGCAACCCTTGCCAGGATGTTGGGTTTATGCAATACTTTGACTTATGTCCCCAAAGAAGAAGCCCTCCGCACCCATTTATAACCGGGTACGTGTACTGCGCGCCGAGCGGGACATGTCGCGCGCGCAGCTGGCCGAGGCCATCGACGTCAACCCCCAAACCGTCGGCGCGCTTGAGCGCGGGGATCACTCCCCCAGCCTGGACCTAGCCTTCCGCGTCTGCGAGGTCTTTGACCTCCCCGTGGAGGCTATTTTTTCCCGCCAGGAATTTTCCCCCATGTCCACTGAAATCTATAGGAAGAATTCCTAATGGCTAGCCCAATCCCCGCCTCCGTTTCCCGCCGCAAGCGCCTTGTCCTGGCCGGCGACATTTTCCTCGGCCTGGCCATCGTGACGGCAGCCCTGCACTTCATCGCGCTCAGCTTGTCTAACTTGCTATGGCCGATTGCCGGCATCGCGGCGACTACCTGCACCACATGGCTGCGCCAGTCCATCCGTCACCTCGACGTGCCTACCACGGAGATGGATGAGTACGAACTGCGCCTGCATACCGACGCCCGCGACCAAGGACTCAAGACCGCAGTGGTTACTTCCACAGTGCTCTTCCTCGTCGCCGTTGCCACCGCATTCGGCCTACGCTTCCTCGGAGCGGAGGAAACCGCAGTGGAGGAGGCGACCTCGGGGGCGAGTATCGCCATCTTCTTTGCCAAGCTCATCTATACCCAACTGCTGTGGATCCCTTTTGCGGTAGCCAAGGAATTGGCCAATAAGCTCAACGCAGACGAGCTGCGCAGCGGAGGAAACTAGCGGAAATCGCGGGAGCCGCGGGAGAGGAATTCGCCAAAGTCCAGCGGCTCGAGCTTATCCGCGACCACGCTGACCGCGCCGGTGGCGTTTTGTACGATGCCGCGAATGATCATTGCACGGGCGGTGCGGGCCACAACCTTATGCCGCGACCACAATCCGGGCGAAACCATCACGTTCATCAGGCCGGTTTCATCCTCCACGCCCAAAAAGGTCAAGCCAGACGCAGTACGCGGGCGCTGGCGGTGGGTAATAATGCCGGCGATGCGCACGCGGGTGCCATCGGGAACATGGGGAAGTTGGGAAGCAGGCAGGACGTCGGCAAGCGAGGCACGCACCAGCTCCATCGGTTGCTGGCTATGGGTCACGCCGGTGGAAGCGACGTCGGTAGCCATAAGCTCGAAGGCGGACATGCCAGGCAGGTGCGGTGCAGCCAGCGCGGAAGTGCCAGGCAGCATTCCCTCGCGCTCGGTGGCGGCAACTCCGGCCTGCCACAACGCTTGACGACGATCCAACCCCAGACACTCCAATGCCCCAGCCGTGGCCAGCGCTTCCACCTGCTCCACGCTGAGATCCGCCCAGCGCGAAAGATCGGACACGCTAGCAAAAGGCGCGGCCGCCTCCACGCGCTCGGCGGCGGACTCCCCCAACCCCTTAATGAGGTTGAGGCCCAGCCGAATCTCGCCCGACCCCGTTGCGCGGGCCTGCGCACCAGAATCATTGATACTCACCGGCAGCACCCGCACGCCGTGGCGCCGGGCATCTTGGATGAGCGACTGCGGGGAATAAAAGCCCATCGGCTGCGCGCGCAGCAGGCCCACGCAGAATTCCGCCGGGTAGTGGTACTTAAACCACGCGGAGAAATACACCAGTGAGGCAAAGGACTGCGAGTGCGATTCGGGGAAACCATAGGCAGCAAAGGCCACGATTTTGGCCCAGAGCTTATCCGCCACCTCGCCCTCGATGCCGTTAGTCTCGCGCAGGCCGTTAAAAAAGCGGCTGCGCAGCGCGGCCATCTTCGCCGGCGAGCGCTTCGACCCCATGGCGCGGCGCAGGTCATCGGCCTCGGCGCCGGAAAAACCTGCCGCGTCTACGGCAATCTGCATCAGCTGTTCTTGGAAAAGGGGGATGCCCAGCGTCTTGCCTAGGGATTTTTCCAAGACGGGGTGGTCATAGGTCACCTCTTCTAGGCCATCGCGGCGGCGCAAGTAAGGGTGCACGGATCCGCCTTGGATGGGGCCGGGCCGAATAAGCGCGACTTCGACCACTAGGTCAAAGAAACGGCGCGGCTTCAAGCGCGGCAGCGTGGCTAGCTGCGCGCGGGATTCCACCTGGAAGACGCCCACCGCATCGGCGCGGCAGAGCATGTCATAGACTTCCGGCTCGGCGAGGTCGAGTTCCCACAGATGCACCTCGCGGCCGGTGGTGGCGCGCACGGCGTCAATCATGTGGTGCAGCGCCTCCAACATGCCAAGGCCGAGCAGGTCGAATTTCACTAGGCCGGCGGCCGCACAATCGTCCTTATCCCATTGCAGCACGGAGCGGTTTTCCATGCGGGCCCATTCCATGGGGACGACGTCCGCAATGGGTCGGTCACACAGCACCATGCCGCCGGAGTGGATTCCTAGGTGGCGGGGCTGGCCGAGGAATTGCTCGGCCAAAGATGAGACCTCAGCAGGCGGTTCGGAGGTACCCTTCGACCACGCATCGGCCGATCCCTGCGGGTAGCCTAGCGCGCGGGCGGCATCGCGGGTAGCCCCCTTGCGGCGATAAGTAATGACATTGGCCACCTGCGCGGCTCGTTCCCGGCCGTGGGTGCGATAGACATACTGGATTACCTCCTCGCGGCGGCCGGATTCGATATCGATATCAATATCGGGCGGGCCATCGCGGTCCGGGGAAAGGAAGCGCTCAAAAAGCAGCTGCGCGGAGATGGGCTCGGCGTTGGTAATACCCAGTGCGAAACACACCGCAGAGTTAGCGGCCGAGCCGCGGCCCTGGCACAAAATATTTTCCTGGCGACAAAAATCCACCAGGTCGCACACAATTAGGAAGTAGCCGGGAAAGCCCAGTTGCTTGATGACGCCCAGCTCATGCCTAATCTGCTTCTTCGCCGCCTGCTTAATCTCGGCCGGCCGCGAGGCATAACGCTCCTTGGCACGGCGCCAGACCTCATGCTCCAGCCAGCTCATCTCGGTATGCCCCTCCGGAACGGGAAAGTGCGGCAGGTTCGGGGCAAGCGCATCCCAGGTAAAGGAACACTCGCGAGCCAGACGCACAGTTTCCGCAATAAGCTCCGGCCGGTCAGGTAAAAGTTGTGCCATCTGCTCGCCGGATCGTAGCCAGCCGGCGCCCATGGGGTGGGCGTGCGGCGCAGCGGCCGCGAGGGATTCGCGGCGAGCCAAGGCGCGCTTGGCGGCGGCGAGCCGAGCCTGATCACGAGTCGCGGCCGCGGGCCGTGCGGTTGCGATGGCCCGCAGGTTATTGTATTTATCGAGGAACCGGTGCCGATCCGCATCCTCAGGGGACATGCTGCACGAATATTCGAGAACTATGCTGTCTATTTTTATTCTTTCGAGCAGGTTATCGATTTCTGCTAACGCTTCCGGCCCCACCAGAAAGAAGCACTCCCCTTCCAACTCGCGCGCCACCTCATCTAGTGGCGGATAATCCACCCGATCCTTCTCCCCAGCTTCCATCCGCGCGTGTGCAATAAGGCGCGATAAACGGCGATAGCCTTCCGGGGTGCGCGCCAACACGGTCACCGGCGCTTCCGCGAGCGATAGTTCCGCGCCATATACGGCCGGAAGATTCGCTTTAGCAGCGGCTTCAGCGAATTTCATGAGCCCATAAAAGCCATCGCGGTCCACGATTGCCAGCCCCTCGAGCCCCAGCTCCACAGCCCGGCCAACCAGCTCTTCCGGCTCAGCAGCGCCGTCGAGAAAGCTATACGAACTTACCGCGTGCAACTCCGCAAAGGGGACGGCAGAATGGCCGCGCTGAGCAGAATCGGCTGGCCCATGAAGGTGATTAACCGGCACGGGCGCGGCAGATTCGCGGCCAGAGAGAATGCGCTCCACCCGCGACCACGACAGTGCTTTTCCGCCATTAAATTCCACCCCGCACAGCGTAATATCGAATCATTGTTCTATACAACCCCGTAAGACGTGATGCCGACAATAGACAAAGCGGTTCGCTGATTGCTAAGTTGCTAAACAGACAAATTATTTCAACTCCTACAAGAAGGGGAACCCCCATGCAGATCCGTCGCGTAGTGGCTGCTGCCGCCGCTGTAACTATCGCTTCCACCAGCTTGGTGGCCTGCTCCTCCGATGATTCCAAGTCCATCAAGGTGGGCACCACCGACGACGCCAAGAAGGCGTGGGTAGCATTCGAGCAGGAAGCGAAAAACGCTGGCTATGACATTGATATCCAGCCATTCGCGGACTACAACACCCCGAACCAGGCTCTGGATCAAGGCGAGTTGGATACCAATAACTTCCAGCACCTGAAGTTCTTGGCGGAGTACAACCACGGCAATGACACCAACCTGGTGCCTATCGTGGCCACCGAAATCGTGCCGCTAGCACTGTTTTGGAAGGACCACGACTCCCTCGACGGCATCGAGGGCGAAGAGGTCGCCATCCCGAATGACTCCACCAACCAGGCCCGCGCCATTAACGTGCTAGTCCAGGCCGGCCTTCTTACCCTGAAGGACAAGGACAACTTGGAGCCCACCCCGCTGGATATTGATGAAAAGAAGTCCAAGGTCAAGGTCACCCCGGTAGACGCCGCGCAGACCACGTCCGCGCACGGCGAGGGCACCCCGGCGATTATCAATAACTCCTTCCTGGAGCGCGCCGGCATCGATCCGAAGACCGCCATCTTCCAAGACGATCCGAATTCTGAAGAAGCAGAACCGTACATCAATGTCTTCGCCGTTCGCGAGGAGGACGCCGATAACGAAGACATCAAGAAGCTTGCCGAGCTATGGCACTCCGACGCCGTCCAGGAGGGCGTCGATGAAGACTCCGCCGGCACCTCCGTCGAGGTGGAGCGCAGCCAGGAGGATCTGCAGAAGATCCTAGATAAGCTCGAAGCAGATCTGGACTAATCACCCTTGCTTTTACCCCGCCGGAACCCCCGGCGGGGTTTGGCACTTTCCTAACTAAGGACGCAAACACGTGGCAGATTCCACTCAACGCGGCACCCGCATCGAGTTCCGCGAGATCACCAAGATCTTTAAACAGAAAAAGGCGCGAGTTAAGGCACTCGACCATGTCTCTATGACCATTGAGCCCGGCGAAATCGTCGGCATCATTGGCTACTCCGGCGCCGGCAAGTCCACCCTTGTACGCATGATCAACGGCTTGGACACCCCGTCTGCGGGAGAGCTGCTGCTTGATGACACCAATATCGTTGGCATGTCCGAGAAGAAGCTGCGCGGCATTCGCCGCAATATCGGCATGATTTTCCAACAGTTCAACCTGATGAACTCGCGCACCGCTGCCGGCAATATTGAATACCCGCTGCAGCTGCAGGGCGTCGGCAAGCAGGAGCGCGCCAAGCGCGTGCAAGAGCTGCTGGATTTCGTCGGCCTAGGAGACAAGGGCAAGAGCTACCCAGAGCAGCTTTCCGGCGGCCAGAAGCAGCGCGTCGGCATTGCCCGTGCGCTGGCCACCAACCCTTCGCTGCTGCTTGCCGACGAAGCAACTTCCGCCCTCGACCCCACCACCACGCAGGAAGTCCTCGACCTACTGCGTCAGGTAAACAAGGAATTTGGCATCACCATCGTGGTTATTACCCACGAGATGGAAGTCGTACGCTCCATCGCCGATAAGGTCGCCGTGATGGAAAACGGCCGCGTCGTGGAACAAGGCAGCGTCTACGAGGTCTTCTCCAACCCACAGACCTCCGTGGCCGCCAAGTTCGTAGCCACCTCGCTGCGCAACGAGCCCGACGTCGTTGAAACCGACGACCTGCTCGCGCACGAAGGCCGCCTATTTACCATCAACCTCACCGAGGAATCCGGCTTTTTCACCGCCGCCGCCCGCCTTAAGGAAGCCGGCGTATCCATCGCCGTCGTCCACGGCGGCATCACCACGCTGCAGCAGCATTCCTTTGGCAAGCTGACCGTACGGCTCAGCGGCGACAATAACGCCATCGAAGAGTTCTACCGCACGCTTTCTACCACCACCCAGATTGAGGAGATTGCACGATGACCGTCACCACCCTCGCCCAAGCCAACTGGGACCGCCTCGGCCCTTCACTGGCCGATGCCATCGTCGATACCCTCATCATGGTCTCGACTACCCTCATCGTTTCCGGCATCCTCGGCCTTGGCCTAGGCATGCTGCTCTATACCACCCGCACGGGCGGCATCCTGCAAAACCGGTTCGTCTATTTCATTGTCAACCTGCTGGTTAACTTCGTCCGCCCCATCCCGTTCATCATTTTGCTGGCTTTTGCCCAGCCACTGACCG
This sequence comes from Corynebacterium sp. KPL2825, assembly GCF_037908445.1. Taxonomy (NCBI): domain Bacteria; kingdom Bacillati; phylum Actinomycetota; class Actinomycetes; order Mycobacteriales; family Corynebacteriaceae; genus Corynebacterium; species Corynebacterium sp. KPL2825. Next base: position 103,901 of record NZ_JBBMGI010000001.1, on the reverse strand, counting down.
TCATAGTGATGGGCGGGTCCATCGGCCGCGGACCGGCCACCTTCGTCATGGTCATCGCCGCGACCTTCTCCGTGGCCCGCGTGGTGGAACAAAACCTCGTGTCCATCGACCCCGGCGTTATCGAGGCCGCCCGCTCCATGGGTGCCTCGCCGTGGAAGATCATTACCTCCGTTATCGTCCCAGAGGCCCTCGGCCCACTGATTTTGGGCTACACCTTCCTATTTATCGCCATCGTGGACATGTCCGCTATGGCCGGCTACGTCGGCGGCGGCGGCTTGGGTGACTTTGCAATCGTCTACGGTTACCGCGCCTTCGAATGGGAGGTCACCGTCGTGGCCACGCTCATCATCATCGTGCTGGTGCAGGCCGCCCAGTTCTTCGGTAACTGGCTCTCCTCCAAGGTCATGCGCCGCTAGCCCCCGCTTGCCGACGCCGCCCTACCCCGCGACCGGCTCCACGCCGGTCGCTACGATGGCTTGGCCCGTCTTCGGGGCGTCACCACACGAGGAAACCACACCTTCTACCTCGCGCTCCTCGAGCGTCACGCGCCAGCGCCGGCCGTCAATGTGGCTGACCTCGCCGCTATCAGTGGCGGTGAGCTGGCCGTAGGAGAGCTCCTCGCCGGCGTCGATAAGCGCTCGGGCCACCGCCAATTCCGCCACCTGGCCGCGCGGGCCGAAAATACCGCGCCCGCGATTTACCGGGTAAAAATACTTTCCCCGCGCCGCCGCCGCAATCATCTGCGCGGCGGCTTCTTTATTCATTCGTCCAAAGGAATAGCCCCACGGCATGAGCATGACCGATGGCGCGAACCGGTGTCCCTTCGTGTGCGAGGTCTCCCAGACCATATCCGGGTAATCCTCCACCAGCTCCGCGGCCAACGGCCGCCCCTTGACCGCACAGCAGGTATCGCGCTTCGCGTGCGTACACACCAAAACCAGCGGTGTTTCCACTGCGCCGCCTCCATTGCGTCCAGGCCCTGTCAGATCCAGATCAAGGATTTTCTCTGGCCCTGTCAGCAGCACGAGTTCCATCACTCCCTGCTCGGCCCACACCAGGTAACAGCGGTGCATCTTGCCTACCTGGCGGCCGTCGCGGCCCGGCCGACGGATAAGCTGCAGCCCCGCCACCCCCTTCAGTTTGGCCTTAAGCTGCGCCGTGAGATCCGGCCCAAAGGTATCGCCATCGAGCACGTCTCGCGACCATCCGCCCGGCCACTCAAAAAGCACATAGACGGATTCCTTCTTGGCCGTGCCTGGCAGCGGCTCTACCTGGATATCTGAACAGAACTCGGTCATATACCTAAGCCTAACCTTTCTGCATTTCAGCTCACACCCTTGGCCACAATTCGGCCACGAAATACCCCCTCGGCTATACAGTTCACGGCCGAAACTATAACCTAGGGGCATGTTGAAAGTCCGTCTCGTCGCAACGCTTCTCGTCGCTGCTTCCCTCAGCGGCTGCGCCGCCCAAGAGACGGACCGCACCACCATGGCTGCATCTGCGGATAACTCCCGGCTCAATCCACTAGGCCAGGCCAATATGGAAATGAAAACCCTCCGGCCGCAGGCCCCCTCCGAGCTCACGGTGACCAACGTGCGCATCGGCCAGCACGAGGGTTTTGAACGCGTTGTCTTTGAACTCGACGGCAGCGGCTCTCCCGGCTGGTTCGTAGACTATGCCGACACGCCCACGCAGCAGGGTTCTGGCAAGACTATTGACCACTCCGGCGAGACCGCACTCAATGTCAATATCGACGGCGTGGTCTACCCCTTCGAGGCGGGGAAGGACGATCCCCACATCGGCGTGGTGGATGCCCCCGTAGAGGGAGTCGTCACCCAGGTGGTCAATGGCGGTACCTACGAGGGCCGCTGCCAATTCGTCATCGGCATGACCTCGCGCAAGCCCTATTCCGTGCAGGTGCTCGATAACCCCACCCGCCTCGTAGTCGATATTCGCGATTAATAGGTCGCCTCCACCCGCCAGCGCCCGCCGGACCATACCACAAGCCAGGCCCGCTGGTGCTCTTCGTGGTCGGCTTGGCCCACCACCTGCAGGCGCGCTACGTGCTGCGGGTTACTAGTCCACCACTGCGTATCCACCGGCCAGGGACCGGCCCAGCCCAGTACGCGGAAGCGATGAGCTCCCCAGCTCAATGCCACCGGCGCCCCCGAAAGGAGAGCCTCGGCGGTGACGAATACTTCGCGACGAGCGGCGTCGATAAGCCGGATGCGCGCGGCCGGATGATTAGGCCCACCGCCCAGCCGCGCAGGCAGGGGTGCCGGAATACGGCCGGGCCACTCGCCTTGTGGCGGTGCGTCGCGCTGCTCGCCATAGGGCACGTACTCGATGCGCTCGGCCACCCCACGGCCGCCCACCGCCCGCGGCTGCAGCACGCGGTCAACCCCCAGCTGCGATTGCACGCGAGCGATCACACGTTTGACCTGCTCCTGAGATCCCTCTCCGCCCCAGAGCCCGGTGGCGGACGGGGTGGCAACCTCTACCGGCTCCAGTGCGAGGCGGCGGATGGCCGCGCCCCCACCAGTGGCACGCGAGAGCCAGCCATCGAGCTGCCAGCGCACGCGGTCCGCGGTGGCCTGCTCCGTCAGCGCTTCCTGCGTGCGCCATACCCGCGCCAGCTCCTCGCCGGTGCCAAACTCCGCTACCACGCGCAGCCGCAGGCAGACCTTGCCGGCCTCTTCCAAGCGGGCATGCAGCCGGGACGCTAGCTGACGGGCCGCGAAGGCCGCCGCGTCCACGCGCTCGATGCGCTCTTCCATTTCCACGGCCAGGTCTGGGCGCGCCATTTCTGGAGCTACGCGCCTATCCGCACGGGCTTGGGCCAACTCGTGCGCGCGACGCCCGGTCTCACCGAAACGGGTGGCTACCTGCTTAAACGGCAGCGCCGCTAAGTCACCCAGGCGCCGCACACCCAACTTATCGAGCTGCGCAACAAACCCAGCATCAAAGCCCAAGGCCTCATCGGCGGCGAGCACTCCTATGGGCTGGGTGGCCAAAAACTCTCGCGAGCCGCCCTCTGGCACCACCGCGCCCATGCCACGGTGCCGGGCCGCGATAACGGCCGTAGCAATCTCATCGGCGACGCCGAGGGTGGAATCGAAGCCGGCGTACGAAGAGGCGTCGACAAGCATCTCTAATGCTTTCTCCCCGTGGTAGCGCAGCGCTGCGCCCGCGTCCACAATGGCCAGGCCGGGGCGCAGCACCTCCACCGAGGACGCCACCGCATCCAAACCAGCCGCCACCTCCGCAAACGCCGCACCATCCCGATCCGGATTGGCCTCCACCACCGTCGCCTCGGGGCACAGCGCTTGGGCTTGACGCAGGCGCATCCCACGCCGCACCCCCGCCCGGCGCGCCGTCCTATCGCATACCGCAACCGCGTGATTGCGCGCAATGACCATAGGGCCCTGCCCGCCGACGGCCTGGATGGGCCAATCCGGAAACCACACGGCCGCTACCCTCATACGGCCTCCAACCGGCGCCGCTGGCCCACCGTGAGCACCCCGTGCGAGGTCGCTTGTTTCGAGGTAACCTCCACGTCCATGTCCACGCCGCGAATGCGCCCACTGCCCTTGCCGACGCCCCGATAGGCACTCACCTGCGCCCCTATCTCCACCGCCGTGCCGGGCAAGCGCGTGCCCACCGTCAGCACCGCCGCACGCCCGCCGCGCACCTTCGCCAGTACCGGCCGGGCCTTAGTAGGGCTCACCTCACCGGGCGGCCCATGGTGGATGACTAGGTCCAGTCCTTCCGCCAATACCCCTGTCACCATCCAGGAATCCACGCCCGGATCTGGGACGGTTACCACGCGTTCGATAACACCTTCCTCGGCCACTTGTGCGAGTAGTAAATCTGGCCACCCCACCACACCTACATACCCGCCGCGGGCGGTGAGATGACAGATAAGATCCACCACAAGCGCTGGACAGCTAGCACAGTGCACCACGTGCCGGCGCGCCAAGCCGCCCACAGGAAGCAGACGTGCCAGGCCGGGAAGCGTATCTACCAGCTCCTCTTCCGGGCCACGCTCCATAGCGCGCATGCGAGTACGCAGCATCGCCACACGGTCCGACCTACTTAGTCCGGCCACCGCTTTTTCTAGGCGAACGCTCGTTTGATTCACCCGAATAGTATGAACCCTCACCCGGACACATGCAAGTGTATGTTCGAATGGTAGCCTTAGCGGCATGAACTTCAACGCTGCCTACGGTGCCATGCGCGAGCACACCACCCCCATTCCCACTCCGCCATGGGTGCGTTTGGGTTCGTCCATCCTCATCGGTGCGGCCGTGGCGCTTTTGGCCAGCCGCGCACATATTTTTGCTGCACTAATCGGGGCGCTCGTGTGCCTCGTGGCGGCTTTCGTTCTCGTCTTTGCCCACCCCTACCGCCACGCGATGCGCGATTATGCCACCAAGCGCAATGTCACTCTGGTTCCTAGCATCGCACAGCTCGTGCCGCTGATGATTCTGTGGCTTATGGTGATGCTCGCCCCCATCGTGGCCCTACCCGCGTGGGGCGCCGGCCTGGTATGGCTGGTGGTTTTTAGCCTGAGCTTTCTCGTCTTCCCCCACGTGGATGGCACGCGACGGCTCGCGTTTGCCTAATCTATACGACACTTTTCGGGGTTATCCACAGCTTTTCCGCCCCGCCTCGGGTATGTAGGCCGGGTTATCCACACAACTGGCCGCAGCGGTTGCGCCGGCCGTGCGCCGGTGTAGGTGCGCGTCGTAGCGTTGCAGGCATGAACGCACTCGAGACCTACCTCATTGCCTTAGGCCCCGGCATGGACATCATCGCCGGGTGCCAGGGCATGTCTGGGTCCGAGCTTATGGACTACGGCGCGCCCGATGCCATCGCGGCCGATCTGCTTCTTTTGTGTGAGAGCTACTTTGGCCGCACCAAATTTACCCGGCTACAGCGCCGTGCTATTGCCGACGCCCGTCGCAACACCCATTCTATCGCCACACTCACCGCCCTAGAGCGCATTGTTAACCGCGCCCCGAGCAAGAAACAGGCCTGGGAGCTACGCGCGGAGTGCTGCGCAATGACCGGCGCGATGAGCCATATTCTCAAGCACGCCCGCCGGCGCCTGCGCGAGATGAAAGACAACACCGTTACTCCAGGTGTGCGCACTTACCGACGCCCCAATAACTACTGGACGCTTGCCATCACCGGAACCTCTAGTTTCATCGCGGATCTCAACGCCGCGCTGGCCGCGACCGGGAAGCAATCGCTCGAGGCGGTAGAAAAAATTTTCTTTGACCAGGCAGCGGCCGCGCGGGCAGAGGTGATAACCAATGCCATCGTGCCATTAGACAAATTCATTCGCATCCGCGACGGCCACGGCGACGATATCGAGCTCGACCTGACCAATGGCGCCACCATTACCGGCACCGAATATCTGCGGCGCGTACTCAACGACGTCGGCTTTTCTGGCGATAGAGAAACCGGCTACGTCACGCTCGTGCACCCCGAAGAAGGGCCGGTCAACCTCTACCGCACGGCGCGCGTGGCCAATGACAAACAGCGCATCATGGCCGCTGCAGAAAACCCACGCTGCGTCTGGCCGGGCTGCAACCAACCGGCCGATCTCTCCCAGGTCCACCACCTCAAGGCGTGGAGTAACGGTGGGGAGACGAATATGAAAAACCTGGTCATGTGCTGCGCCTACCATAACGGCGTCAACGATGATGACCCCAACGCTCCGCCCCGGCGCGGCCGCCTCGAGCGGGTGGGCGGGCGCATTGTGTGGCGTCCACCGTTTACCCCGCGCGAGTAAACACGCTCCTCAAACGCGCGAAAAGGCGCTCAGAGATAGCCTGAGCGCCTTCTACGCATGCCGTTTTACTCCCACTCGATGGTTCCCGGTGGCTTGGAAGTGCAGTCCAAGACCACGCGGTTGACGTCCTTCACCTCATTGGTGATGCGGGTAGAAATTTTCTCCAGTACCTCGTATGGCAAGCGGGTCCAGTCCGCAGTCATGGCGTCCTCCGAGGACACTGGGCGTAGCACGATCGGGTGGCCATAGGTGCGGCCATCACCTTGCACACCAACGGAACGGACGTCGGCCAGCAGCACGACCGGGCACTGCCAAATCTGGTCATCCAAGCCGGCATTGGTCAGCTCGGTGCGGGCAATGAGGTCCGCCTCACGCAGCGTCTCCAAGCGTTCCTCGGTTACCTCACCGATAATGCGGATACCCAAACCTGGGCCTGGGAATGGCTGGCGGTTAACGATTTCTTCCGGCAATCCCAGCTCGCGGCCGACGGCGCGTACCTCGTCTTTAAACAGCAGACGCAGCGGCTCAACCAGCTCGAACTCCACGTCATCTGGCAAACCGCCAACATTGTGGTGAGACTTAATATTCGCCGTGCCGTCGCCGCCGCCAGACTCGACCACGTCCGGGTACAGCGTGCCTTGGACGAGGTAGTCGACGGTGGAGCCTGCAGGGGCGTCGTCAAGCACGCCCGCAACCGCACGCTCAAAGGCACGGATAAACTCCGCGCCGATGGCCTTGCGCTTTGCTTCTGGGTCGTCAACGCCGGCCAACTTCTCCAAGAAGGCACTGCGCTCATCCGCAGTCACCAGCTTCGCGCCGGTGGAGGCGACAAAGTCCTTTTCCACCTGCTCCCGCTCGCCAGCACGCAGCAAGCCGTGGTCGACGAAGACACAGGTGAGGCGATCACCGATGGCACGTTGCACCAGTGCCGCCGCTACAGCGGAATCCACACCGCCGGATAGGCCACAGATGGCGCGGCCGTCCTCGCCCACCTGAGCGCGAACGTCCGCGATGAGCTGCTCGGCGATATTATCGGCCGTCCAGTTCTGCTCTAGGCCGGCAATCTCGGTCAGGAAGCGGGTAAGTACCTCTTGGCCGTGCGGCGAGTGCTGCACCTCAGGGTGGTACTGCACACCGGCCATCTTCTTTTCCAGGCACTCCATCGCTGCAACCGGGGCACCGGCCGAAGTGGCCGTAACTTCAAAGCCCTCGGGAGCGGCAGATACGGCATCACCGTGGGACATCCATACCTTATGGGTAGTCTCCAGGCCAGCGTGCAGTACGCCGCCCTTAACGTTCATATCGGTGCGGCCGTACTCACGCTCGCCAGTCGACGACACAGTGCCACCAAGAGCGTGGTTCATGGCCTGGAAGCCATAGCAGATGCCGAAGACAGGAATGCCGAGCTCAAGCAGCTCCGGCTTCAGGGCCGGGGCACCGTCAGCATAGACGGAGGACGGGCCACCCGACAGGATAAGCGCGGCGGGATCTTTAGCTTTGATTTCCTCCACAGACGCGGAGTGAGGGACAACCTCGGAGTAAATCTTGGCCTCGCGCACGCGACGGGCAATAAGCTGCGCGTACTGAGCGCCAAAGTCCACAACGAGGACGGGGCGCGGGGTAGTGTTTGGCTTAGTCACGCCCCATAGTCTAACCCACTAAACTGATAGCTTATGAAGCGCTTGGCTATTGTGCTCACCACCGGGCTATTGTTATGCGGTTGTGACGCTACCCCAACTACGGCCGAGGTGACGTCTGCGCTGGATGAACAAGGTCCACAACGGGTAACACTCCCAGCCGCAGAAGTCTTTGGAAGCAAGTGGGACGAGTGGGCTCCCTTATGCGGCACTCAGCAGGCAGAGCGCATGGGATACCCAGAAGTAGCGCATAATTCGGTAGTGCTGCGCGCGAAAGAGGAAAAGAAGGTTGTAGAACTCAATCCTGCGGGAGCACGCGTGTGCCCAGTCCACGATGCAGGGCAATGGCGGCCGATGTCGCGCGAGACCACATGGAGGAGGGAAGGCGGTTGGCAGTTGGTTTCCTAACCACTCTCCTTCTCCGCCACGCTCTACCTCTCCAGAGGAAAAGAAAGCTTGAAGACAAAACGCGGCTGCGCCAAGAAAGCACAGCCGCGTTCGAGATTGCCGATTAGTGGCGGACGGCGAGCTCAACCTTCTGAAAGGACTTCAGGTCGGTGTAGCCGCACTTTGCCATGGAACGGCGTAGCGCGCCGACCAAGTTGGTGCGGCCGAAGGGCTCGCTGGAGGGACCGTGCAACACCGTTTCAAGCGAAGGAGCGGCAGACTCTTCTGCAGCTTCGGCCGGGGTACCGGCGGTGAGGAAATCAACATCCAAGTCGGCATCAGCTCCGGAGAACTGAACGAAGCCGCGGGGGAAACGCGGGTGACCGGCCGTGGCGGGCCAGTACCAGCCTTTACCTCCGGCCTCGCGGGCCTGAGCAAGCAGTGGGCCGAGAGCGACACTGTCGGCGCCACAAGCAAAAGCCTTGGCAATATTGCCGGAGTTTTCAAACTCGGTATCGGCGATGATGTGCACGTAGCGGCCGCCAGTCTCGTCGAGGTAATCGCGGCGGGCTGCGGCGGCGTCGGCAATCGCAGTGGCCATGGCCGAGTCGATACCAACGGTCTCGGCGTTGGTCGTCACACCAGCGCCTACGATAACGCCGGCCGCGCCAGTGCGCATCAGGTGCAGCGCGGTGGTGTAGTCGGTAACTCCGCCCGCGATGACCGGCACATCCAGCGATCCGATGAACTCCTTGAGGTTCAGCGGCTCGCCCCCGGTAGCCACGTGTTCGGCCGAGACCAGGGTGCCCTGAATAAACAGCAACTCAGCGCCGGCCGCGATGACCTTCGGGGCCATCTCACGAGCATTTTGCGGAGAAACGCGCACAGCAACGGTGACACCGGAGTCACGGACTTGGGAGATGCGTTCGGTAAGGAGGGCGTCGTCAAGCGGGGCAGCGTGTAGCTCCTGAATGATGGAGTTATCGCCCGGCTGCGAGTAAATGCGAGCTAGAGCGCCCTCGAGGTCCTCGTGGCGGCCCCACAAACCCTCAGCATTAATGACGCCCAGGCCACCTTGCTTGCCCATCTCGATGATGAACTCGGGCGTGGCGAGCGCATCGGTGGGGTGGGACACGAAAGGGATGTCGAAGGTATAGGCATCGATGTGCCAGGTGGTATCCACGTCCTTGGAGGAGCGGGTACGGCGTTGCGGCACGATGGATAGTTGCTCTAGATCAAAGGTGCGGCGGGCCTCGCGGCCGATGCCAATTTCGGCGTATTCACGCATGATATTCCTAGCGGTAGTTTGGTGCTTCTGCGATTTGCTGCAGGTGGTGCGGGTGAGATTCCTTCAGGCCCGCGGCGGTGATTTGAACGAAGCGCTTGGTCTTTAGCTCAGCCAGGGTGGCGGAGCCGGTATAGCCCATTGATGCGCGCAAACCGCCGACGATCTGGTGCACAATGGCATCGATATCGCCGCGGAAAGGCACTCGACCCTCGACGCCTTCCGGAACCAGCTTGTCTTCGCTGCGGACATCGGCCTGGAAGTAGCGATCCTTGGAATAGGAGCGCTTTTCGCCGGAAAGTCCACGGCCCTGCATGGCGCCCATGGAGCCCATGCCGCGGTAGCGCTTGTACTGCTTGCCCTGGTAGACCACGATGTCACCGGGTGCCTCGGTGGTGCCGGCAAACATGGAACCCAGCATGACGGTATCGGCGCCGGCCGCTAGGGCCTTGGCGACGTCGCCGGAGTACTGCATGCCGCCATCGCCGATCACCGGTACACCGGCCGGGCCAGCTACCGCGGCGGCTTCCATCAGGGCCGTAATCTGCGGCGCTCCCACGCCAGCGACGACGCGGGTGGTGCAAATGGAGCCCGGGCCAATGCCGACCTTGATGGCATCCGCGCCGGCATCAATCATTGCCTGGGCGGCCTCACGGGTGGCAAGGTTACCGCCGATGACATCGACCTTGGAGCCAAAGTCCTTTTGGACGCGGGAAACCATTTCCAACACGCGGTTGTTGTGGGCATGGGCGGAATCGACGACGAGGGCGTCCACGCCGGCGTCGACAAGCGCGGCGGCGCGCTGGTAGGACTCCTCGCCGGTACCGATGCCGGCCGCAACCAACAGGCGGCCGGCCGAGTCCTTCGACGCGTTAGGGTACTGCTCGGACTTTACAAAGTCCTTGACGGTAATCAGGCCGGTGAGCTTATTATCCGCATCGACGATGGGCAGCTTTTCCACCTTATTGGCCGACAACAGCTCGAGGGCTTCCTCCTTGGATACGCCCTCGCGCGCTACGACGAGCGGCATGGCCGTCATAACCTCGCTGACCTTGCGATCAAAGTCAGGCTCGAAGCGCATATCGCGGTTGGTGCAAATACCGACTAAAGTGCCGTCCTCATCTACCACCGGCAGGCCGGAGATACGGAAGCGGGCGCACAGCGCGTCTACCTCCCCAATGGTCATATCCGGGCGGGCAGTGATGGGGTCGGTGACCATGCCGGACTCGGAGCGCTTGACTATTTCTACCTGCTCGGCCTGGTCCTCGGTAGACAGGTTGCGGTGCAGCACGCCGATGCCGCCCTGGCGCGCCATGGCAATGGCCATGCGGGCCTCAGTCACGGTATCCATGGCGGCCGAGGCAAGCGGGACGCCGAGGCGAATATTGCGGGTAAACTGCGCGCCGGTATCGACCTCGGAGGGCACGATATTGGATTCGGCGGGCAACAGAAGCACATCGTCAAAGGTCAGGCCGCGCAGGGCTACCTTGTTCGGGTCATCTCCACCAGTATGAATACGGTTCTCGCTCATCGAGGTCTCTCCTTAACAGGTTTAGCGGCTACCACAACTGTAGTGCTTTGCCGGCCGACGACACCATTTGGGCAGGGGTAAATTGCCTCGGGAGGGTAAGTTCAATAGGCTCGCAGGCGTGAACTTCTTCGCCAATATGCCCCGCGATCCTTTCGCCGATGACCCGAATGACCCCGCCTCCTTCCTGGAGGAGGACGAGCAGGTCATGCCGCTTACCGACGACGACCGAATCGCCATCATCCACGACCTCGCGCTGGTGCAGAAATTCGCGTCCATCCTCGGCCCGCGCGGCATCGATGGCATCTTCTTCCTGTGCGAGGATTGCCAGGAAAACCACTTCTACGAGTGGGATATCATGGCCGCAAATATGCGCGCCACGCTCGAAGGGGAGCTAGCGCCAGTACATGAGCCGGGCGCCGAGCCGGATCCCTCCCGCTATGTTCCCTGGGACTACGCCCTGGGTTACTTGGATGGCCTAGAGGGCCGCTAGCTTCTACTGCTGCTGGCCCAACTCGATGGTGGTCGTCGGCTCATCCTCAACGTTGGGGTTGGGCTGTGGGTTCTGCTGCGCCGGCTCCGTGACTACCACGGTTTCGGTGGCGTACTGAGTTTCGGTCACGGTAACCTGTTCCGGCTGCTGTTCCGGTTGGGAAGCTTCTTCCGCCACGGTTTCGGTGGCGGTCTCCGTCACGGTGTGCGGGGCGGGCTTCGGGTGCGCAGAGCGCTTGTGTTCCGCCTCACTGTTGGCGGCGATGGCCTTTTCTTCCTTGCCTTCGGCCGCGTCCAGCTTGGCTCGGGCATCCCTCATCAGTTCCCGAGCACCTTCAATATCGCCTTCGGCCGCGCGAGATTCCATCTCTTCCAGCGTTCCGGCCAGCTCTACATTGCGGGTCTTATCCCCTTTATCAAAAGTTCCGGCATGCAGCATTGCGCCACCGGCTCCAGCAATGACTAGGGTTGCAGCGGCCGCGCCAATGAGACCATGCACGAAAGGCCCGCCGCGGCGACGCTTGCGCACCTTACCAAGATCAATAACCTGAGGCTCCGCCTCAGCGCCTTCTACCAGCGGGGCCGGAGGCATGTGCTTGTCGACGTCCCCCTTTAACTCCAGCAGCAACCCCGCCAGGTCATCCTGACGGTCGGAAGGGTCGTTGCCTTTCGAAAGCTCAGTGAGGAATGCATCATCATCGACCAAGGGCTGGAGCTGGTCCGCTAGGTCGTCGTTATCGCCGTGGTGCTTAGAAGCCATGATGGTGTCTCTCCCCCTTCCTTTCTGTTATGAAATACCTGCTGTGAGATTGGGCCACAAGCCCCTTAGTGTGCAGTTTCCTGCGCGACTTGGAGGGTCTTTCGCAATTGAGCTAGTGCTCGGTGTTGTGCCACACGGACCGCGCCTGGAGTGGAACCCACAATTTCCGCAGTCTCTTCTGCTGACAAACCGTTGAACACGCGCAGAATAACGATGTTTTTCGCCTTATCACTTAATGTATCGAGCAAGGCGCGCATTCTGTTACTACCGTCGGCCTCTAGCGCCCACTCTTCAGGAGTGGCTTCACGCGCGGAGTCTTCCGGAATTTCTTCGGTAGGCGTGGACTTATCGCGGCCCATCGCGCGGTGAGCATCGGTGACCTTATTAAATGCGATGCCGTAAACATAGGCCATAAAAGGGCGGCCCTTGTCCTCATAGGAACCAATCGAGGTAGCCACTGCTAGGCAAATCTCTTGGGCTACATCTTCCGCGGTGGGTTGGCGGCCGCCGCCAATACGGGCGCGGCAGTAGCGCAGCACCTGCGGGTGAATGATCTGCAGGACTTTTTGCAGCGCTCGACGGCTGCCGTCGACGGCATGCGGAACGAGATCCGCTAGCTCCTGTTCCCTATCACTCACGTATGCACCCTCTGAGATGTTTTCGACCGGTAACTAACCATATTGGCACACGGGAAGTTTATGCAAAGGCAACGCGCAGCCCCATTAGCTATGCAAGCTGAGCGGCAGAAAATTCACAAACCGTTAACCTTCGGCGTTTGCGCTGGTAAACCGTGGTGTCGGTGGAGGAATCGCGAGGACAATACTTAAAAGTCAAAAATCGGTAACCCACCGTTTACCCACGCGCGAAACACTACGTGAGGTTGCTTTTCGCGACACTGCGGAAGCCACACAAGAATTCTCGCCCTTACAAAGGAGCTTAGTAACGTGTCTCAGCCTCATTTGCTTCCCGGTCCCACCGCTGACCTGTGGGATTGGCAGCTACAAGGCGCCTGCCGCGGAGAAAACTCGGACGTATTTTATCACCCGGATGGCGAGCGCGGCCGCGCCCGCGCCCAGCGCGAGAATCGCGCCAAAGCCATCTGCAATTCTTGCCCGGTCATTGATTTGTGCCGCGAGCATGCCTTGCAATCCGCCGAACCCTACGGTGTCTGGGGCGGAATGAGCGAATCCGAACGCGTGGTAGAGCTTCGCCAGCGTCGCCGCGCCGCCGCGCCGGTCAACGCTTAAGGCAGGAAAGTTAGGGGGAGACGAGGGCGTCGGCAAAAACGCCCCGTCACCGAGTCACGCTGTTCGGCTAAGTCTGCTGGCGTGCCGCTAAAGACCGCCTGGCCGCCGGCCAAACCGGCTCCGAGGCCCAAATCGATGGCGTAGTCCGCGTGCGCGAGCACAGCCAGGTTGTGGTCGATACGGATGACGGTATGGCCGGAGTCTACCTGCTCATCACGCCCGGCTCCACGTAGACCACACCCGCGCCGTTGCGCTTGAGGCAGGCACCCTCGAAACTCGCGGAATAAGAGTGCGGGTTTGATGCCATTGGCCTTGGCGAAGGCCTTGCGAACGGGGTCGGTATCACCGGTGACCTTGATGTATTCCACGGCCCTAGTCTAGGCACAACAAAACCCGCCGCGCGCAAAGCGGGGCGGGCGATGTTGGTAGCCCAGTTTAGTGCTGGTGGCCGTGACCGGTGTCAGCTGGCTGCTCTTCCTGTGGCTTTTCCACCACGGAGGCCTCGGTGGTAAGAACCATGCGGGCCACGGAGGTGGCGTTGACCACGGCCGAGTGGGTGACCTTGACGGGGTCGATGATGCCGTTATCGATGAGGTTGCCGTACTCAAGGGTATTGGCGTTAAAGCCTTCACCGTTGGTCATCTCAGCAACGCGGGAAACGACAACAGCACCGTCGAGACCAGCGTTTTCAGCAATCCAGTATGCCGGGCGGGTCAGGGCGCGGGCGACGGCGAGGACGCCGACCTTTGCTTCGCCCTCAAAGCCCTCAGCGAAGGACTCCAGCTCCTTAGAGATCTGGACCAGCACAGAGCCACCGCCGGCGATGACTCCTTCTTCCACGGCCGCGCGGGCCGCGTTGATGGCGTCTTCGACGCGCAGCTTGCGCTCGTTGACCTCGGTCTCGGTAGCGGCGCCGACGCGGATGACGGCCACGCCACCAGAAAGCTTTGCCAGACGCTCCTCCAGCTTTTCCTTATCCCAGGTGGAGTCGGTGCGCTCGATTTCGCGGCGGATCTGCTCGCGGCGCTCCTCTACCGCTTCAGCGGTGCCGCCACCATCGACGATGACAGTGTCTTCCTTGGTGATGGTCACGCGGCGAGCGGAGCCCAAAACGTCGAGGTCAGCCTCGTTGAGGTTAACGCCCACCTCTGGGTCGATGACGGTGGCGCCGGTAACGACGGCCAAGTCATCCATGAAGCCCTTGCGGCGCTCGCCAAAGTACGGAGCCTTCACGGCTGCGACCTTGAGCACCTTGCGGATGGAGTTGACGACGAGCGCCTGCAGCGGCTCACCCTCAACGTCCTCTGCGATGATGAGGGTTGGGCGGTTGGTCTCGGCGATCTTCTCCAGCAGCGGCAGGAAGTCCGGCAGGGAGGAGATTTTATTGCGGACGAGGAGCACAGCGGCGTCGTCCAGCACGGCGTGGTAGGTCTCTTCCTCCGTAGCGAAGTACGGGGAAAGGTAGCCCTTGTCAAAGGAAATTCCCTCGGTGACATCGACGGCGGAGTCGATGGTCTGGGATTCTTCGACGGTGACAACACCGTCCTTGCCCACCTTGTCCATAGCACCGGCAACCATCTCGCCGACCTCCGGGTCGCGGGAAGAGACGGTGGCTACCTGGGCAATCTCGGACGAGGAATTGACTGCGGTGGCGCGGGCCTTGAGCTCCTCCACGGCCTTTTCGGCCGCCGCCGCGATGCCGCGGTTAAGCTCGATTGGGTTAGCGCCAGCTGCGACGTTGCGCAGGCCTTCGAAGATGAGTGCCTGGGCCAGCAAGGTGGCGGTAGTGGTGCCGTCACCTGCGATGTCGTTGGTCTTGACTGCAACGGACTTAACCAGCTGGGCGCCGAGGTTCTCGAATGGTTCCTCGATGTCGATATCGCGGGCGATGGTCACGCCATCATTGGTGACGGTGGGGCCGCCAAAAGCCTTGGACAGCACGACGTTGCGGCCGCGCGGGCCGAGAGTGACCTTGACGGCATCAGCCAGCGTATCGACGCCGCGCTGAATTCCCTCGCGGGCTTCTTGGTCGAATGCAATAAGCTTTGCCATAGTGAGGCCTACTTCTCGATGACGGCGAGCAGGTCACGGGAGGACAGCAGCAGGTACTCCTCACCGTTGTACTTCAGCTCGGTGCCGCCGTACTTGGAAAAGACCACGGTATCGCCCTCGTTGACGCCTACCGGGGTGACCTCACCCTTGTCGTTGGTGCGGCCTGGGCCTACTGCAACGACGGTAGCTTCCTGCGGCTTTTCCTTAGCGGAATCCGGGATAACCAGGCCGGAAGCGGTGGTGGTTTCAGCTTCTACGATCTGTACGAGGACGCGGTCCTCGAGAGGCTTAATGTTTGCCATGATGTTTCCTCCGTAGTGTTCGTATGCGCGCCGGTATGGCACGCGCGTGCCGGTTGTGGATGTCCAGCACAGCCGTCGTCGCGGGTGAACAACTGTGGGTCAAACAACCTGATTAGCACTCTACCCTCGCGACTGCTAACCCTCAACAATGACCCGGCCCACATTCTTAAGCCCTCAGCGATCCTTTCAGCGCTCCCGATTCCCCGCGCGTACAAAGCCGGCAAGCGCCAGCTTGACGACGCCCAGTGCGATAAACATCGCACCAAAAATCACGGCGAAGGCCGGCCACCACAGCTGCTCCACCACCGTCCGGCCGAAAGGAACCTGCGGGGTGAGCAGGTGATGGAGTGGGAGGAGCGTCGCCAAGCACAGTGCACAGACCACGCCGGCCGCGGTCAGGGTGAGGCAGGCCGCCTCCCCCACCTGCACGCGGATCCAGGCTAGAGGAGCGGCGCCGGCGAGGGTGAGGCCGCGGATATCGGAGGCGATGCGCCCATGCATGAGCAGCGAGGTGAGCACGGCACTCACGAGGCTGGGGGCAAAGACAGGCCCTAAAAGGGCGACGAAGACCTGCCAGGACGATAGGGTGCCGCCGGCGCCTGCGGAGCTTTCAAAGCGCAGGCCAGAGCCTACGGCGACGATAAACCCACCGACCAGCACCCACGGCACGATGTGCGGGGTGGAAAAACGCCGGCGCACGCGCACATTGGCCCCAGCGATGCCGGCCGCGCGGCTCCATTGGTCGATAGCGGGCATAAGCCAGGGCCAAAAGAGGGCGACGAGGATGACCAAGCCCATCTCGGCCGAGAGAAGATCGCCGGGATCGGCAATGTGCAGGCACCCGTAGACCGTGCCGCCGAGGGCCGCGGCCGCAAGTACAAATTTCACCACGGTCCAGGCCGGGTGTGCGGTGGTGCGCGGCCGGAAGACTCGGCGCAGTGGAGGCAGCGCGCCAACCAGGGCCGCGGACATGCAGACTATGACCGCAATGACCGTGACCTGGCCGGTAATGACAATGTCGGGCATGGGGATGCCATCGCTGCGCAGCGCGCGCACGCACGGTGCAAGCAGCGGGCGGGCCGGCAGTACGCCAAGGAGCCCTGCGGCCGCGCTGATTACGGCGACCTGGCCCAGAATGAAGGCAATAATCATCCACCCGGGCATCCCCACCATGCGCCAGGAACGGTAGACCGGCTCGCGCTCGGCGATGATAAGGCGCATCTGCGATAGCGTCACCAACACCACCACGCACAGGGCCATGCCGAGTACCGTGCCGCCCACCGGGCCGGCGGGGTTTTCTTCGGCCCCGGAGGAGGCGACCAGCATGGCTAGCGCCAGGGTGCACGAGGTGGAAGAGACCACCAACGTCAGCGCCACGGCCAGCCACGATAACCAATTGGACTGTAAGTCCTTAAGCCACACCAGCATGGGCTACCTCCTCAAGGGAAATAACGCGGTCGGCCGCTTCAGCGGCGAGGTGCGAGTGGGTCACCATAATCACGCTGGCGCCATCGCGGGCGGCGGTGCGCAGGTGGGAAAGGACGGTGGATGCGGTGGCGTCGTCAAGCGCGCCTGTGGGTTCGTCGGCGAAGATATAGGGCGCTTGAGCCAGCAGGGCCCGGGCTACAGCCACGCGTTGTTGCTGACCACCGGAAAGCTGTGCGGGCAGGCGGCGCTCCAGACCAGCAAGGCCGAGCGAATCAAAGACCTCCGCCACCCGGCTGCGTGACGGGCGCCGGCCGGAAAATCGCGCGGTCAAGGTGGCATTGCGCTGCGCATTGAGGGATTCCAAGAGGTTATAGTCCTGGAATACAAAGGCACGCTGCCTGCGCCCCGGCGCGTTGACTTGTCCGGAAGTGGGTTTATCCAGCCCGGATAGCAGGTTTAGGAGCGTGGTTTTACCGCTACCGGAAGGCCCCATGATGGCGACGAATTCGCCCGGGGCGATGGAAACAGTGACCCGCTTGAGCACAGTGCGGCGGCCGTAGCGCTTGGTGAGATTTTCTGCTTTTAACATGCCTTTGATTCCACTCGGCCGCGCAGAAGAAAGACATGGGGCGGGCTGCCCAGAAAATGGTAGAGCTAGCTCTACTGCTCCACGCCGGGTAAGGCGGCTAGGCTCTTGGGTTATGCGAACCCTCAAAGCCTGCGCGTGGAGCCTTGTCCTTGGCGCGCTATTTATCCCGGCGTTGGTGGTTTCGGTGCTGATGCTGCCGTGGGTTCCGCTGGTGGGACGCGCCGCGGAATTTGTCGGCCGGTTGGGTGCACGGTGGATGGGCGTGGAGATCCCTTCCCGGCGTGCGGGCCGGTGGTTTGATTGGCAGCAGTTTTATCACCTTATTTTGCAGCTATTGCTTTCAGCTGCCTGCTTTGCCGCGTGGACTGCCTTGGGTTTTACGGCGGGTGTGCTGGTCATTGCGCCATTCGTGCCAAAGACCGAATTCTCCTTTGGCGAGTGGTCTACCACCAACCGGCCGCTCATTTTCTTTACCTGCTGGCTCACCGCGCCGTTGCTGGTGGCTTTATTGGTGGGGCTCAACCGCCTATTGGTCTTGGCGTCGACCTCGTTGACTCGGCTGGCGTTGAGCCCCTCGGCCGAGGAGTTGGCGGCCTCGCGCGCCACGCTTATCGATGCCTTCTCCGGCGAGCGCCGCCGCATCGAGCGCGAACTGCACGATGGACCGCAGCAGTACCTGACCGCGCTCAAGCTCAACTTGGCGGCGGCGAAGTTGCAGGCCCCGTCCGAGGCGCTGCCTGCTTTGGCCGATGCGGAACATAATGCTTCTTTGGCCCTGGCTTCCCTGCGCGCAACGGTGCGCGGCATTGCCCCGCAGGTGCTTTTCGACGCCGGGCTTATCCCCGCCCTCGACGAGCTACTCGCCCACTCCGGGCTGGAGACTGAACTGCACGTGGACGGGCCGGAACGCTCCGTGGACGAGACCACTGCCCTGCTGGCCTATCATGCGGTGGCCGAGGCACTTACCAATGCCTCCAAGCACGGCGCGGCCACCGAAGCCACAGTAATGGTTACCTTTGAGGACATGTTGCGCTTGGACATCGTTGATAATGGCACCGGCCCCGACCGCCCCTCGGCCGAGGCAGCCGCTTCCGGCGCAGCGACAGACGCCACGACGGGGGCCGGTACCGGCATAGCCGGGCTACGCGAGCGCGCCGCCGCACTGGGCGGCACGCTAAAACTTGCCGCGGCACACGAGACTGCCGCGGGCGAACGCGGCGGCCGACTACTAGTCGAGCTGCCGCTGAAGGAGGCGGAATGAAACTATTACTCGCGGAAGATTCCGCGCTGCTGCGCGCCGGGCTCGAGCAGCTACTCAGCTCTTTGGGCCATAGAGTTACAGCCGCCACGGATGCCGAAGAACTGCGCGCAATCGCTGGGCGAGAAGCCTTCGACCTCATTATCAGCGATGTGCGCATGCCGCCCACCATGACTGACGACGGCCTGCGAGCCGTCCATGACCTGCGAGCGCTAAACCCTACCCAACCAGTGGTGGTGCTAAGCCAATACGTAGCGGCAAGCTACCTCGACCGCCTCTTGGAGCACGGGGGATTTGGCTATCTGCTCAAAGAGCGCGTCTCTGATGTAGAGGAATTCGTGCGCACGCTCGACGAGGTCGCCCGCGGCGGCACCGTGGTGGACCCAGAGGTGGTTACGGCACTGCTGTCTGCAAAGCGCACCGGCCTCGCCCAACTCACCTCACGCGAACGGGAAGTGCTGGGGCTTATGGCCCAAGGATTGAGCAATAAAGAAATTGAAGACACGCTCGTTCTTAGCGCTGGCGCGGTAAGCAAGCATGTCTCCAATGTTTTTACGAAGCTCGGGTTCCTGCCCGAGGATTCTAACCGACGGGTCAAGGCCGTGCTGGCGTGGCTGCGCCACACCGAGCGCTAATAACGCCGGCGACGCGAGCTACTTCTTGGAGCTGAGTCCACTCAAAGCATCGCTGGAGCTCAGGGAGCTGCCGCCTTCCGGATCCTGTGGCACCTCTGGGGTGTCGGGGTCGGTAGAGGCGTCGGCAGGCGCAGCGCCACGGTCCTTCTTCTTCAGCGAAACCTTGTCTACCAGGGTGTTATCGGCTTCGTTGAAGGTAGCGAAGGTGAGCTTGTCATCGGAGACATCCACGCGCATGTAGTCCTCGGTGTAGTCCTGGCGCCACATGGCGGTGGACTCATGGGCGAGCTTCGGATCGATGGTCTCCATGCGTGCGCCCTTGTGCTTCTGATTATTAACGTCAGTGAAGTCGTAGTACTTGCCGCCACCCGCGGTGGTGGTGGTCAGATACAAGGCCTCACCATCCTTGGGTTCGAGGACATCGCCGCGCTGCGGCTTCTTTTCTGGCAGGACTGGCTTGTTGTTTTTCATCAGGTGGCTGCGGGTGTAGATGTGGTCGTGGCCGGAGAGCACGGCATCCACGTTGAGCTCAGAGAGTACCGGGGTGAGCTTCTCGCGCAGGTTGGTGACGTCCTTATCAAAGTGGTGCGAGCCCTGTGAATACGGACCGTGGTGCATGCCAACTACGATCCAGTCATTATCCGCGCCACGAGATTCCACGGCCTCGCGCAGGAATTGCTCGTGGCGAGCAATATCGGCGTCGGAAGAAGCATTGGAGTCCAGGCCAATAAAGAGCACGTTATTGCGCTCGAAGTAGTGGTCGCGGATATCTTCGGCCTGGTGGGGGTTAGAGAAGTGCTCATCATGATGTTTCATGGTGAGGTTATAAGTCTCGTGGTTGCCCGGAACGGTATTGGTCGGGATGTGACGAATTTCCGGGGCGGAGAAGTAGGCATCGTACTGCGGCACTTGGGCGCCCCAGCCTTCTACTTGATCCCCTAGGGACCAGATCATGTTGGCATTGGGCACATGGGAAGCCGCGTGAGCGATGGTCTTGCGCCACTGCTCCGCTTGGTCATCTACCTTGAGGTCCACGCCGATTTGCGGGTCTGCAACGGTGAGGAAAGACCACTCATCGCCATTGGAGCCGGTGTTAAAGGTCTCTGGTTCGGACCAGCCGCCTTCCTCAGAGCCAACGCGGTAGGAGTACTCGGTATCCGGCTGCAGATCGGTGGCGGTGGCGAACTGGGATTTATAAAGCAGGGCGCCGTAATCGCGTTCCTCGGCGCGGAAAGTCTTGGTGCCTTCCGGGCCGGTAACCTCGAGGACTTCGTCGGCTTTGGACTTGGTGCGCCACGTAACCATTACCTGGGATTCATCCTCGCCCGGCTGCAGGATGGTGCGGTAGATGGGCGAATCAGCGGCCAGCGCCGGGGTGGCGGGCACGATGGTGGCGGCACCGCCCACGGCAAGGGCGGTAACGAAGGAGGCGACGAAGCGCGATGATCGAAGCATACAGTTTTCACCTTTTGGAGTCTTAGAAAAAGCAGTACGGCTCCCTAGGACACCATAAGAATGTGAACACCGTAATACGAGCGCGCGAAAAGCGCTTGAACCCTACCTGTGAGGGGCTAGGTTTAAAGGCTCTTGGTGGAATTGATAACGGCCGCGCGCCAGAGCGTGTACTCCTCTGGGTTATCTTCGCGGTAGTTCTTGACGGCGCGAATGCCCTGCTCCACGGACTCGATGACGGCGTCAATGGTTTTATCTTCGCCCTCGGCATCAACGAAGATGACCGGACCACAAATGGAGCGGATGGGGTCTTGCAAGAAAGCGGCATTGCCGGTGGCGGCGGCGTTGCGCGCCAAGGAGGCTACTGGGTTGGGCTCGGCGCCTTCAGCCTTGGCTTCGGGGTTGTAGAGCGCCGCATAGGTGGTGCCGTCTTCTTGGAATACTACGGAGACGCGGTCCTCAGTGGTGCCGCCCAAGAACTGGTTGGCGTGCTCCAGCTCGAATTCCAGCTTGCGGCGGGTGAGATCAGGGTTGACAAGGAAACCGACGGTCATGAGAGAAAGCTCCTTCACAAAGCCAAGAGGGCATGAACGCCTTTTAGGGTACCGGCCCCGCACCCCGCCTGCAGAGCGAGAAAGAAGAACTTTAGGTTAACTGCGGCTCTTCCACATCCAGCTGGGTATCGGTGCCAACTCCGAGGCCAGAGGGCTGGGCACCTTCATGAATAAGCTGCGCACCAATGGCCGCGATCATCACGCCATTGTCGGTACACAGCGAAAAGCGCGGCACGCGCAGCTCGACCCCAGCGGCGGCACAGCGCTCGCTAGCCAGCTTGCGCAGGCGGGAATTAGCGGCCACGCCGCCTCCCAGTAGCAGCACCCGGGCGCCCGTGTCCTCGCAGGCACGCACGGCCTTGGCGGTCAGGACATCGGCCACGGCTTCCTGGAAGCTGGCGCAGACATCTTCCACGCTGATGGTTTCCCCTGCCTTTTCGGCGCGCTCCACGTAGCGGGCCACGGAGGTCTTGAGCCCAGAGAAGGAAAAATCGTGGCGGTGCGGGCCGCGCAGATCCTCGGGGCGGGACATGCCGCGCGGAAAATCGATGGTGGCTTTACCGCGCGCGGCGAGCTTATCAATCACCGGGCCACCCGGGTAGCCGAGGCCAAGCAGGCGCGAGACTTTGTCGTAGGCCTCACCGGCGGCGTCATCAAGCGTGGAGCCCAACTCGCGCATAGGCTTGCCGACGGCCTCTACCTCCAACAGCTGTGTATGCCCACCCGAGACCAAAAGGGCCACCGAATGCGGCAGCTCTTCGCCTTCCAGGTTGGCCACGGCAACGTGGCCGCCTAGGTGGTTAACGCCGTAGAAAGGCACGCCCCAAGCCGCGGCATAGGCCTTGGCGGCCGAGGCACCCACCAGCAAAGCACCGGCTAGCCCTGGCCCCACGGTGGCGGCGATGGCATCTGGCTTAGCGATACCCGCCTCATTCAGCGCCGCCTGCATGACCTGCGGCATGGCCTCAAGGTGGGCACGGGAGGCGATCTCCGGGACGACGCCGCCGAAACGCGCGTGCTGCTCCATGGAGGAAGCGACAGCATTGGCGATGATTTCCATGTGGCCGTCCTCGCGAAGCTCGACAATGCCCACGCCGGTTTCGTCGCAGGAGGACTCGATGCCCATGATCTTCATGACTGCTCCTTAAGTTTCTTTAACGCTCGGACTGGCGCGGGCGCACCATCACGTGCGCATCTGCTCCGGAAGGTTGGTAATAATTCTTACGCATCCCCTGCTTGGCAAACGCATACCCCTCATAAAGGCCGATAGCAGGTTCGTTGCCTACCCGTACCTCGAGGAAGACCGGGGCGTCTTTAAGATCCGCAATATGACAAATATTGTCCATCATCATGCGAGCGATGCCGCGGCGCTGTGCGGCGGGATCGACGCCGATGGTGTGGATTTCAAATTCTGGATCAGCCGCTGGCCCCATCATGCCGATTCCCGCATAACCTAGCAGCACTGTGGATTCGTGCGCGGGGTCGAGCGCGCCTTCTACCCCGAAATAGAAGTTGAAGGGCTGGGCCATTTCCTGGTGGAAGACTCCGCTGGACCATGGGGTCTCTCCGGGGAAAAGGACCTTTTCCAGCTCGGCGCACCGGGGTGCGTCGGCCGGGGTCAACTCGCGCAGCTTCACAGTTCCACCTTGGGGATGGCGGCCGACAGCTGTTGCTGCTTCGGCGGAACCGCATCCGGGCGGCGTAGGTAGAGCGGCACAACGGGGGCCGGTTCCGCAGTGAGGTCAGCTACAGCCACTAGGGCTGCTGCGGTGGGATGGGCCGCGCGGTGCGGCAGCTCGGTCAGCTCCTCCGGTAGCTGAGCGGCGAGGCGCTCGGGGATGATGACCTCGGCAGTACCGGTGAGTCCCACCTCAACTTCTGCCGGCTTAGTTACCTCAGGACCAGAGATGCGCTGCACACCAGAATCGGTGGCGCGGTAGGTGGCCCAATAGATCTCTTTGCGGCGTGCGTCGGTAGCCACCAAGGCGGTGGCCTCGCCGTCCGCGTCTGCGGGGCTCGCGGGGAGGCCGGCAGCATGGGCGATTGCATCGTGGGTGCATACGCCGTGGAGGGGGATGGACAGGGCGTCGGCAAGCGCGGAGGCAGTCGCCATCCCCACGCGCAACCCGGTAAACGGGCCTGGGCCCACGCCGGTGACCACCGCATCTAGGTCGGAATACTCCATGCCTGCCTCTGCGAGGGCGTCAGTGATCGTAGGTATGAGCAGCTCATTATGAGCGCGGGTATCTTCCAATACGCGCTCGGTGGTCTGCCCAGTGGCGGTATCTACTACCCCGGTGACCAAGGCGGTAGTTGCCGTGTCGATCGCGAGGACGCGCATTAGCCAACCAGCTTCCAGGTTCCATCCTGACGCTGGAACGCCAAAGGCTGAGCGCCCTGGACCATCGGTACTCCGCCATCCAGGCTCTGGCCCTGCTGCTCCATGGCCTTGATTTGGGTATTGATCATTTCACAGACTTCGACCTTTTCCGGGTCCAGCTCTTCGATGAAGGGCTCAGTGCTCTGGGAGATGGCAACCGCATAGCTCTTGCCCTCTGGGACCTTGCCATCTTCAAAAGTGATGTCCTTGGTATCGATCTGTGCCTCTTTGACCTTATCTTCCTTCATGCCCGGGCAGATGAAGCCAATAGCGGCATAGTCCTTGCCGTAGACATCGGAAGGAATAAGGCTCATCGCCTCCAGGTTTTTCGGCGTCTTAGACAGCGTGGAGCTGAGGTTTCCCTCCAATGGATTGTCCTCGCGCAGGGTAGACGAGGCGAGGAGAACCATCATGACAACAATAAAGATGGCGATAATGGCGGCGGTAAGGTTGCGAGCGAATTTAGTCATGGGGTGAGTAAGGCTCCTTGAAAAGTTTTTAAGTTTCAGGCGGTGGGCGGTTTATCTGGCAACCGATGCTACCTGGTTAACCGCAACACAAAACCCACAGGGTAGTGCCTGCCAGTGTAGGCGGGCGACCCTGTGGGTGAGTAATTAACGCGATGTATTGGCGCTATAGCAACAACAGGAGCAATACCTGCGCGGCAATAATCTTGCCGATCATCGTGGTGGGATAAACCGTGGCCCATCCACGAGCTGCCAGCTCGGTGCCGGTTTGGTCACGAATATAGGCAAAGACCGCAGGGTTGGTGGTCATACCAGCCGCACAGCCCATGGCCTCGTCCCACTTCAGCTTCAGCACTAGCATGCCGATGACACCGATAAGAATGGCGGAGATCAAGGTGATGATAAGGCCCACGCCCATGATGGTCAGGGAGGACGGATCAGTTAGGGCATCGCGGAAGGAGGCGCCGGCCGAGGTGCCCACGCCAGCGAGGAAGAGGGTCAGTCCCATATTAGAAATGGTTTCGCGCGTGTGAAACGGCATCTGCCAGTTAAGCGGACCCGTCCGGTTGAGGTAGCCCAGCAGCAGGCCGACGACCACGGGGCCGCCGCCGAAGCCTAGCTGCAAGGTGGAGCCGCCCGGCATCGGAATCGGAATGAGGCCGAGCAACATACCCAGCGTCAGGCCGATAGCCATGGATAGCAGGTCCGCGTTACCCAAAGCAGCTTCAGAGTCACCGAGGTACTTGCGCACGTACGGCAGGCGGCTCGGGCTGGTTACTACGCGAACGCGGTCAGAATAGTTAAGCACCGTATCCGGGTGCGGGACGAGGTCTTTATCGCCCTTGCGGACACGAGCGATGATAAAGCCGTGGTCAAGAGCTTTGATCTCGCGGATCGACTTACCGGCAATATCCGGGTTGGACACGGTAACGCGGGTGTACTTTAAACCTGCATCCTCGGTCAGCTCCACCGGGTGTTCCTCACCCAAGACCTCGATGGCCTTATCGACGGCTTCTTCAGAGCCGTTAAGCAGATAAGCCTCACCCTCACACAGCGGCATTTCTGGAACAGCCAGGCGGTGGCGCTCTTCGTCAGAAATGATACGAGTAGCAACGACGGTCTGACCGGTTACGCGATAGATATGACCAGCGGTGTCATTAAAATTCTTGGTCAAGCGCACACCCTTGGCCACAAGCTCGGCGGGAATCATGCCCTCTGCGCGGGCATCTTCTTCATGGTTGACCTTGACCACCTTAGCGCCGATGGCGGCAACGAGAATAGCGCCGATAACCGCACCCGGGTAGGCCAGGGAGTAACCGACAACCGGGGTGGAATCGCCCACCATTTCCACCACGGCGGCCATACCCGGTGTGGAAGAAAGCGAACCGGCAAACATACCGGTAGCTTCTGGCGTGCTCAGGCCAAAGGCGCGGATGAGGCCAAAGCCTACGGCAACCAGGATTACCAACATTCCCAGCATGAATACCGTGAGCTTCCAGCCACGGGTCTTAAACTCGCGGACGAAGGAGGGCCCGAAGCTGAGGCCAATGGCATAAACGAAAATCGCCAAGCCAAATTGATAGACCAAAGGCGGAATTTGGATATCAGGATTGGCAGTAGAAAGACCCAGCGCCACAAACATCGCAGCCGCGGCACCGAGGGAGATGCCGAAGATCTTAATCTTGCCAATCGCTAGACCCACCGCCATGATGACGAAGAGAGATAGCAAAGGACTAGAGGCGAGAAAATTCAACACCTCAATAGAATTACGCACTGGTTATACCCGGGGCAAATTCTCCGCGTAGGAGATTCATCACTTATCCGCACTTTAGGCGGACATTTGTGCTAATGACCGCCCCGCAACGACCACGTAAAGCGGCGAACATCCTCGTCTGCGCCCGCGTATTCCGCCGGCTCGCGGTCGATGCTAATAAACAGGTAGTGCTCCGCAATCTGCTCTACCAGTCCCCCGCCCCATTCGGCGATGACCACGGCGTCTTCTAGCTCCGTGTCCAAGTCCAAAGCATCGAGCTCCCCTAGCGGATCCCCGGAATTAGCGCCGCCTTCATCGAGCAAACGGTAGGCATCAACGTGAACGAGGTCCGGCCCACCTACGGTTGAGCGGTGCACCCGGGCAATCACGAAGGTCGGCGAGGTTACCCGCCCCTTGACCTGCATGCCCTTGGCGACGCCCTGCGTTAGCGTCGTCTTTCCAGCCCCCAATGGCCCATCCAGGATCACCACATCGCCAGCCTCGAGCGCCGCACCCAGCTCTGCGCCGAAGGCATAGGTTTCTTCCACCGTGGATAGGTCACGGCTGCCGGATTCCGGAAAGCTACTGCGCATCTTCTTCTCCTATGTATTCGCGTTCGGTGCGGCCATCGGGCAAGCAGACCACCTCGTAGTTGATGGTTCCTGCCGCCGCGGCGAGATCCGTAGCCGATACTCCCCCGTTGCCGAAAATCACGGCATCTTGACCCGTGTCCACACCATGGGGGTTGTCGCCCAGGTCCACCACAATCTGATCCATACAGATTCGGCCTACCTGTGGATACAGGTGCCCGCCGATGCCTACATGCAAATCGCCTTGATAACCACGCGGTAGACCATCGGCGTATCCGCAATCCACGGTGGCCAAAAATCCCGGCTCATCCGCCTTCCAGGTCAGTCCATAGCAGGTGCCTTCCCCTGGCTGAATCGGCTTTACGTTAAAAATCTGCCCGGACCAGGTCATGGCTGGGCGCAGACCATGCTCGCGGCCGTCAATAGGCTCCAAACCATAGCAGGCGGCGCCTACACGTACCTGCTCAAAATAGGAGGAAGGACGCGTCAGCACAGCTGGTGAATTGGCCAGGTGATTGACTGGACACTCCAGCCCAATCTCGCGCGCGAGCCGCAGGGCCTTGCGGAACGCCTCCTCTTGGGCGTCGTTGTGTGGATTATCCGGCTCATCAGCACAGGCAAAGTGCGACATAAGGCCGAGAACCTTGATATGTGGGGCGTCGCGCAGCACCTTGAAAGTGTCCGCCCAATCCTCTTCATCCACGCCGGAACGGTGCATGCCGGTTTCTACCTTGACATATACCTCAGCAGGAAAATCGGCTTTAACCAGCTTATGTGCCTGTTCAAGAGAGTTAACTGCTACTTCAATGCCGCAGGCAAGTGCCTCTTCGAGGATTTCGTCCGTCTGCCAAATCCACGCCACGATGGGTGTCTCCACACCCGCGCGGCGCAAGTCCACCGCCTCCCGCAGAGTGGCCACTCCAAAGCTATCCGCACCTGCGCGCGCCATTACCGGCACGACTTTGGCCGCGCCGTGGCCATAGGCATCGGCCTTGACCACGCACATGAGCTTGACCTCAGGCCCTACCTTTTCTTTGATGAGGCGGACGTTGTGCGCGATGGCGGAGAGATCAATGGTGGTTTTCAGCATGTCCACCATTGTGCCACTGCTCACCCTTTTGCTGAATTCGGGCGGGTGGTGGCGCATTCACTCGCGATAGCTCCACCTTGGAGTCGGCTCATCCAATGTCCTCTATGGAAACTTGCCTCGTAAGTTCTATCCGCGAGCAGAAATCTTCATCATGGCTCACCACTAGTAATGCGCCTCGATAGTTTTTCAATACCGAGACCAGCCAATCAACAGTTGAAATATCAATGTTGTTGGTCGGCTCATCGAGCATTAGCAATTGCGGCGCCGGATCCGCCAAGAGCACTCTGGCGAATTCCGCCCTAAATCTTTCGCCTCCCGAAAGGGTCCCTGTCAACGCATGAACCGAGTCAGATTGAAACAACAACTGAGCAAGCTGATCGCGGATAAACTGCGGTTCCTCTTGTGGATTCGCGTTAGTAACCACGTCCCACACGCTGAGAGAAGGATCTAACACAATTCGCTGACGTAAGTACCCTAAGTTGTCGATAACGTAGCCCTCTTCACCGGAGTTAATTCGGTCTAAGAGCGTGGTCTTGCCACTTCCATTTGGTCCTGACAGGCGCACGCGTTCGGGGCCAACAATCGATAGCCCGGGCACCGAAATAACTCGCTTTCCTTCAGGCAGTTCAGTTTGTGGCAGCTCGATATACACCGAGTCATTATCACGTATATTTCGCTCTGCTCGAGCTATAGAGCGTTGAGCTGTTTCAACTGCGTCTGAATGCAGCTGTGCTCTGCGCGATGCCGTCTTTTCGGCTCGCTGTTTATCAAGCTTCATCGTCATACCAGGTTTGCGCTTCGCCTCTGCGAACTTCTTTCCTCGGCGCGCATCACGCGCAATCCGTGTTTGCATTGCTTGTTGTTCGCGGAGTTGTTGCTTATAAGTCGCTTTGGCGGTGGACACTGCCTTTTGCGCAGCTTCCTGTTCTGCATCAATTGTGGCAAGGTAATCGGAATAATTGCCCTGGAAGAAGCGTAGGTTCCCATCCCTTAGCTCCGCTACCTCGGAAACTACATCTAACAGGTCTTTGTCATGGCTTACCACTAACACCGGCGCCGCGGCATTTACCAACATATCTTTCAGATGTTTCTTTGCAGCTCCGTCGAGGTTATTGGTCGGTTCATCGAGGATAATGAAATCTGGCTCGGACAAGAACACCGCCACCAAAGCGACGCGGACCGCTTCCCCTCCAGAGAGGCTTTCGATAGGGCGGTCCAACGGGATATCCAATCCAGCGGCGGAAAGGGCAGCGCTAATGCGCTCACCAACGTCCCATTGCTCCTCAATTAACTCATAGAGTTCTGGGTCATACTCACCAGATTCGACTACGGAAATCGCCGCGAGCACTTGGGTGACGCCGAAGATGTCTGCTACTATGTCATCTCTATTCCAAGCAAGGTCTTGTGGCAGGTAAGCTACCGATTCCGGCTTTTCCACCGTTCCGGCCGTAGGCAAGATATTTCCAAGGATGACGTTTAATAGAGTTGTCTTCCCTGCACCATTATCCCCAATTAGTGCAGTTAAAGGGCCAGAAAAGGCACCGTTTAGGCCACTGAAGCAGGTCGTTCCATCGGGCCATATAAGGGAAAGATCATTTAATAAAATAGGCATGCTTAAATCCGTTCTTCCTTTAGTGTTTTAGGCGAAAACACGACGGATGAGCACTGCCTACTCCTTTCACCGACAACGATTGCTCCCTAAAGCATAACAGTTTCAAGCTGCAAAGAAATGCCAAAGCCCCCTTTCCTACCACGCAAGAAACGCGGCAGGTAAGGGGGCCTAACGGCGGACGCTTGGAGTGGATTACTCCACGGTCACGGACTTGGCCAGGTTGCGAGGCTGGTCCACGTCGTAGCCCTTGGACTTGGCTACGTGGGCAGCGAAGATCTGCAGCGGCACGGTAGCCAGCAGCGGCTGCATGAGGGTCGGCGCCTTCGGGATGCGGATGACGTGGTTAGCGTAATCCTCCACGGCGGTATCGCCTTCTTCCGCGATCACGATGGTGATAGCACCGCGGGCACGGATCTCCTGAATATTGGAGACGACTTTGGAGTGCAGGGAGTCGCGGCCACGTGGAGATGGCACGATAACGAAGACCGGCTGGCCTTCTTCAATAAGCGCAATTGGGCCGTGCTTGAGCTCGCCTGCGGCAAAGCCCTCGGCGTGCAGATAAGCGATCTCCTTGAGCTTCAGCGCACCCTCGAGAGCCACCGGGAAGCCCACGTGGCGGCCCAAGAAGAGCACGGATTCCGCGTCCTTCATGGAATTGGCCAGGTTGGCCACCTGGTCTTCCTCGTCGATGACGCTTTGGACCTTATCCGGCATGTGGCGCAGCTCAGCGAGAACGCCCTGGATCTCATCGGCGAACATATTGCCACGCAGCTGAGCCAGGTAAAGGCCAAGCAGGTAGGTGGCGGTAATCTGCGCGAGGAAGGCCTTGGTAGAGGCCACGGCGATTTCCGGGCCGGCGTGGGTGTAGAGCGCGGCATCGGATTCGCGCGGGATGGACGAGCCCTGGGTATTGCAGATGGCAATGACCTTGGCGCCCTGCTGGCGGGCGTGGCGCACGGCCATCAAGGTATCCATGGTCTCGCCGGACTGGGACAGCGCAACAACGAGAGTCTTCTCGTTCACGATCGGATCGCGGTAGCGGAACTCGTGAGCGAGCTCGACCTCGGTAGGAATGCGGCACCAGTGTTCGATGGCGTAGCGTGCCACATGGCCAGCGTAGGCGGCGGTACCGCAGGCAATGACGATGATCTTGTCGATGGACTTCAGCACGGTCTCATCGATGCGCAGATCATCGAGGGTCAGTTGGCCTTGCTCATCGAAGCGACCCAGCAGGGTATCGCGCACGGCGGAAGGCTGGTCGTGGATTTCCTTTTCCATAAAGGAATCAAAGCCGCCCTTTTCCGCAGCGGCGGCATCCCACTTGATTTCAAAAGGCTTGCCCTGTGCAGGGTTGCCCTCATAATCGGTAATTTCCACCTCGTCCGCGGTGATGGTCACAACCTGGTCGTTGTCCATCTCCACGGCAGACTTGGTGTAATCAATAAAGCCGGATACATCGGAGCCGAGGAAGTTCTCGCCCTCGCCCAAGCCGATAACCAGCGGGGAGTCGCGGCGAGCGGCAACGATGCGATCGGCCTGTTCGGCGTGGATGGCCAGCAGGGTAAACGCGCCCTCCAGGCGAGCGCAGGTTAGCTGCATAGCCTTGGTCAGGTCGCCGGCTGCCTCATTGTGGAAGACATCTCCCAGCAAGGTGGCAGCGACCTCGGTATCGGTCTCGGAAACGAAGTTATAGCCCTTGTGCAAAAGCTCGGACTTGAGCTCCGCAAAGTTCTCGATGATGCCGTTGTGTACCACTGCCAGCTTGCCGCCATCGACCACGTGCGGGTGCGCATTCAGGTCGGTGGGGCCACCATGGGTAGCCCAGCGGGTATGGCCGATGCCCAGCACGGAGTCAGGCAACGGGCGGGCTGCAATCTCAGCATCCAGCGCAGCGACCTTACCGGCCTTCTTGCGCCAGCTGATATCTCCATCGGCGTACATTGCTACGCCAGCGGAGTCATAGCCGCGGTATTCCAAACGGCGCAGCCCTTCCAGAACTACGTCGAGGGCGAAGTAATCACGGCCACCACCAGCGTGACCAATATATCCAACAATTCCACACATGGTTGCTGATTTTACAGCACAAGGGGCAAAGCTCTAGGCGGGCGGGGCGTCGGCAAGCAAGGCACGGCACCCCACCCGCTACTGTGCTGGGAAAACTAGCGCGATGCCTGTTCCAAAAGCTCCAAAATGTGGTGGTAATCCTCGCCGGTGGCACGGGTAAGGCCAAGCTCGCAAGTGCGGTTGGTCGAGGCGTGATACTGCGCTCCGATTTCCTTGACTTGCGCTGCCTCGGCGCGGGTGGCGGCAGCGGTAAGCTCCGAGTGCAGCATGCCGCGGTCACCGGCATAGCCACAGCAATTCCACTCGGTGGGAATGTGTACCTCGGTCGCGGCGGCGCGGGCCACCTTTTCTACATCGTCCATCATGCCCAGCTGGAAGGCAGAGCAGGTGGGGTGCACAGTCATGGAAGCCACTGGATTCTTTACTTCCAGCTGCGGCAGCAAGGTATCGGCCGTAAAGCTAATGGCGTCAATAACGGTGATACCCACCGACTCCAACATATCTTTAAAGCCAGCGGTGCAGCTGCTGGCGTCCACGATAACCGGAAGGCGCGCACCATCAGTAGCGTCCATGACGATATCGCGCACGCGCTGCTCCATTACATCGTGGCCGGCCTGCATGCCCTTGGAAGACCATGGTGTACCACAGCAAAGCTTGTCGATGCCCTGCGGAACCTCCAGCGCGACCCCGGCGCGCTCCAAGAGCGCCACAAAGGAATCGGTAGCACCCTTGCCGCCGCCTTGCGGGCCGAACATGGTGTTCACGCAGGCGGGCAGATAGATTCCGGTGGTCTGGGCATAGCGATCACCTACGCGGCCGGCCAAGCGGCCGCGGGACTTGCCGCCCTTGCCCAACTCTGGCTGGTACTGCGGGAGATTATCGGCACCGATGAGACTGCGGCCCACATCGGTAACCTTTTTGACTAGCTCGGTGGGCAATAGGTGCGCGCCGGTAAGCGCTACCCCGGCGCCTTGGCTGACTACCTGCCAGTTCTTGGCGGCAGCACCCCACAGCTTTTGCTGCGCTGGCTGGGCTTCCTCGCGGCGCAAGCGCTTGATGAACTTGCCGGTATCGATGCCTACTGGGCAGGCAGTGCGGCACATCGAATCCACGGCGCAGGTCTCGACGCCCATGTACTCGTAGGCCCGATCTAGCTCAGCGACGAGTTGGCTATCGCCAGCTTCTTCCGCGCGCTTGCGGGCGCGGCGCACCACAATGCGTTGGCGTGGGGTAAGCGTGAGGTCGCGCGACGGGCAGACCGGCTCGCAGTAGCCGCACTCCACGCAGCGGTCTACTTCCTCTTCCACGGTGGGATTGAGCTTGATGTTTTTGATGTGTGCATCGGGGTCATCGTCCAAGATGACGCCGGGGTTCATCGTGTTGGTGGGATCGCAGGCCCGCTTGAGTTCCTGCATTACCTCATAGAGCTCATCGCCGTACTGGCGGCGCACATACGGCGCCATGGCGCGGCCGGTGCCGTGTTCCGCCTTGAGATTGCCCTCGGCCGAGAGGACCAAGTCCACCATGCCCTCGTTGAAACCGTTATAGCGACCGATGGCATCATCGCCTTCAAAGCGGTCCGTAAGCAGGAAGTGGATATTGCCGTCCTTGGCGTGGCCGAAAATGACGGCATCATCATATCCATAGCGGGCAAAGAGTTCCTGCAGCGAAGAACAAGTATCTGCCAGATCGCCGACGGGCACGACGATGTCTTCCAAAAGGGCCGTCGTGCCAGACGGGCGCGCCTCTGCTACCTGGGCGTACAGACCCTTGCGGAAATTCCAAGCGGAAGTGCGCGTTGTGGCATCAGCCGAGAAGGCTGCCGGGGACTGCAGCGGCAATTCGCGCAAGAGCTGCGATCCCTTGCTTTCTTTCTCCTGCAATTCCTCTTGGGCATCAGCGTGATACTCAATGAGCAACGCGGCCTGCTTATCCACATCGAAACCGGTAATGGCCTGCGGCACCTTATCAAAGCCTTGACCGACGCGAATAGAGGCAGAGTCCATCAGCTCCAGGGTGGCCGCTCCGGTCTCCAAAAGTGCCGGCAGGGACTTGGTGGCAGCGCTGAGATCATCAAATACGGCCACCGTGGTGGTGGTCAGCTTAGAAATCGGCACCGTGCGGAAAACCGCTTCCGCAATGAAGGCCAGGGTTCCTTCCGAACCGATAAGCAGGTGCTCAAAAAGCTTGACCGGGCTATCAAAGTCGAGGAAGGAATTGAGACCATAGCCCATCGTGTTTTTCAGCTGGAAGTGACGGCGGATAATATCCACGGATTCCTGGTTATCGCGCACACGGCGCTGCAGGCGGATAAGCGTGTCCACCAGCTCCGGTTCCTGCTCCTGGAACTGCCGGTCTGCATCCGGATCGGCGGTGTTAATTACGGTGCCGGTAGGCAGCACAAAGGTCAGCGATTCCAGAGTGTTATACGTATTGAGCTCAGTGCCGCAGGCCATGCCGGAGGAGTTATTAGCCACCACGCCGCCGATGGTGCAGGCAGACTCGCTGGCCGGATCCGGCCCCAGTTTGCGGTTGCGCAGGCCTAGGCGGGCGTTGACCTGACGCACCGTCGCGCCGGGCTGGACGCACACGCGCTTGCCCTCATCAAGAACTTCTATACCGCGGAAGTGCTTGCGCACATCCACCAGGTATCCATCGCCGGAAGCCTGACCTGCCAGAGAGGTGCCACCGGAGCGCAGAGTTACCGGAACATTCTGCTGCCGGCCCGCACGGAAGATGGCCGCCACATGCTCGGCGGAGCGAGCCTCGATGACTGCCTTGGGGGTGTACAGGTAGTGCGAGGCATCGGAGGCATGTGCCACGCGGTCAATGACCTCGGTCTTTACCTCCATCCCATAGCGAGTAGAAAGTTCTTGCACATCAACGACGCCGGTAGTCATGTACCGCAGCCTGCCTTCCCAGAAAAAGAGTACGTAGTTGTTCACACATTGCACTCCCCTGCGCTTAGCGTCGCAAGTTAGGAGGGGCTTAGGAAAGCTCGCCGCCACACCCGCTCCTCGGCCGGATACTGCGTAGATTTTTCTCAGATAAACCCGCACCCTTTCCCGCCTGGCGGGTGATCTTCATCTATCCTGGAATGCGTGTCTGCGAATTTGAAAAAACATCTAGCAACGTTGTCGAAGCGTGGCCGCAACCGAGTTTTGGTTGGCGACCTTGACTATGCCGGAATCACCGGCAAGGTTTATACCCCCGCGGAGGGCCAGAGCCTGCCCGCGGTGGCTTTTGGCCATGACTGGATGCACAAAATTAAGGATTACCACGCCACCCTGCGCCACCTGGCTAGCTGGGGCATCGTCGTGGTAGCCCCCGATTCTGAGACCGGCCCCTTCCCCGACCACCGCAACCTAGCTGCGGATATGGAATCCGCGTTGCAGATTGCCGCCGGGGTAAAGCTAGGCTCCGGAAACATTACGGTCTCCCCGGGCAAGCTCGGCATGATTGGCCACGGCATGGGCGGTGGCACCGCCGTGTTAGGAGCCTTGGATAACAAGAAGGTTAGCGCCGTCGCCGCTATTTATCCCTCAGTCACCTCCCCCTCTGCGGTGCAGGCTGCCCGCCGCATTGACACCCCGGGCCTAGTCATCGGTTCCGGCCAGGAAGACATCTTCAATGCTGGCAACCCTGCCAAGCTCGCCCATAATTGGAATGGCCCGGTGTGCTTCCGCGCCATCGACAAGGGCACACACGCCGGCTTCACCGAAGATCGTCTGCGCAAGCTGGCCATCGGCACCTCCGCTTTCCAGTCTGGACCCACCGAAATCGCCCGCGGCTTGGTCACCGGCTTCCTGCTGGCCACCCTAAATGACGATTCCACTTACGCCGCCTTTGCAGATCCAGAAGCAAGCGCAAAGAAGGTCGAAAGCTTGGTAGGCGAGGACCTGGCTGAGCGCGCCGGAGTTACCCGGGACGCTTAAGGCTTTAGCCTCGCCGCAGCACAGATTGCACCTGCCCCGACGCGTTTCGTGAACGCGCCGGGGCAGCGCCATATCGGGGCCTGGGCGCCGCTGCTTGTCGACGCCCCACTTGCCCCTTCTCCCTCCGTGCCTCCTGCATGGCCTTATCCGCGGATTTTTCAAGCTCGTCTTGCGCTTTCGCCAGCGTTTTTTCAAATTCCAGCAAGCGTTTAGCCGTCCTTTCTCGAAAGCCCTGCGCAAACTCTGCGAAATCATTATTCATTACCACTGCCCTGCCTTTCGTGCCTTAATGGATGGTTCTTCTGGCGCGGGTCCTGCCTCTGGCTGGGGCGCTGGCGCCGGCGCAGGTGCTGGGTCGGGAGCTGGTGCTGGCTCAGGAGCCGGTTCTGGGCCCGGCTGAGGCGCTGGCGCAGGTGCCTGTTCAGGCGCCGGTGCTGGGGCTGGTGTCTCCGCTGCACCAGCGGC
Source organism: Corynebacterium sp. KPL2825 (assembly GCF_037908445.1). NCBI lineage: Bacteria > Bacillati > Actinomycetota > Actinomycetes > Mycobacteriales > Corynebacteriaceae > Corynebacterium > Corynebacterium sp. KPL2825. The sequence continues at coordinate 68,136 of NZ_JBBMGI010000001.1, read as the reverse complement.
TTGGAGGTGCGCCACCTTTTCCGGTGGCGGCGTTGGCTCCTCTACCTGAGACAGCTCTGGGGGCGGTGTTATGACTCCGTCATCACCAGTCGGTTCAGGTTCAGGGCAAGGCTCCGGTTCGGGCTCTGGCTTAGGCTCAGGGCAGGGATCAGGTTCTGGCTCAGGTACGGGATCGGGTTCGGGTTCTTGCACCGGCCAATCCAGTTCGGACATGTTCTCCAAGCACTGTGCAGCGCCTTCCACAATGAGGCCCACGCCCACCAATGCGATTCCAGCTCCGACCAAGCCGAGGCTACCGCTACAGGAGGATTCGATCTCACAGACTTCTGAGCTGGTCTGGGTAGTAGTGACACATTCTTCAGTACTCTCCCCGGTATTCTCTGGGCACAGTGGTTCTTCGCTTGTGTCCGTTTCAGAAGCGGGTTCGGTTTCCATTTCTGGCTTGGGCTTCGGCTCTGGATGAGATTCTGGTTCCGGGCACGGCTCTTCTACCTGCTGCGGCTGTTCCGGTGCTTCCTGCGGCGGAATGATCTCCGCCTGCGCCGGCCTAGTGGTCTCTACTTCGCGCTCCGACTGTACTGGCCGCTCGGTGTTTGATTGCTCGGTGCACTCACAGCAGTGGCACCCAGCACCATGCTCTGATGAGGTCTCCGTGTGCATTTCCGTCTCGGCTGCAGGCTCCGGTGCAGGGCATGCCTCAGGTGGAGTAGGCGTTGGTGAAAGAGGCGTCGGTTGTGGTGGAACGGAGGTGGCGTGGTGTGATTCCGGCTTGGAATCAGGCTCCGGCATCGGTTTGGGCACAGGTGGGCACTCCACTTGCGCAGGCTCGGTGGGCCGCGATGGCGGGCACTCATCCTTTGGCATCGGATTCGTGGGAGGTGGAGCGTCTGGGCACTTCTCTACGGGTGCCGGGCAGGCTTCATCTGCAGGTTTAGCCGGCGTCGGGCATTCTTCCGGCATCGGGCGCTCACAGACGCACTCACAGCGCGATTCGAACTCGCTATAACAGGATTCGATCGCATCATCGCGGTCGCGGCAGGTGCTGGCGATATTGTGATTTGTCTCCTCAATAATTTGCCCCCCGATCGTGGAAAGAATCGGGATGATGAACCTGGCTAAAGGGTGTTTGGTGGCGACCATGGACAAAATATTTAACAGTGGGATGACCGCAGAGACGAGCTCGGTAAGGGCCGTGTCAGAGACATCAACGACGTCAGCAATAGCGCCTGAGCACTGCTCCGCCGAGCTAGTCAGATGTGCGGCATCTTGGCGGTCAATGTCGAAGTCTTCCTGCACGCCGCACAGGTGCTCACGCATGGCGCCCTGAGCAACCTCGGAATCATCCTGCTGCAAATAGCCCGCTAGTTCAGCACCGCCTCCCTTCGGGCGATTGCCGCCCACGGCCGCAACGGTATTTTTCACCAAATTTTCGGGCGCAATGCCATCAACCGCACCGACTAACTCTCCTAGTAGATTCATCGGCATGCTGGGGCCCGAGTAGCTGCCCAGGCAGGCGAATTGGAATTGAGAAATAGCGTTAGAGTAGTCCCCCAACAGGGATTTTGTCAGCGTACTCACTTGCTGCCAGCCTCCCTACCGCGTGCAAAGGAGCTGCCAAAGGACTCATCAAAATCGGCGAAGGCGCGCACCTGTTCATGAGCGGCGTGGGCGGTGGCGGATAAATTATCCAACCTCTGCCCGCCGCGCTCATGGATGCGCGCCAAGACATCACGAATGCGCTCACCGTGGCCGCCAAAATTGCGTCCAGCCGCGGCCACCGGAAAATCCGGTACCTCGGCCCGGTGGGCATCGCGTTGCTCGTCGTTATCGGCTACGACCTGCCGTAGTGCGGACATCGCCTCCAAGGGGCGAAGAAAAACCTCAGACACTTGTGTATTCCCCCAAATCCATATGCGGTAAAAGTTCTCACCTTCATTGGACTGGGGATTGCGCCAAATGGTTCCCTCGGATTATAAAAATCTTCCACACTAAGCGGTGACTCTAGACCGAAGAAACGATGGCGGAAAGCCTCCCTGCAACCTTGCGGGCCTGCTCCTTGTCCGCAGCCTCTACCATGACGCGGAAAACTTCCTCGGTGCCGGAAGGTCGCAGCAGGACGCGGCCGGTCTCGCCGAGTTCTTCCTCGGCCTGAGCGATGGCTTCTTGTACTTCGGGGGCATCCATGATGACGCCCTTATCAGAAACCGGCACGTTGATGAGCACCTGCGGTAGCACGGTCATTACCGATGCTAATTCCTTTAGGGACTTCCCGGACTTGGCCATGCGCGCCATGATAGACAGGCCGGTAAGGGTGCCGTCGCCGGTCGTGCAATCATCCGTCAACACCACGTGGCCGGACTGCTCGCCGCCCAAGGAGAAATCGCCGCGGTTGAGCTCTTCTAGAACATAGCGGTCGCCTACTGCGGTGTGACGCACCTCGATGCCTTGTTCCTGCATCGCCAGCTTCAGGCCTAGGTTGGACATCACGGTTGCTACCAAGGTGTTATAGCGCAGGTCATTATCATCCTTCATGCCCACGGCCAACAGCGCCATAATCTGGTCGCCGTCAATCACATTGCCCTCGGCGTCCACAGCCAAGCAACGGTCGGCGTCACCATCGTGGGCCAGGCCCAAATCGGCGCCATGCTCGACGACGGCCGCCTGTGCCTTTTCAATATGCGTCGAACCGCAGTCCTCATTGATATTAAAGGCGTTCGGCTCATTGTGGATAGCAATAACCTCAGCCCCGGCCGCCTCATAGGCGATGGGAGCAACCTTGGAGGCCGCACCATTGGCGGTATCTACGACCACCTTGATGCCGCTCAAATCCGTGGAGACCACTTCCTTTAAATGGTTGAGGTAGCGCTCGCGTCCGTCTGGCGCCTCCGAAATGATGCGCCCCAACTTGGTGCCAGTCGGGCCGTCCTCAGTGAGGTTTTCCATAGTGGCCTGAATCTTGTCTTCTATTTCGTCCGGTAGCTTCTTGCCGCCGGCGGAGAAGAACTTAATGCCGTTATCCGGCATAGGGTTGTGGGAGGCAGAAATCATTACGCCGAGATCCGCGCCATAATCATCCGTCAGGTAGGCAATCGCCGGGGTCGGCAACACGCCCACGCGCACCACGTCAACGCCGCGGGAGGCCAAACCGGAGGCAATCGCCGCATCCAGCATCTCGCCGGAAACGCGCGGGTCGCGACCAATAATGGCCAACGGCCGACGCTCATAGGATTCCCGCTGGGCGGTGAATACCTCCGCAGCGGCCTGGCCTAGTTGCAAGGCCAGAATCGGAGTCAGCTTCTTGTTCGCGAGGCCGCGAACGCCATCGGTTCCAAAAAGTCGAGTCATGCAGTCAATTATGCATGCCTGTGCCCAGCGATTGCATGTTGGGGCAGTTTAGGCGAAATCAAGCTTTTGGTTTATCGACAGGTTGAGCAATATTCCTTCCACCCGCGCTTCCATAAAACGACGAAAGCCGCCTCCTCCAAAAGGGAAGCAGCGGCATTCTCGGCGTTTGCGCGCGCAGTAGAAGCGAGATTAACGCTTGGAGTACTGCGGTGCGCGACGTGCCTTGTGCAGACCAGCCTTCTTACGCTCAACTGCACGAGCATCACGGGTGAGCAGACCAGCCTTCTTGAGGGCGGTGCGGTCACCTGGGTTGTAGATGTTCAGTGCACGAGCGATAGCCAGACGCAGGGCGCCAGCCTGACCGGTTGGGCCGCCGCCGTTGACGGTGACCTTGAGGTCGAACTGGTTCTCACGCTCCAGCAGGGTAAGCGGCAACAGGATGTCCTGCTGGTGCAGCTTGTTCGGGAAGTACTCGCCGAACTCGCGGCCGTTAACCACGATCTGGCCGGAGCCAGCAACGAGGCGAACACGAGCGACGGCGCGCTTACGGCGTCCGACGGTCTGGATCGGGCCCTCGTGTACCGGAGCGGCAGCCTCAACCTCTTCGGTCTCGGCCGGTGCGATGGAATCACCGATGGTGTTGGTGAACTCTTCGGTAGCGGCGCTTGCTGCAGCGATGTCAGCAGCGTCGGCTACGTTGTTGTCGATGTTCTGCTCAGACATTACTGTGCCACCTGCTTAAACTCGAAGGTTTCCGGCTTCTGGCCGGCGTACGGGTGCTCTTCGCCTGCGAAGACGTGCAGCTTCTTGATGGAAGCGCGGGAGAGCTTGTTGTGCGGCATCATGCCGGCAACGGCTTCTTCGATAACGCGAACCGGGTTGGCGTCCAAAGACTGACCCAGGGTCATGGACTTCAGGCCGCCCGGGTAGCCGGAGTGACGGTAGCGCATCTCGCGGCCGCGCTTAACGGAAGAAACGTGGATCTTGTCAGCGTTGAGGATGATGACGTGGTCACCAGCGTCAACGTTCGGTGCGAACTGTGGCTTGTGCTTGCCGCGCAGCAGGTCTGCAACGGTGGAAGCGAGCTTGCCCAGCACCACATCAGTAGCGTCGATGACGTACCACTTGCGGGTGATGTCACCGCTCTTTGGGTGGAAAGTAGACAATTTGACTCCTTGAAAGTCTGTCTCGGAACTGCCGGCCAGCGCTAAGCATCCATCCACTCCCGTACAGCGGCCGGTGGAGACCTGCAGGGAGCGCTTCGTCAGCTGCTAACCGACGAGCGAACACATAGGTCTCCTACCCTACTTGCTGACCCGCTCGAAAACCAAAACGCCGAAACCGGTACCTTCCGCGGCTCAAACGGAAGGTACCGGCTCGTGGGTGTGGGCTAGAAAGGTACGACTTGAAAAGGTGGAAGAGAGGAAAAGAGGTGTTGGTCAAAAAGTGCTCACGCTGCAATCTTTTGCCAAGACTGCGGCTGCGTCCGCCTCCTGCCACTCAAGTGTGGTCAGTGGCACCGCAAGCTCGGCCAAGACAGTCTGAAACAGTGCAGGCGGGGCGCGGATCTAACCCCAGCTTGCGGCGGCGCGACGATTGACGTCACTCATTGCATCATTGCCCTGAGAGACGGTCTTGGAGATGGTCGCGAGCACGGTATTGAGTTCCTGAGATGCCTTGTCCCACTTGGCCTGTGCCTGGTTATAAGCCACTGCGGACTCGCCCTCCCAAGTGCTCACCATCGGCTGCAGCCGCGCCTTCAGGTCTGCCAAGGTGCTGTTGATGCGACCTGAGGTAGCGTTGATATCAGCTGCGGCGGAAGAAATGGCACCGAATTCGTACTTGATCTCGGACATGTGGTGGTGGATTCCCTTCTGTGAATCTATAGGTTTTGGTCAGTGGACTAGAGAACTGTGCAGTGCGGTTTAGAGGGCGAGGCCGCCACCAACATTGGAGAATGCCTGGGCGTTTTCTGCTTCCACGTTGTCGAAGTTGTGGGCGTTGCTGCGGATATTGTCAGAGATAGAGGCCAATGCCTCGCGCAGCTGTTGTGCAGAGGTGTTGTAGCGCTGCATCAGGTCATCGAAAGAGACCTGGGCTTGGCCTACCCAGCTTCCGCGCACAGAGTCGACGACTCCCTGCAGGCGGGTGAGCTCGCCTTGGACTTCATCATTGGTGTTATCGACTTTGCCGGCGGTGGCAACCATGACATCGGCTTGTGTCTTGAAAGTCTGAGACATAAGAGTGCGCCCCTCCTTAGGGCGGATGAGATTGTGTATATTCCCCCGAAAAAGCATCTGTGCTTTCTCATCTTTATTGGACTGAACTTTCCACCAAACGGTTCCCGCCTGGGGCAAAGTTTTTAAGACTATTTTTTGACCAGGCTTTCCGTAGCCATGCGGCAGGCTGCCTTTTGCACAGCATTGGAATTGTGGCGGGTATGGCACCCCACAGACATCTGATGCCCACGGTCTTCCCAGGTAGTCCACTCCACCAAAGAGCCGTCCCCTGGGTCTTCGGTATAGCTCAGGCGCCCGGCCTTATCGGTGGCATCGCGTAGCGCCGGGTCTTCGTCGACCTGCGCGCGGATTTCTTTAAAAAGTGCATCCGCCGGAACGTTAAACATTTCATCCGCCGCCAATAGGATACGCAGGTTCGGATCCTCCCCGGTGGCGGTAACCAACCCATCTTCTACCTTGGTATGAAACCCGGTGGGAACGACCACAAACATCCCCTCAATATCTAGATGCTTCTCCCCTGGATTTAATTCGTTACCACCTGGTTCTGCAGTATCCACGGCACTGGACTCTGGCGAGTTGGGCACGGATTCCATTGCGCTGTCGCGGCCCGGCTGTGCGGCGCGTGGTTGTGGGCGGGAATCACCTGAGGCGGCATCACTGTCTGCTGAATCTCGTGCGCCGATAGCCCACCAGGAAGCTCCGGCAACGGCAATAATGACCACTGCAATTGCGAGGTGGAAGATATCAATAGCCCCGAGCCAACCGCGCAGCCGGTCGGACCAGCTTGGTGTTACTGGCTCATCATAGGCTGGCGCTTCCATCACTCTGGTGGGAGAAGCTGGTTCCGCAATCTCCGTAGCCGGATGAGTAGGGGTTCCAAATGAGGTTGACGTAGCTAACGAGGAGATAGCTGGTTCTGGGTCAATGAGCCGCACCCCGGTGACTTCCAATTGCCGGCTGACAATGGTGGTGGCCTCCTGCGCAATGTCCGTGCCGGACGAGTCTGCCACCACGCAAGCTTCCACGTCGGGCCAGGACGGCCCGGCCAACTTTGAAATCTGATCCATGACCTGCCCCAAAGCCCAACCTTCCACGATGCCGGTACCCGGCAGGTCGTAGCGGTATACCGAATCAGGCCCTTCAAAAATGGTGGCCGCGTCTAGGATCGTGACGGTAATTGGTACAGCGTTAGTCTCCCCACCGTCAGTGATTGGGGCGCCGGTATGCGAATTCGCGCTGAGGTTGGTGGTCATTTACTTCTCTCCTTCTGGGTACACCACTTGGGCGACGCCGAGGTTTTCACCCCGGATGCTCCACTGACCGCGGCCGGGTGGTTGTTGGCTGGGTTTAAGGCCAAAGATGGTGCCTTCGTCCCGGTCGGCGTCGAAAAGCAGCAACGCTGGTTGAAGATCGCGCACTGCAGAGAAGAATTGGCCGAAAAGGGCGCGGCCAATGCCACCGGACTTGCGAGCGACGATGAGATGCAGGCCAATGTCGCGGGCGTGCGGGAGTAGCTCCAGGAGCGGTGAAAGGGCAATATCGCTCAGCAGGTCCGCATCGTCGATGACTAAGTAGATATCTGGGCCCTTCCACCAGTCTCGTGCGGCGAGCTGCGCTGGGGTAATATCCGGGCCCGGCAGGCGGGATTCCAGTGTCCGGACAGTATCGAGAATGGTCTCTTGTGCACTTGTCTGCGTTGCGGCATAAGCGGCAACCATGTCTTGGTTCAAAGTTCCCAAGTGGGCCCGCCGCTGGTCGATGACCACAAGGCGAGCGTCTTCCCGCGCGAAGGCGCAGATACCGCGCATTATTTGTGCCAAGAAGGTGGACTTGCCGCAACCCTGCGCTCCTATTGCCACTAGGTGCGGCTCGCGCGATGGATTCCACGTCAGCGGATCGAGATCCCGTCCGCCGATGCCCCAGGCGATCTCGCCGTCGGGAATTTCCCCTTGAGTAGCAAGGGCAGACGGGGTGAGTACCGCGGGCAGCATCTTGAGTTGCGGAACTGGATCGGCTGCGGTATGAACGCGGCAAATGTGGGCGATGTCCTGGTTTGATGTGCGAGCTAGGAGCATATTCTCTCCGGCCAAGGTGAGCCCGCGGCCCGGCGCGCTGGGTAGCTTCTGCTGCAACTTGCGGTCAATAAGCGAATCCAAGGACTCACCAAGGCGCAGCTCAAGTCGGTTCGCTATGAGATCGCGGATAGCGGGGCGCATCGTGGTCCACCGCGAGGTGGCAATGACGACATGCACGTGGGCAGAGGCGCCATCGGCGACTATCTCTGTGACTTTCTCCGCTATGTCTTCAAACTCCGCGCTGGAGGTGCCAATGTGGTGCCAGCCATCGATGACGAGGAAAGTTGCGCACTGTTCCGGGCGGCGAACAAGACCGGCTACTTCGTCCACAATGCGCCGCACCTTTTCCCCCTCCTCACGCCCGGCAACTCCGGCAACGTGGGGCAGTCTCTCCAGAGACGCTAGCTGACCGCCACCCAAATCGATGACGTAGAAGCGTGCCGCCTTGGGGCTATGCCGTAGCGCCAGAGCCGAGACGATGGTGCGCAGCGCACTTGATTTTCCTGACTGCGGGCCGCCGCATAAGGCCATGTGCCCGCCGTGCTGGTGGAAATCAATTATCAGCTCATCTTGGCGTTGGTAATACGGTCTATCAATAATGCCGACGGGAGCCAGCAGCGTCCCGTTACCTGCAACAGACGACGAGGCGCCCACGTCCGCTCCGCTAGACAGTCCGGGTAATGCAGATAGCTCAATGACCGGTGGTAGCGGCGGCAGCCAGATACGGTGCGCCGATTGATCACGCAATCGGGCTTCTTCTGCCGCGGCACGCACGACCTCGCTAAGCACAGTGGTGGTGTCATCGAGAACAACCACAGGGCTAGTGCTTTCTTCCTCCTCTGCCCAACCTCGAAAGAACTGCACGCGGCCGCGGGCTACGGCGGGTCCGTCCCCATGAGCTTCAGCTATCGCCCGGCGCGGCACGGGCCCAGAAACATAGGAGGCTTGGAAACGAATCAACGCCTCGGCATCAGACTTGAGGTAGCCCGCGCCGGGTTGGCCGGGCAAATGGTAGGCATCGGTCACGCCCAATACTTGACGGGATTCCGCCGAAGAGAAGGTTTTTAGCCCGATTCGGTAGGACAGGTGGGAATCCAGCCCCCGCAACCGGCCTTCTTCAAGTCTTTGAGAGGCTAAAAGCAGGTGCACGTGGAGACTGCGCCCCAAGCGGCCAACGGCAACGAAAAGTTCCGCAAAATCAGGGTGCTGGCCCAAAAGCTCCGAGAACTCGTCAACAACAATGACCAAGGCGGGCAGTGGCCCGTGCTCGCGTACTGCAGCGGCGGAAGCGTTGTACTCGCTGACGTTGGCGAAGTTTCCGGCGGTGCGCAACAACTCTTGGCGGCGGTTCATCTCACCGGAGATGGCATCGTACATGCGCTCTACCAGCGTAGATTCCTCTTCCAAGTTAGTAATCACTGCAGAGGTATGCGGCAGGTGGTCACATCCTAAGAAAGTAGCGCCGCCTTTGAAATCCACCAGTACGAGGTTCAGCTCGTCCGGACTATGGGTAGCTGCAAGCGCGGTGACGAGGGTGCGTAGGAGCTCCGACTTGCCGCTGCCGGTCGCGCCGATGCACAGGCCATGCGGGCCCATGCCACCGTGGGCAGATTCCTTAAGATCCACCGTGACGGGTTGGCCGACCGTATCGATGCCGACGGGCACCATGAGGCGCGCCGAGCCTTCTCGGCCATGCCACATGCCGCTGGCCGCTAGTTCTTCCACGTCGCGATAGCCTAAAAGGCCCATGAGGTCACTTCCATGGCGGCCAGAGGTGCTATCGGGCCGGCGAAAGGAAGCCATGCTGCGCGCAAGCAATGTCGCAGCGGCCACGCTCATTCCATCGGGAGCCCCTAGTTCTTCCACCCCGGCTGCGGTGACTACCTGCAAGTGCTCCCCTGCCACCAGGCTTAGGCCTTCGTGCTCGGCACGTACCCCCAGCGCCGAAGACGGCGCCCCTGCGACCTCGATGATGGTGGTGTAGGAATCATCGTGGAAAAAATCCTCGGTTCCCGTTGTCAGCACGCCGTCGACAATGAGAATGCGAAAGCGTGCCTTCTCCGGCGTGCGAGCGTGGGGCAGCCACTTTAGCCATTCCCACTGCCCACCACGAGCTTCAATGCCGCAAGCTTCTGGGCCATGCGCCAATGCCATCTGGAGGACCATAGCGCGCACCATATCGCGGGCGGGATCCGCAGGCTCTTCACCTCGCGTCGACGCCGTACCGGAAACAGAAAGAAAGCGAAAAGCCTGCAATTGAATAACCACCGGCATATCGGGCACGGTACCCACCGCTTTGATGGTCTGGCGCATGCTCACTGCGCACACTGGGTCTAAGTCCTCGGTGGCTCCAGAATCCGGCACGTTGATGGGAGTGCACAGCGTGGTAGGCCCAGTTCCTACGCGTACCTCGAGGGCGTCTGAGTCATCGGGGCCGCGCTCCCACATACGACGCGAGCCTATCAGCGCACTTAGCTCTTCCGGTGCGGGGTGGCGATAGTTCTCATGTGCGCGCTGCGCAGAAGCGTTGCATAGGGCCTTTTCCCGTAAGGCTTTGATGTGGCGCAGGTAGGTGCGTCGGGTTTCATCAGGATCCTGCCCGCTGTTATTGGGCCCAAACATCATGGCCATGCTCGCCAGCATCATCAGCGGAAACATCAAGGCCATCGGGCTTATCTGCCGGGAATCTCCCGCACCAAGCACCATAAGGGCGACCATGCCAAGCATCGCCGCAATCATCACCACCGGAAGAAGCAGCCGCACCAGCGGTACCGGTTGTGGGCGTACTGCCTCTGGGACCTCCTCGGCCTCAATGCTCCCGGCGGGCAGCGGCGGTGCAGCATCCCGCAATGGCATGGTCAACGGCTCAATTACACGGGTATCCCCGATCCCAAGCATGCTTAGGTAACCTCCCCCGAGCCACGCGCCAGCGCCCTTAGCCCCCTGCCAAGATTCCCCGCGCTGCGGTGGACACGTCGCCACTAGTAAGCCACAATATGTGGCATTGGGCAAGGGGGACGCCCACAATCCATTGACTTTCGGGGGAATAATGACTATTGCTACAGCGCACCACCTGCGCCTTACCATCCGCATTCACGCCGGTACATTCCACAAAGAGGCGGACGTGGCACTACCGTTGAGTTCCAGCGTGGGCGAGCTTTTGGCTGAAATCACGGACTTAGTGGATGCGCCCACGATTTCCGAGCCCTGGCGCGCCAGTACTGTTTCTGGCCGCGCTATCGATCTCACCGCCCCGCTGGCCGCCACTCCACTTACCGAAGGCGCCATCCTGGTTATTAGTCCGCGCGAGCGCCGCCCTGCGCCGGTGATTCGAGATGCAGCAGAATCGCTTGCCGCCGCGGCCGAGGAGGATACTACCGCTGCCCTTCCTGTTGTTTGGGCGTGGGGAGGGCTACTTGCCGCCTTCGCTTTGCTCTGGGTTAGCACCCTTCCCCTTGCTGCGTGGGCGGCGCTGGCCGCAGGAGCGCTTTTGCTCGCCCTGTGGATCCGTGTCCTGTCGCTGGTGCACCTTAGCTTGGTGGCCAGCATGGCGTGCGGCTGGGTGATAATTTCGCCCTCGCTGGATGAGGCGCCGTTTGCCGCATTTACTGCCTGTTTCACCCTGCTCATCGTGCTACTTGCTTGCCACGTCACCGGGTTAAGCACGGTTCGCACCAGCTCTGCGGCACTCACTGTCTCGGCTCTCATCTTCATCGCGGCATTGGGGTATCTGCTGCCCGGACCAAGGGCAGGGCTACACGCCAGCCACGGTACGGCGGCCGCTGCCTGTGTCATCATCGCCGGCATTATTATGCTGGCCACTGCCCCTGCATTGAGCATTGCTACTGCTGGCCTCAAGGTTCCGCAGCTGCCCACGGCCGGCCAAGATCTTGTGGTATCCGATGCTAGCCAGCCGGATGTCGATAGCCGCGCGTGCCGCGCCAGCAGCGCCTACGAGGGAATGTGCTGCGGCCTGTCACTCTGTCTTATTCCGGCGCTCATCGCTCTCTCGTTTACAGGCAGTGGTCCGGCTCTATCACCGACCCATGGCGCGCCTGATTCTCTCACCGAGTACATTTCGGTGCTTTTTGGAACAGAGGGCTCCGGCGCGGGCTTCGTCCAAGCACTCTGTGTTACTTCCGCGGGTGCCGTAATGATGCACGCCTCCCGGCACGGTCGTGCGCTAGCCAGTTGGGCACTCATGGTTTTGGCAATTGCCGCGTGCCTGGCTACTTGTCTCTGTGCCACCCACGCGATAGTAGATTCCGGGCTTGCACATGCTTGGGCACCGGCCTTGATTTCCGGTCTCGTTCTCATCGCTATGATTAGCGCCCCGCTGTGGGCGTCCAAGGTGGCGGGGCTAGAGCCCACCACCATCGCTTGGTTTGAGCGCATCGAATCCCTAGCTATTGCCGCCAGCTTGCCACTCGCCGCCCACCTAACCGGCGTTTTCATGCTCATCAGGGGTATCGGATGATGCGCAGTCTACCTACTACATTGTGGATAAGCCCGGCGCTTCTTGCTTGCGTAGCTGTGGCAATACTTCCCGTTACCTTAGGTGCTGCGGCATTAGTAACCGCTCCCGATGCGACCGCGCGTGAACCGGACCGCGAATGCGCAATCGCGCATTCCTCACCGCTTTCGCCCCAACCTAGCGAGGATCAGCTCAACTACCGCGCCCGTCTGCACTCCTTTGCCACCGGGGAGGGCGTAAAGGTTGCCGTTATCGATACCGGCGTGGCTACCCACGATCAGCTGCGGCACCTCAGCGGTGGCGCGGACCTTATCGCGCCGGAGGAACCGGAGCCGCACCGCGACTGCGACCTGCACGGCACCGTCGTAGCCGGTATCATCGCCGGCCACGATATCGGTATCGCGCCACGGGCGGAAATCTACGCTGTGCGCCAAACCAGCGCGCATTATCGCCAAGAGCGAGAAGACAATACCACCGGCTCGCTAGATACCTTGGCCCAAGCGATTGATGACGCCGCCGATGCCGGCGCCCGCATCATCAATATCTCCGTTGTTTCTTGCGTCCCGCCGGATGTGGCCGCCCAGGTGGATACTTCCCGGTTGGACGGTGCTTTAGCACATGCGGAAGAATCTGGATCCGTGGTAATTGCCGCATCCGGCAACGCTTCTTCCGGTAGCTGCGAGATGGGTGACCGAGTATTTCCAGCGGATTCGCCCACAGTGCTCTCAGTAAGCGCCCAAGCGGATTCGCACGAGCTCGCTGACTACTCTCTGACTTCGGCGGATGGCCCACAACTGGCCGCGCAAGGATTTGTACCACTCGCGCTCAATCCCGCCGGCGGATGGGCCGACGGCAAAGAGGGTACGGACGGCACGTCACAATTTCACGGCACCTCCTTTGCCGCGCCGGTAGTCAGCGGCACGGCGGCCCTACTGGCGCAGCGTTTCCCCGATGACAGCCCGGCCGCCCTGCGTAAACGCTTAGAAGACGCCGCGGAGCCGGGACACGGATTCGTCGACCCGCTCACGGTGCTCACCCACGTGGAATCATCCACGCTCGGAGATACCCGAGCAATGGCTATCCGCCCCGCCGAAAAGAGCACATCACGCGCACCTATGCACAGTGCATGGGTACTCGGCGGGTTGGCGTTGGCGCTAGCCGCGTGGGCAACGTGGCGCGGGCTGTGGTCTAAGAGCTGACCTGCAGCGCCTGCTCCCGGCTAAGCGCCGAGCCTTCCGGCAGCAAACGCAGAATCTCCCAGGGCACCCGCGCGCCTACACCAGTGCCCAGCGCCTCTAAGGTCTCTTTATCCTTGACCTCGTGCCGCTGACCCGTTGGTGCAACCACGTGGTAGCCATGACCGCTATCTACTCCTACGCCTCCACCGTTGAGACCACCAAAGCGATTCGCCACCGCCTCACCAGCCAAGGCTACGGTACCCGCTTGAGCAGGTACCACTTCCCCGCCGCCCTCATTACTCGCACACATCCAACCATCGTCTGGGCTCACAAAGCGGAAAGTGGTGGAGGGAAGGTTGAGGTTTAAGGGGACGTCGGCAAGCGCAGCAATTTCCTGGGCCGTGGATGTCGCTGTCTTGGCGCCTAAGCCGATAAGCATCTGCGCCTGCGTGGGCGTAAGCTCGGCGACGCCATCGGGTGTGCGTGCCCATAGGCCCTGGCCTGTGTCTACAACCTCCGGCGGCTGCGTCGGAAAATTCAGCGGAGGCAACTCCGCAAAAGCATTGAGCAGTTCAGGCGGCATGGGCCAGACGTGGGTGCCGTCATCCACACCAATCGCGCGGCGCACCACACGCCCCTGGGTGCTAGAGGGATCAGGCAACGCCACCCGGCCGTCCTGAGTAATAAGCCACTGCGTGCCTTCGGTCTCCACCAATGCGGCGCGCTCCGGCCCCAGGCCTTCCTGGTCGGGCTCGGCAAGCACGATGACCTCTTGTGCAGCAACCTGGTGGCCGCCGATGCTAGTCGGGTTTTCCGCCCCTGAGGACTCCTCTTTACCTGCCAAACAGGCCGCCCAGCGCTGCTGCGGAGTCTCGCTGGCAGCCGCAAGGTACCCCGGGGCATCCGCGATCCCTACCGGGGACCCCAGAAGCGCGTCGTGCAGGTGTTCATCCCCTATCGCCTGAGCCTCGGCAGCCTGACCGGCGATGATGCGCGCAGAAGCCAAGTTGAAGACTGGGTGGTAGGTATCATTGACATCCACAAATAGCTGGCCTTGCTTCGAGCGCACGATGGGCGCATCACCCGGCTGTGGGCTCGGTTGCAGCCATGCGAGCATGCCGGAGCCCACCGCAAGGAAGGCTACGCCCACTCCGCCGAAAAGCAGGGCCTTGCGCCGCCTTGCCAAAGGATCATGAATCATCCTGATATCGCCCAATACGAGCCCGTGCTCGACGCGGCGGCGCAGAAATTTATGCCCCGAAACTTGGGCCTTAGTAGTAGGCAGCGGACGTGCCATGATTTTCCCCCGAAAAGTCTGTGTACACCCAGAACACAGGCTATCCCAGGTAGGCTCCTACCGCCACCTGGAAAGCTAGTCGGCGCTGCGCCGTTCCCGAGTAGCCTCGGCGCGGGCGGCCAGCTGATCCGCCGCCGGGTAATCCACGGCCACCAGAGAAAGCCCTTTCGCCGGAGCCACGGGGATGCTGGAGGAGCGTTTGGTCTCGTGGAGCAGCGCTGCGGCGAAGTCGGCATCGCGGCGCCCCTCCCCTACACGCAGGCAGCACCCCACCAAGGACCTAACCATCGACCAGCAAAACGCATCGGCGCTCACGCGGGCCTCGAAGAGCTCTGGTTCCTCAGGCGTTGAAATATCCCGCCAGGAGAACTCTTGCAGCTCACGAATGGTCGTGGCATTCGGCTTAGCTTTGCAGAAGGCCGCGAAGTCATGCAGGCCTACCAACGCGGTGGCGGCCTCCTGCATGGCATCGATATCCACTGGCTTTATCCACTCGGCGGTATCCCGCGCACGCGTCGGCAAAGCGCCCCGCGGGCTGGTAGTAATCCGGTATACATAATGCCTGCGCAACGCCGAGAAACGCGCATCAAAGCCCGCGGGCGCAAACTCGCAGCTATGTACCCGCACGTCTTCAGGCAAAAGCTTTGCTAACCGACGCACCAGCTTCCCCGGTTCCCCCGCCACTGAGCGCTGCTCCAGCATCTCTTTGGGAACGTCCACGTGGGCAACCTGGCCACGCGCATGGACCCCGGCGTCCGTCCGGCCGGCGACCGTTAGCGGTACCTTTGCGCGGGCAATCATCGCGAGTGTTTCTTCCAGCACGCCTTGCACGGTGCGCAGACCGCCTTTTTGCTTCGCCCAGCCGTGGAAATCCGTTCCGTCATAGGCCAAGTCCAAGCGCAGGCGCACGAACCCGTCTGCCGGCCCTTCTGCGGTGGTAGATGCTGCAACAGTCATGGTGGGACTCATGCTACCGGAGGCACTTCCCTCGACCAGAGCCGGGCCCAGCTCCCCGTGCACCGTTCGGAAGAGTCCAGAAATAAAAAGCCGCCGCCCTCCCACAAGTGGGAAAGGCGGCGGCAAAGCGCTAAGGCCGAAGGGGAACTACTTCTCCTCGGACTCCTCAGCTGCGGTCTCCTCAGCAGGTGCCTCGGTTTCTGCAGCCTCGTCTGCCTTAGCTTCCTCAGCCTCGGCGGCCTTAGAAGCGGCAGCGCGGGTAGCGCGGTTAGCCTCGGAGGTCACGGTCTCCTCAAGAACGAGGGAGATCTGGGACATCGGGGCATTGTCACCGGTGCGGTTGTCCAGCTTGATGGTGCGGGTGTAGCCACCCTCACGGTTCTCAAATTTCGGTGCGACCTCGTCGAACAGGTAGGAAACGACATCCTTGCGTGGGATGAGCTTCAGCACTGCGCGGCGGTCAGCAACGGTGCCGGACTTAGCCTTGGTGATGATCTTTTCGATGTACGGGCGAAGAACCTTCGCCTTAGCATCGGTGGTCTTGATAGCGCCGTGCTCGATCAGGCTGGCTGCCAGGTTGCTCAGCATGTGAGCCTGCTGCTTGGCGGAGCCGCCGAGACGGGCACCCTTCTTAGGGGTTGGCATTGTGTACTCCTCGTATGCGGTAAAAGTTGAGCGCGCGGCAATTAGGTAATTGCCGCAAGTCAGCGGGGTTCTTTACTCGGAATCCTCAGCAGCCGGGTCCTTGAAGTCACCGGTTTCTGCGTCGTAGCCCTCGAGCTGGGTCGGGTCAAAGTCCTCAGGGGTGTCCTTGAGAGCCAGGCCCAGGTTAGCCAGCTTGATCTTTACCTCATTGATCGACTTCTGGCCGAAGTTGCGGATATCCAGCAGGTCGGACTCGGTGCATTCAGCGAGCTCGCCCACGGTGTGGATCTCCTGACGCTTCAGGCAGTTATAAGAGCGGACGGAGAAGTTCAGGTCCTCGATCGGCATGCCATAAGCAGCGATGTACTCGGTCTCCTGCGGGGAGGGTCCGATCTCGATGCCTTCGGCAGCGTTGTTCAGCTCGCGAGCCAGGCCGAAAAGCTCAACCAGGGTGCCACCGGCGGAAGCCAGTGCATCGCGTGCGGAGATCGAGTTCTTGGTTTCGACGTCGATGGTCAGCTTGTCAAAGTCGGTGCGCTGCTCAACACGAGTTGCCTCGACCTTATAAGAGACCTTCAGAACCGGGGAGTAAATCTGGTCGACCGGGATACGGCCGATCTCACCGGAGGTAGGAGCGGCTGGGACGTAACCACGGCCGCGCTCGACGACGAGCTCAATGTCCAGCTTGGCGGTGTCATTCAGGGAAGCGATGTGCAGATCCGGGTTGTGGATCTCCACGCCAGCCGGCGGCTGGATATCGCCCGCGGTGACATCGCCCGGGCCCTCCTTGCTCAGGTACATAACTACCGGCTCATCAGAGTCGGAAGAAAGCACCATGCTCTTGATGTTCAAGATGATCTCAGAAACGTCTTCTTTCACACCGTTGATGGTGGTGAACTCGTGGAGAACACCATCGATCTTGATGGAGGTTACTGCTGCACCCGGAATGGAAGACAGCAGGGTACGACGCAGCGAGTTACCGAGGGTGTAGCCAAAGCCCGGCTCGAGCGGTTCGATGACGAACTTGGAACGAGACGAGTCGATGAATTCCTCGGTGAGTTGAGGACGCTGGGAAATGAGCATTGCAATTCTCCTTTTCGGCGACCGCTATTTGACGCCGGTAGAGGGGTAAAAATCTTCGGGTTCGAAGATTCCTGGTTCTCCGCCAGGCCATTAAAGGCCTCGCGGAATAACAGTTTACTTCGAGTAAAGCTCGACGATGAGCTGCTCCTGCAGCGGAATGTCGATCTGAGCGCGCTCGGGCAGCTGGTGCACGAGGATGCGCAGGGTATCAGGAACAACCTGCAGCCATGCCGGTACGTTGGCATCGATGAGGGCGTCCTGAGCATCTTCGAACCATTCCATCTTCTTGGAGCGGTCACGGACATCGATGATGTCGTACTGGGTGACCTTGTAGGAAGGAACGTTGATGTTCTTGCCGTTCACGGTGAAGTGACCGTGGGAGACAAGCTGGCGAGCCTGGCGGCGGGTGCGTGCCAGACCTGCACGGTAAACTACGTTGTCCAGGCGGGACTCGAGCAGGATAACCAGGTTATCGCCGGTCTTGCCCGGGAGGCGGTTAGCCTCTGCGTAGTAGCGACGGAACTGACGCTCCAGCACACCGTAGGTGTACTTTGCCTTCTGCTTCTCCTGGAGCTGCAGCAGGTACTCAGATTCCTTGATGCGGTTGCGGCCAGCCTGTCCCGGTGGGTACGGGCGGCGCTCGAATGCCATATCTCCGCCGACCAAGTCGACGCGAAGACGGCGGGATACGCGGGTAGCGGGGCCAGTGTAACGAGCCATTTTCTTACCTCTTCCTTTCCCTTAAACCTTGCGGCGCTTGGTCGGACGGCAGCCGTTGTGCGGCTGTGGGGTGGCATCCGTGATCGAGGAAACCTCGAGGCCTGCGGCCTGCAGGGAACGGATGGCGGTCTCACGGCCGGAGCCTGGACCCTTGACGAATACGTCAACCTTCTTCATGCCGTGATCCATTGCCTTACGGGCAGCGTTCTCGGCTGCCATCTGAGCGGCGAACGGAGTGGACTTACGGGAACCCTTGAAGCCAACGTGGCCGGAGGATGCCCAAGAAATAACAGCACCGGTCTGATCGGTGATCGAGACGATGGTGTTATTGAAGGTGGACTTGATATATGCGTGGCCGAGAGCCACATTCTTCTTTACGACGCGACGGCCGGAACGGCGCGCGCCGGAACGAGTCTTTGGAGGCATGAATTACTTCTTCTTTCCTGCGATCGTCTTCTTCGGACCCTTACGAGTGCGCGCATTAGTCTTAGTGCGCTGGCCACGTACAGGCAGGCCACGACGGTGGCGCAGACCCTTGTAGCTACCGATTTCAATCTTGCGGCGGATATCAGCCTGAACCTGACGGCGGAGGTCACCCTCAACCTTCCAGGTAGCCTCAATTGCGTCACGGAGCGCCGACAGCTGGTCATCATCCAGGTTGTCAGTGCGCAGGTCAGGAGAAATGCCAGTCTTTTCTAGCAGTTCCTTGGCACGGGTTGGACCGATGCCGTAGATGTAGGTGAGAGCGACCTCCATACGCTTATTGCGTGGGAGGTCAACACCAGCTAGACGTGCCATATGGCGTGTCCTTTCGGGTTGTTACGGCGGTTTTCTCCCCATCCGTCCCACTCCATGCAACGCTTCGCCCGGACCGTGCCGGGAATCCTTGGGTTACTTACCAGTGTGGGCTCAGGCCACCGTAGCCTGAGGTGGACAGGGTGAACCTACAGGTTCACCCTTGGGTGAGGAGGCTTACAGTTTTTACTTGTAGCGGTAGACGATGCGTCCACGGGTCAGGTCATAAGGAGACAGCTCTACAACCACGCGGTCCTCTGGGAGGATGCGAATGTAGTGCTGACGCATCTTGCCAGAAATATGTGCAAGAACCTTGTGTCCATTGTCGAGCTCGACACGGAACATTGCGTTGGGCAAAGGCTCGATAATGCGGCCTTCTACCTCGATTGCGCCTTCCTTAGCCATAACCTCTACTTTTCTGGCGACGGACAAGTGTGCCGTCACCTGCATGTTTGTTGTCTACTGCGGTGGCGTATCTGCGCCAGTCTCACTGGCGTAATACACCGACTTAACAGCATACGCTGCAGCGACACGTTTTCCAAACCAGTGCGCTTTTCGACGTCGAGTTATGCGATTCCCTCTCTCCCCTAGCCTTGTGCCCACAGTCAGCATTTTAAGACCGCCAGAGAGAAGAAATCCCCCACACCGGCCCTCCTTCACGGAGAACCAACGCGGGGGAATCAATTAGTGCAGTGGCGGGAGACTTTAGTAAATGAATACCTTATCGCCGACCTGCACGTTATCCCAGTAACGCTTTGCAGCGTCCGGCGGCAGGTGTACGCAACCATTGGAGTCAACGGCCGGGTCATCCAAGTGGAAAGCGTGGCCATTGTTGGTGAAGTAGATGGAGTACGGCATCGGCGCGTTATTGAACTCGCGGGAGATTTCGTGCTCTACCTTGCGGGTGACGTGGAAGGTGCCGCGTGGGGTTTCCTGACCTTGCATGCCAGCCGACATTGCCGGGGAGACATAGGAGACCTTGCCACCGTCCTGCAGCCAGGTGCGGCGACCGTTCAAGTCAACACAAACCTTGGCGTCCGCTGGGCACGGACCACGGTCAAACTCGTTAGCGCGGCGCTGTGCTTCCGCCTTGCGTGCGGCAGCCTCGGAGCGAGCCTTCTCAGCGGCAACGCGCTCGGCATTAGCGCGGGCCGCAGCCTCGCGAGCCTTGCGTGCTTCCTCATTCTTCTGAGCAATCAGGCCTGGGAAGAGGAATTCAACGGCGCCATCCACCGCAGTCTGAACGCTAGGGGCCAGCTCAGGAGAGAACTTCTCTGCCTGGTCCAAAATCTGGTTGCGGGTGTTCCACGCCTGTTCGCGGGTCTGGCCGTAGAAATTATCCAGCTGTGCCTTTGCATCAGCGGTGAGCTTATCTAGGCCGGACTGAGAAGCGAGCTGTGCGAGGTCAGAGTTTGCCTTGGAGCTGAGCTGATCCAGGTTAGGAACCTCCTGGGCAGTAGCGGCTGGAGCCGCAACGGTGGCGCTCAAGGCCATCACGCTAGCGACTGCGGGCGCTGCAACCGTGGCACGGAACTTGCGGAAGCTAAATTTAGACATGGCTGTGAGTATAAACCTTTCGGGGGGTATCTGCCTAGTACAACAGGCAATATTGGGGAATATGTGTCAGTAGCGACGGGTGAGAATACGGGGACCATCGGCGGTGGCGGCCACCGTATGCTCCCAGTGGGCGGCAAAGGAACCATCGAGGGTAACGACCGTCCAGTCATCCTCTAAGACGGCGGAATCCTCTGTACCCAAAGTTAGCATGGGTTCGATGGCCAGTACGGAACCTTCTTGAATCAGCGGGCCCCGCCCGGGCCGGCCTTCGTTGGCTAGGTACGGTTCCTCATGCATGGTGCGGCCAATTCCGTGCCCGCCGTAGCCATCGACGATAAAAAGCTCCACACCGAACTTCTCCTCAGCACGGCGGGTGGCTTGTTCGAGGGCATAGGAGACATCGGTAAGCAGATTGCCTGGAACCATAGCTTGCATGCCTTCCATAAGGACCCACTCGGTGGCCTTATTGAGGGCTTCGACATCTGAGTCGAGCTCGCCCACGGCGAAGGACCAGGCGCTATCGCCGACCCAGCCGTCGAGCGTGGCACCACAATCAATGGAAACTAGATCACCTTCGGCGAGGACGGTTTCCTGGTCTGGGATTCCGTGGACGATGACATCATTAACGGAAGCGCAAATGGAGCCCGGGAAGCCTTCGTAGCCCTTGAAAGTGGGATAAGCCCCGGCATCGCGAATGATCTGTTCGGCCACTGCATCTAACTCGAGGGTAGATACGCCAGACGCCGCAGCAGCGCGGACTTCCTGCAGTGCCTTACCGACGATCTCGCCGGCGGCCTGCATGGCGTCTAGCTCACCCGGGGTACGGGCGAGGATGCGCTTACTGCGGCGTCGAAAAGCCATGCTTACTTACCCAGTGCTTCCATCGCACGGGCGTTGATCTCCTCCACGGTGCCTTCGGCCTTGATGGGGATAATGGCATCGCCGTAGTGCTCAATGAGCGGGAAGGTCTCCTCACGGTATACACCGAGACGGGTGCGAATGGTCTCCTCGTTATCGTCGGCGCGGCCGCGAGCCATCATGCGCTCGACAACTACGTCCTCAGATACCTCGAAGTTGAGCACGCCGTCGAGCTTCTCGCCCTTCTTGGACAGCAGCTCTTCCAGGATGTCTGCTTGCTCGGTAGTACGAGGGAAGCCGTCCAGCAGGAAGCCATTCTTGGCATCGTCCTGGTTGAGGCGATCCTCGACCATACGAGCGGTGACGTCGGTAGGTACCAGCTTGCCTGCATCGATATAAGACTTTGCTTCCACACCCAGCGGAGTGCCTTCGCCAATATTGGCGCGGAAGAGATCGCCGGTGGAGATATGCGGAACGTTTAGCTTCTCGCTGAGGATAGCTGCCTGGGTGCCCTTGCCGGCACCGGGAGGTCCTAGAAGTACAAGACGCATTACTTAAGTAGTCCTTCGTAGTTGGATTGCAGTAGCTGGGACTCGATCTGCTTGACCGTAGTCAAAGCGACAGAGACCATAATCAGGATGGCCGTACCGCCAAAGGCGGAGGTACCGCTGGCAGAAGCGCGGCCCACACCGAGATCCAAGAGGATATTCGGCAAAATGGCGATAACTGCCAAGTACAGGGCGCCCACGCACAGCAGACGGTTCATCACATAACCAAGGTACTCCGCGGTCGGACGGCCCGGGCGGATACCCGGAATGAAGCCACCATACTTCTTCATATTATCCGCCTGCTCTGCCGGATCGTACTGAACCGAAACGTAGAAATAAGCGAAGAAGATAGTCAGCACGAAGTACAGCACGATGTACTGCCAGGACGATGGCGCCTGCAGGTGTGCGATGACATTGCGCTGCCACCAGTTATCGGGGGTACCGGCGGAGCCAGAGTTCACGATCTGGGTAATGAGCACCGGCATGTAGATAAGGGAGGAGGCAAAGATGACCGGAATAACGCCGGCCTGGTTGACCTTCAGCGGCAGGTAGGTAGAGGAACCACCGTACTGACGGCGGCCAACCATGCGCTTGGCGTACTGGACCGGAATGCGGCGCTGGCCCTGTTCGATGAAGGTGATGCCCACAACGAGGACAACCAAGCCAGCAACGACCATGGCGAAGACGAGTCCACCATTGTTCTGCAGGATGCTTACACCATCGGTTGGAAGGCGGGTTGCGATACCAGCGAAGATGAGCAGGGACATACCGTTACCGATGCCCTTTTCGGTGATGAGCTCGCCCATCCACATCACCAGCACGGCGCCCGACGTCATGGTGATTACCAGGACGATGAGGGTAAAGAAGTTACGGTCTTCTGCCAAGACCTGCACGCCCTGGCCCAGCAGCTGCTCGCGGTCTGCCAGTGCGACGATGCCGGAGGATTGTAGCAACGCCAACGCCAAGGTCAGGTAGCGAGTGTACTGGGTCATCTTGGCCTGACCGGACTGGCCTTCCTTCTTCAATTCCTCGAAGCGGGGAATGACCACGGTCAACAGCTGCACGATAATCGAGGCCGTAATGTACGGCATGATGCCGATGGCGAAGATCGACAGCTGCAGCAACGCGCCACCCGAGAAGAGGTTAATGACGGAGTAAAGGTCTCCGGACTGCTCGGTCAGCTGGCGCAAGCGGCCAGCAATTGACGCATAGTCAACACCCGGGGACGGAATCTGTGCGCCGACGCGGTACGCAATGACCATCACGATGGTGAAAATGATCTTCTTACGTAGGTCGGCATCCTTAAAAGCCTGGATAATGGCGGACACTACAAAATCCTCCTGGCCTACCGCTGCCGAACGCGAAATCTAGGGAGGGTTTCGCGCTCATACACGGAGGTGGAAACTCATCTGCCCCTAGGAAACCGCACCCCTCAAGCTGGACAGCTAAGGGGAATTTTAGGCTTCTTTCAGGGACGGTTGAACACTTATGACCCCACAACCCTACCAGCCTTGTCCCCCATAGCCACATTAATACCCAATAGTGTGACCATCATTGCTTGTTCTTTCGCACGTTTTGCCTACGGGGTTTACCATGAGGGGGTATTGCACACATGCAATCCCCTAGTAAAGTCTCCGACCTCACAGCCCCATGAGCCACGAGGCCGTTATTGGTGTGAACCAACTATTTTCGAAAGAAGTACTTATGAAAAAGAAATTCACGCCGATGACCGTAGCTGAGATCATCGACGTATTTGTCCCTAGCCCCAATCCCTTCCGCTGGGAAGCCTTCGACGGATCCGCGACCGGACCGGAGGATGCCCAGTACAAGGTGACTATTAACAGCCTTGAAGGCTTGTCTTTTATAGCCACCCATCCCGGCGATGTGGGATTCGCCCGCGCCTATGTCACCGACGGCATCACGGTACACGGCGATCACCCAGCCCACCCCTATGGCATCTTCGACGCCCTACATGCCATGTACGACAAATTCCACAAGCCGGATGCAAAAACGCTGGCACGTGTTGTCCGTTCCCTAGCGTCCATGGGTGCCTTCCAAATCCAGCCGGTACCAGAGGTAGAGCGAGCCTCGTGGCTGCGCCGCAAGCTACACGACGGCCTATCCAAGCACTCGAAGCAGCGCGATGCTGATGTCATTTCTGATCACTACGACGTGGGCAATGACTTTTATGAGCTCTTCTTGGGCGATTCGATGACCTATACCTGCGCCTACTACCCTTCCCCAGACGCCACTTTGGAGGAAGCGCAGGAGAATAAGTACCGCCTCATCTTTGACAAGCTGCGCCTCCAGGAGGGCGACCGCCACTTGGACGTGGGCTGTGGCTGGGGCGGCATGGTGCGCTACGCAGCGCGCCGCGGCGTGAAGTCCATTGGCGTCACCCTATCCAAGGAACAGGCAGAGTGGGGCCAGCGCAAGATTGAGGAGGAAGGCCTCCAAGACTTAGCGGAAGTACGCTTCATGGACTACCGCGATATCACCGAAGAGGGCTTCGATGCTATCTCCGCCATCGGAATTATCGAGCACATCGGTGTAAAGAATTACGATGACTTCTTCAAGTTCCTCCATGGCAAGTTGAAGGTGGGCGGCCTGATGCTCAACCACAACATCACCTACCCGGATAACCACAAGACGCCCAAGGGCGGCTTCATTGACCGCTATATCTTCCCCGACGGCGAGCTCACCGGTTCCGGCAACGTCACCAAGGCCATGCAGGACAACGGCTTTGAGGTCATCCACACCGAGTCACTGCGCTTTGACTACATGCGTACGCTGCATGATTGGTGCGAGAACTTGAAGGAAAATTGGGACGAGGCCTGCGCCACCGTGGGACTGCCTACTGCCCGCCTCTACGGCATTTATATGGCCGGTTCAGAGTGGGGATTTGAGCGCAATATCATCAACCTGTACCACTTCCTCGGCGTCAAGCTGGGCGAGGCCGGCTCCCGCGCCGGCGTGCCCGAGCGCCGGTGGTGGGAAGATAGCCGCTTTTAAGGAGGCTTGCTATGACTCTCATTGATAATCTGCGCGAACGCGTTGCCTCCGCTCAACCACGCCCGGTAGATGCCATGCCCATTGAGCCGGTGGGGTGGGCGGCGCACCAGGAGGGCGTCGACAAGCTGCTCGCCAGCTTCCGTGCCGTACCGGCCGGAAAGCGCGTGCGCCTAGCCAAGAAAACTTCTAATCTTTTCCGCAGCCGTAGCGAGGAGCAAGAGGGCCTAGACGTATCCGGCCTGGGCAGCGTCATCGAGGTCGATCCGGTTGCTCGCACGGCCGATGTGCAAGGTATGTGCACCTATGAGGACCTCGTCGATGCCACCCTTCCCCATGGCCTCATGCCCTTCGTCGTACCGCAGCTTAAGACCATTACTTTGGGCGGTGCGGTTACTGGCATGGGCGTGGAATCCACGAGCTTTCGCAATGGCTTGCCGCACGAGTCCGTCCTCGAGATGGACGTGCTTACCGGCACGGGTGAGATCCTTACCTGCTCCCGCGAGCAGAATGTGGATCTCTTCCGTCTCTTCCCCAACTCCTATGGCTCGCTGGGCTATGCGGTGCGCCTGAAGATCGAGTTAGAGCCCGTGCCCGCCTATGTGGAATTGCGCGAGGAGCGTTTCCACACCGTGGAGGAGGCGAGCCGCGTGCTTGCCGACGTCGCCTCTTCCCACACGCACCGCGGCGAGCCCGTCCATGGCCTCGACGGCGTGGTCTTCTCCGAGGACGAGGCCTACCTCGTCTTCGCCCGCTTTACCGACGAGGAGGGCCCAACCTCCGATTACACGCGGGACAAGATTTACTACCGCAGCCTCCAGCACGCCTCTGACATTCGGCGCGACCGCCTGACCATCCGCGACTATATCTGGCGCTGGGATACCGACTGGTTCTGGTGCTCGCGCGCCTTTGGCGCGCAGAACCCGAAGGTGCGCAAGGTGTGGCCGCGCGAATTGCGCCGCAGTTCTTTTTATTGGAAATTGGTCCGGCTCGACCGCAAATACGAGCTGGAATATAACTTCATCAAAAAGCCCCACGGCAAGCCACGTGCTGAACGCGTGGTCCAAGATATCGAGGTCACTCCAGAAAACCTGCCGGAATTCCTCCATTGGTTCTTTAATGCTTCCGATATCCAGCCGGTGTGGCTCTGTCCAATCCGACTTCGCGATGGCGTGGAAGAGCTAGTAGGCACCGGCGACCTCGCCTCTAACTCGAGCGACCCCTGGCCGCTCTACCCGCTTCGCCCCGGGCAGACCTGGGTCAATGTTGGCTTTTGGTCCGGCGTAGAAGGCGACCACGTCGACCCTTCCGCCCCGAATAATGGCGCTTTCAACCGCGTCATTGAATCCAAGGTCAACGAGCTTGGCGGACACAAGTCCCTTTACTCTGAAGCCTTCTATTCCCGGGAAAAATTCGAAGAACTCTACGGTGGCAACCTTCCCGCCACCATCAAAGCGGTTACCGATCCGGATGACCGCTTCCCTGGCCTGTACGAAAAAACCGTAGACGAGGCCTAGGCCTTCCCTCCCCCGCGCCTACCCTGGTTGGAAAAGCATAAAGGGTGGAACGCCCTCCCCGAGCGTTCCACCCTCTTTTTTCGTCCCGAAGTCTTGGGACACTCGCGCTTTAGTAGGCCGCGGTGATGTTGTCGTAGCCGTTGATCTTCAGGGCGTCCATGACGCGCTGCACAGCTGCCTCATCCTTCTCCGGGTTATAGGTCTCCGGGAAGGTCAGGTGAGCAGAGTGGTCATCCTTAAACTCGATGTTCATGAACTCGTGGCCGGCCTCCTGGGTAGCTAGGGCCAGCTCACGCTGCACGGCCAGCTTACCGCTCTGCAGGTTGCCACCGTTGAACCCTGGATCGACCTCTTCGGCACCCTCTGCGTCACCGTTGATGACGTCTTCCTTGTCACCGGTGATACGGCCCTTCTCAGCGTGAGCGCCGGGCTGCTGGTCCTGAGCGTTCTGCTCGCCAACTTCGGCAGGCGCGGTCTGAGTGGTCTCAGCAGGATCCGGCTGGGAGAGCTGTTCCTGGGCGTCGACTGGGCCGGTAGAGCCGGCAAATGGCATGATGGCAGCGACTGCGGTTGCGAGCAGCGAAGAAATAGACGACATAAGAGTCTCCTTAACGGTAGATGATTTTCAACTAAGATTGACTTTAACACTCATGAATATATATCGCCATACCGGCAACCTTATTTATTAATAAAGGTTTCCTGTCAGCTATTTCCAGCACCAATTGTGTCCATAACCAAGGTACTGCGCTCTATACCGGCACCAGGGCGCTTACCAAACGAAATCGTCCCCCTGCTCCGCTGGTGCGGAGAGGGGGACGAAAATCTACTTGAAAGAGATTACTTGGTGTTGGCGGATCCGCCAGCAGCCTCGATCTTCTCAACAGCAGACTTGGAGAACTTGTCAGCGGTGACGTTCAACTTAACGTTGATGTCGCCGTTGCCCAGAACCTTGACCGGCTTATTAGCGCGGACCAGGCCAGCAGCTGCGATGTCAGCAACGGTGATGTCGCCGCCATCTGCGAACTTCTCAGCCAGGTCAGCAACGTTGACTACCTGGTACTCAACATGGTTCGGGTTCTTGAAGCCCTTCAACTTAGGCAGACGCATGTGGATCGGCATCTGGCCACCCTCGAAAGCAGCGGAAACCTGCTTACGAGCACCGGTGCCCTTGGTACCGCGACCAGCGGTCTTACCCTTGGATGCCTCACCGCGGCCAACGCGGGTCTTAGGCTTATTTGCTCCTGCGGTTGGGCGCAGGTCGTGCAGCTTGATGATATCAGCCATGGTTTACTCCCCTGCCACTTCTTCGACGGTGACCAGGTGGCGAACCTTGTGAACCATACCGCGAACGATCGGGGTGTCCTGCTTAACTACGGACTGACCGATGCGCTTGAGGCCGAGGGCCTCAATGTTCTTGCGGTGGTTCGGCTTGGTGCCCACCAGGCCCTTTACCTGTGTAATCTTCAGAGCCATTGCTTATGCCTCCTGACCTGCGCGCTTGCGCAGCATACGGGCCGGGGTGACCTCTTCGATGGACTTGCCACGACGTGCGGCAACCTCTTCAGGGCGGACCAGCTGCTTGAGGCCGTCCACGGTAGCGCGGACGACGTTGAGTGCATTGTCGGAGCCCAGGGACTTCGACAGGATGTCCTGCACGCCAGCGCATTCAAGCACTGGACGAGCAGCACCACCGGCGATAACACCGGTACCAGGTGCGGCAGGCTTCATCATAACGATGCCAGCTGCGTCGCGACCCTCAACCGGGTGGGTGATGGTGCCGGCAATCATCGGAACGCGGAAGAAGTTCTTGCGAGCCTCTTCAGCACCCTTCTGGATTGCGGCCGGGACTTCCTTGGCCTTGCCGTAGCCAACGCCAACCTGACCCTGGCCGTCACCAACGACGACGAGAGCGGTGAAGGACATGTTGCGGCCACCCTTAACGGTCTTGGAGACGCGGTTGATGGTCACAACGCGCTCGATGTACTTATCGCGCTCGTTGTCCTGGTGGTTACGACGATCGTTGCGGCGGCCGTTGCCACCGCGGTTGTTCTTGTTGTTCTCGGCGGAGCGTCCGCCGTCACGCTGTTCACGGTCCGACATTAGGCGTTCCTTCCGTTGATGTTTCCGTTGACGATGATCATTAGAACTTCAGACCACCTTCACGTGCGGCGTCAGCCAGCGCAGCGACGCGGCCGTGGTACTTGTAGCCTGCGCGGTCAAATACGACGTGCTCGATGCCAGCGGCCTTTGCGCGCTCGGCAACCAGCTCGCCTACCTTGGCAGCCTTGGCCTTCTTATCGCCCTCGAGTGCACGAACGTCCGCCTCCATGGAGGATGCGGAGACCAGGGTGTGGCCTGCCAGGTCATCGATGACCTGGACGTGCATGTGACGTGAGGAGCGGTGAAGAACCAGGCGCGGTGCCTCAGGGGTGCCGCGCAGGGTCTTACGGATACGGAAGTGACGGCGTGCGCGTGCTTCGCGACGACGGGAGGAGATGTCCTTGCCGACTGGAGTGCGCTTGGTGTTTTCAGTGTTTGCCATTGCTTACTTACCCGTCTTTCCGACCTTGCGACGGATCTGCTCGCCTTCGTAGCGAATACCCTTGCCCTTATAAGGATCGTCCTTACGCAGACGACGGATATTAGCGGCGATCTGTCCGACTAGTTGCTTGTCAATACCGGTAATGGACAGCTTGGTTGCGCCGTCCACTGCGAAGGTAATTCCCTCCGGAGCCTCGATGAGGATCGGGTGGGAGTAGCCCAGGCTGAATTCCAGGTCCTTGCCCTTCTGCTGGACACGGTAGCCGACACCGAAGATTTCCATCTTGATGGTGTAGCCCTCGGTCACGCCGATAACGGCGTTGTTCAGCAGGGAGCGGGACAGACCGTGCAGAGCACGGTGCTTGCGGTGGTCATCAGGGCGGGAGACGGACAGTACGCCGTCTTCCAGGTTGATGGCGATTGGCTCTGGAACGTTAACGCTCTGGGTACCCTTTGGGCCCTTCACCTCAACGTCTTGGCCGTTGATCTTGATTTCGACGCCGTTTGGCACGGCGATTGGTGCTAGACCGACTCGAGACATGTGTCAAACCTCCCTTTACCAGACGTAGGCGAGAACTTCTCCGCCTACGCCCTTCTCCTCAGCCTGACGGTCAGTCAGCACGCCGTGGGACGTGGAAATAATAGCCACGCCCAGGCCGCCCAAGACCTGTGGCAGTTCGGTGGACTTTGCGTACACACGCAGACCCGGCTTAGACACGCGACGCAGGCCAGACAGGGAGCGCTCGCGGTTGTTGTACTTCAGCTCGAGGGACAGGGTGTGGCCCTCGACGGTGTAGTCAGCGATGTAGCCTTCCTGCTTCAAGATGTCGGCAATATTTGCCTTCAGCTTGGAGGTAGGCATCGACACGGTGTCATGGTGCGCATTACTTGCGTTGCGCACACGCGACAGCATGTCGGCAATAGGATCAGTCATAGTCATATGAGTGACCGTGTACCTTTCTCGTTGCGGTTCCCGTGCTCACCAAAGCGTTCTCCGTGTGATTTCGGGCTACTCACGCTCCCCACGGTCAGTACCGTGAGGCGCTCGCCACCCTTTGATTCAGACAACGGTCCGCTATCTACGGCGAGGGGCCTACAACAAAGTTGAAATGAACTTCTTGAATTGCGGGTACTCATCCCCATGTGAGCTGCATAAACAGCGTGCGGGCACGAGTCCGAGCATTTACATTACACGTCGACCTGGCCTTTTCCAAAATTCTCCCTGCTTATCGGCAAGCTTGCCGGCATGACCCCAAACGTTACAGTTTCTCGTGCCAATCCCGTCGCTAACCGCTTCGACAACCCACGCATCGGCCACCGCGTCACCGCGCCTGCAGGCGTGGGCGGCGTATACCACGCGATGGAGAAGGCAATCCCGAACCACGGCCTCGTGCCGCTGCTGAAAATGAACCAGCATGGAGGCGTTGACTGCCCCGGCTGCGCCTGGCCGGAGCCGGGGCAGGGCGACATCAACTTCGTCGAGTTCTGTGAGAACGGCGCCAAGGCCATCGCCCAGGAGACCACGTCCAAGCGCGTGTCCCGCGAGTTCTTCGCCAACACCACCGTCCGGCAGGTGCGCGAGATGCCGGACTAGGAGCTCAACCAGCTCGGCCGTCTCACCGAGCCCATGCTCTGCGACCGCTCGCTCGGCGACGAGAAGTACCACCCCGTCTCCTGGGACGAGGCCTACGACCTCATCGCGGAGCAGCTCAAGGCCACGGACCCGAACCGCGCCATCTTCTATACCTCCGGCACGGCCGTCAACGAGTCCGCCTTCATCTTCGGTGTGCTGGGCCGCCGCCACGGCTCCAATAACCTGCCGGACTGCGCGAACCTCTGTCACGACTCCACGGGTGTCGCGCTCGCCAAGACCGTGGGCGTGGGCAAGGGCTCCATCGTCATGCAAGACATATACAACACGGAACACATCATCTCCGTGGGCCAGAACCCGGGTATCAACCACCCGCGCTCGCTGACCGCCTTTAAGAAGCAGAAGGAAAACGGCGGCAGGTTCATCATTATCAATCCCATGCCGGAGACTGGTTTAATGAAGTTCAAGGAGCCGCAGTCCGTCAAGGGCGCCCTCGGCGTGGCCGACAAGATTAGCGACGAGTACGTCCAGGTTCGCCTCGACGGCGACCGCGCGCTGTTCCAGCAGATCAACCGCGAGGTCATTCGCCGCGACTTGCTCGACCGCAAGTTCTTGGAGGAGTTCTGTTCCAACGTCGACGAGACCATCGCGCACCTTAATTCGCTTGACGATGCCGCCCTTTCCCGCGGATCCGGAGTCTCCCAGGCCGAGGTCAAGAACATCGTCGACTACGTGGAGAAGTCCGAGACGGTTGTTCTCGCGTGGACGCTGGGCGTGTCCCAGCACCGCAACGCGGTGGCCACCATCCAGGAAATGATGAACTTCCTACTGCTCACCGGCAACTACGGCAAGCCCGGCGCGGGCTCCGGCCCGTTCAGTGGCCACTCCAATGTCCAGGGTGACCGCACGATGGGCATCTCGTAGAAGATGCCGGAGTGGTTCCTGGCCAACATGGAAGAAAAATTTGGCTTCGACGTTCCGCGCGAGCACGGCGTTTCTTCCACTGGCGCGGGTATCCAGCTGCGCGAAAAGAACGTCGATTTCTTCCTGTCACTGGGCGGAAACTACATCCGCGCGATGTCGGACACGACGGCGCTTGAAGACGGCATTTCTGCCACCTAGCAGTCGGCCCACATGCTCACCAAGCTCAACCGCACGTGTGCGTGGCTGGGTGAGAAGTCGCTTATCTTGCCGGTGCGCTCCCGCACCGATGTCGACATTCAGGCCTCGGGCCCGCAGAAGGTCTCTGTCGAGGCATCGGACTCCAAGGTTTCCGCGTCCTTCCCGAAGCGCCGCGGAAACCGCGACCTGAATCTCCACTCCCAAATGCAGATCATCTGCGGCATCGGCGAGCGTGCATTCGGCGACGCCTTCTAGCGCCCGATGATGGACAACTACGATGTCATCCGTGATCACATCGCGAACGTCATCCCTGGTTTTGAGAACTACAACGAGCACCTCAAACGCCCCAGCGGCTTCATGCTCCCGCACGCGGCCCGCGAACGCATCTTCAACACCTCGGACGGCAAGGCCCAGCTGACCATCAATGCCACCGACACCATCGAGCTTGAGGGCGACCAGCTGCTGCTGACCACGGTGCGCAGCCACGACCAGTACAACACCATCTCCTATGGCCTGGTTGACCGCTACCGCGGTGTGCGCGGTGGACGCCGTGTCATCTTCATCCGCAAGAAGGACCTGGCCGAGCGCGGGCTCAAGGACGGCGACATCGTCGACGTTGTCTCCGAGTACGCCTCGGGCCGCCGCGTCGCGCCGAACTTCCGCCTGGTCGAGTACGACATCGCCAAGGATTACGTGGGCGGCTACTTCCCTGAGCTCAACATCCTCGTGCCTGTGGAAGAGATGACTAAGGACTCCGAGACTCCCGTTTCCAAGTCCCTCATTGTCCGTCTGGAACCGACCGGCAAGAACGCGAACGACTTCTAAGTCGCCGCACCCCCGTTAGTCCCGTCGCGAGCGGGACTTTCGCGGTTGTAGGCAGGGCCGCGACTACAGTTGAGTTCATGACTGAAGACAAAGACCCCATCCAGACCGCGCACGAGTGGCTTGAAGAGGTCGCAACGACGCTGGATCTCGATCCGCACGACGCCACGGCGCTGGTGCGCGAGCTGCTCGATCTCACCAAGGACGTCGCGCACTATCGCTCCCGCCCGGCCGCCCCGCTCACCGCCTTCGTGGTCGGTCTGGCCAGCAAAGACGTCGAGGAAGCCCGCGCCAACATCGCCAAGCTCAAGGAAGCCGTGCAGTAGTGGCGGGCCGCACCACCTCCAAGTTCGCGGTCACCAAGGTCCGCCTCAACGAGGAGCGCACGCAGGTCACCCAGGTCGATACCCGCGCCGATACCGTCGCTGGCGAGGAGCCGCTCGAAATCCGCGTCGATGGCCAGACTCTCACCACGACCATGCGCACCCCGGGCCACGACGTTGAGCTCGCCCATGGATTCCTCCATTCCGAGGGCCACATCCAGGCCGCCCGCGACATCGAGTCCGCCAAGTACTGCGAGGGCACCACCCGCGACGGTGTCAACACCTACAACCTCCTCGACATTGAGATGCGCGACGACAACGTCATCTCGCTCAAAGAGCTGCGCCTAACACTCACCAACTCCGCGTGCGGCGTGTGCGGTACCTCGTCCATCGAGGAGCTAGCCAAGAAGACCCGTTACCCCATCCCCCACGTGCCGGTCGACCCGCTCGTTATCGCCCAGCTGCCGGATAGGCTGCGCGAGGGCCAGAAGCAGTTCCGCAAGACCGGCGGCATCCACGCCGCTGGCGCCTTCACGCTGGGTGGCGAGCCCATCGTCATCCGAGAAGACGTCGGCCGCCACAACGCCGCGGACAAGGTCATCGGCCACCTGCTCATGGAGGGCTTGCTTCCGGCCAGCGATCTCATCCTCGTGATGAGCTCGCGCGCCAGCTTCGAGCTCGTGCAGAAGGCTGCGATGGCGGGCTTCTGCCAGCTCGTGGCGGTATCGGCAGCCTCCTCGCTCGCCGTCGACACTGCCCGCAAAACCGGCATGGCACTCGTCGGTTTCGCACGCGGCGACCGCTTCAACCTTTACTCGGGAGACCTGAAATGAGCCTTATCGATTTCCTTGTCAACGTCGAGCTGGACACCCCGCGCCCCGACTACCGCGCGCTGCTCATCGCCGCACGCAACGTCACTTCCCCGGTTGCCGAAACCCCCGCCGCCCCGTCAGCATTCCAGCCCCATGTCGCCGCGTGGCGCACGGCGTGGCAGAACGCCGGGCTCGATCCCGCGCTTTTTGATCTGGGCGCCCAGCCTTCCGATGCCCCCGTAGTTGCCCTCGGCAACGCCGTCGCCCGCCGTTTCGAGCTGCCTGTCACGGCGTTCGCCCTCGATGGCTTCGCGGGCCTAGTGCGCATCGAGGTAGGCACCGCTACGGTGCGCGATGCCGCGGGTAGTGCCGCGCGGCGCTTCCGGCCCGAGCACCGAGTCCAGCCCACGCCGGAGACCACCAGCGTGCTCTATATCCTCGAGGCCTTGGATCCGCTCACGGACGACGATCTGCGCCTGGCGGCAGATGACATCCTCGACGCCCTGCGCGCGGCGAACCCTGATGTCGAGGTCGCCCAGCGCATCCTGCGCCCCGAATAACTCCGCGCGCCGAGTAAGCGCTAGTGTGCAGCGCGCACGTCGAGGAAGCCGCGCAGCAGCGCATTGCGGCGGCGGGTGCCGGACTCGAAGGTCTCGGCGTAGTTGTCGTAGGGACATCGACTTGCGCGTACACCTCGTCGAGATGCGACATGTCGGGCACTCCGGCGACAGGCTCGGTCTCCCAGGCTCCCGCGATATGTTCGATAGTCGACTTGATGCCCTCGGGGCCGCCGCCCAAACGGTTGGACTCGAACGGGCCTGTGGCCGCGTAGCGCAGCCCCAGCGAGTTGCGCAAAATCGTGTCGAGGTCCTTCGCGTCAATGACCCCCTGTTGCACGAGTGAAATCGCCTCCCACATGTCGACCTTTTGAATGCGGTTGCCCACGAATCCGGGGA
Organism: Corynebacterium sp. KPL2825; assembly: GCF_037908445.1. Lineage (NCBI taxonomy): Bacteria > Bacillati > Actinomycetota > Actinomycetes > Mycobacteriales > Corynebacteriaceae > Corynebacterium > Corynebacterium sp. KPL2825. The sequence continues at coordinate 33,671 of NZ_JBBMGI010000001.1, read as the reverse complement.
TTTCCTTCTTCATCGCGCTGGGCTCGAAGCCGAGCTCTCGGTAGACCTCCAGCGCGCGTTCGACCGTCTCCGGCGCGGTCTCCGGTCCCGGCACGACTTCGAGAACCGGCATGAGTGCCGGCGGGTGAACGGGTGACCGATGACGATCCGCTCGGCTGCGGGATTGTCTGCCGCGCTCTTGGAAGGAAGGATGGCTGAGGTCGAGCTGGCGAGGATGGCGGCATCGGTAAGTCCCGCCAGCCGTGCGAAGATCTTGTGCTTGAACTCCAGCGACTCCAGCCCTGCTTCCTGGACGAAATCGACGCTGTCCGTGAGATCCTCCAGGTTTGTTTAGAACCGAACCTTGTCCCCGAACTCCTGCGCCACCGCGTCCGCGAGTTCTGCGCGCACGTCTGTCATGCGCACCTGCCACCCCGCGTCGACGAAGCGCTGGGCAAACGAGAAACCGATCAGGCCGCCACCTACAAGCAATGCTGTCTTCATGTTTTTTAGCCTGGGCCTTCTGGCTCGCGGCCACACGGTTTGTTGTATGGCCACCGCCACACAAAAGGTCTACAAGAATTGATTTATCCCGCCTCGGCCTTGTCCGAAGTGAAAGACGCTTTTCCACATCCCACCCTCGCCACGTCCTGCGCCCGCAACCAACCCGTAGAAATGCACCGCACGCCCATTCCTTCTACTCGCCCCTGTGCCGCTCCTGCTATGCCCGAGACCTCAGCCGTCGACCCCGCGCACTGCGCATCAGACCAGTGCTTTCGCACCCTTCCCCGAGCCGGTGCAGCAAATACATCCCGCCGTGACCACGGATCACCGCAGCGTGCCCGCGCGCGGCACCACTTTCCATTAAATAATTTTACCGTAGCCTACTCTATGTTAGGGTATCCTAACATGCACAAAATTCGTCACGAGAGACCGGCCCCTTTCGTCGATTCCTTCGTAAGAGCCGATCCGACTGCATTAAACACAATCATCCACCACAGCCAGCACACCCTCACGCAGTATCTCGCCGAGGGCGACGCGCCACGCTCCGGTCGCAACGCCCATGAGACAGCAGCGGCCGTCACACGCGTTGACCTCGAGCACCCAATTGGTACATTCGACGCCGCGTTGGCTGAGCTTTGCGAACTCTGGCTCGACCACGCCGTGTGGTACCACCACCCGCGCTACATCGCCCACCTCAACTGTCCGATCACCGCCACCGCCGTGGGCGCGGATCTGCTCGCCACCACAGTTAACACCGCGGTCGAAAGCTGGGATCAGGCCTCGAGCGCCGCCGCAATCGAAGGCCACCTCCTCGAGTTCTTCGCGCGCAAGCTGCGCTGGCCGGAAGACCCGCATTCCCGCACCCGCGGGGTCTTTACGTCCGGTGGTACGCAATCCAATCTGCAGGCGCTCTACATTGCGCGCGAAAAGGCGCTGGGCGCTCAAGGCGTGCAGGGACTTTCCCAGTTGCGCCTCTACACCAGCAGCCACGCCCACTACTCCGTGTTGCGCGCCGCCCACCTCCTTGGGCTCGCGGACACCGCCGTCATCACTATCGAATCGGATGCCGAACACCGACTCGACGCAGCTGATCTCGCCCGGCGCATCGCGGCCGACGTGGCGGACGGCTACACGCCGATGGCCGTCGTGGCCACCGCTGGGGCAACCGACCGCGGCACCATCGATCCGCTAGAGAGCATCGCCAAGGTCTGCCGCCACGCAGGGGTGCACTTGCATGTCGACGCCGCGTACGGAGGCATCCTGCTGCTCTCACCCACGCAACGGCACCGTTTGCGCGGCATGGACGCGGCCGATAGCGTCACCGTCGACTTCCACAAGGGCTACTTCCAGCCGGTGGCCTGCAGCGCGATTCTCTTGCGCGATCCCGCCGACTGCGCCCTCGTGTCGTGGCACGCGGACTACCTCAACCCCGAAGACGCCACCGACCACAATCTCGCAGACTTCTCGCTCCAAACCACGCGTCGCTTCGACGCGCTCAAGCTCTGGATGACGCTGCGCACCCACGGCGCCGACGCCCTCGGGGAGGCCTTCGACGCCTGCTGCGCCGCGGCCCGCGATGCCGCCCGGCGCGTCGACGCCCATCCACGCTTTGCACTGCGCGCCACACCGGAGCTTTCCACAGTGCTGTTTACGCCTGCCGATGCCCCCGCCAGCCTCGTCCACATCGTCCGCCAGCGCTTGCTCGAGCGGGGCGACGTGATTGTCGCGACCACCACCTTCGAGGGCGCGCCGTGCTGGAAGTTCACCATTCTCGATCCGCAGCTGCGTGGCACAGATATCGACGCGATCCTCGGGCTCATCGAACGCGAGATGGACGCCGTCGACCAAGCCAACGCTCAACCGAGCCCCAGCGCTCTCGCGGTACAACCCGCGCGCTAGACCACGACCCACAGAAACTTAAAACAGGAGTTTGTAATGTCTTCTTCCACCACCGCCCGCACTGCCGCCGCCGCTGATGCCGAATCTAGCATTAAGCCCTATGACCTGGTGGGCATCGGGATCGGGCCGTTCAACCTGGGCCTGGCGGCGCTGAGCCAGCCGCTGGTTGACGGCGGCGCGCTGCGCGCGGCGTTCTTCGATTCGCGCGCGGAATTTTGCTGGCACCCCGGGATGATGATTCCTGGGACGACGATCCAGGTTCCGTTCATGGCCGATCTGGTCACCCTCGCCGACCCCACGAGCCCGTACAGTTTCCTCAACTACTGCAAGCAGCAAGGGCGCATCCACCAATTCTACATCAAGGAGGATTTCAACCCGCTGCGCGAGGAATACTCCGATTACTGCACCTGGGTCTCCCAGCAGCTGAGCACGCTCGAGTGGAACTCCACGGTGACGTCGGTGCGCCGCGTCGACGATCTGTGGGAGGTCACCGTCAACGGGCCACGGGACACCTGCACGGTGCTCAGCCGCAACGTCGTGGTCGGAGTGGGCACCATACCGTTTATTCCCGCCGAGCTGCGGGCTGCGCCGGAAGCCGGGCTCGCCGTACACTCGGCGGACTATCTTGAGCACAAGGAGGAGTTGCTCGCCCAGGAGTCCGTCACCATCATCGGGTCGGGGCAGTCCGCGGCCGAGATTTACGCCAATCTCATGGAACCTGCCGCGTACCAGGGCACGCGGCTGGACTGGGTCACCCGCTCGGGGCGCTTCTTCCCCATGGAATACACCAAGCTCACCCTCGAGATGACTAGCCCCGAGTACGCGCAGTTCTTCCGCGGCCTGGACGCCGCGACGCGCGACCGGCTCAACCGCGAGCAGCGCAATCTTTACAAGGGAATCTCCGGCCAGCTCGTCAATCACATCTACGACACCTACTACCGGTTGTCCATCACGAAGGGCCTGCCGCGCCCATTCGCCTCGACGCTCCTAGCCGGCTGGAGCGCGGCGCTATGCGACGCAGACGCGTCCGCCCCGTTCCAGCTGACGTTGACCCACGGCGAGACCGGCGAAACCCGCACGCACGCGACAAACGCGCTGGTGCTCGCCACCGGCTACAAGGCCCCGCTCTTCCCCAGCTTCCTGGAGACCGCACGCGAAGAAGTCCAGTTCGACACGGCCGGGCGCCTGGCCATCGATCCCGAGTTCGCCATCGACGCCGCCCAGTCGCTCTTCGTCCAAAACGCCGAGGAACACCTTCATTCGCTCATCGCGCCGGATCTCGGGATGGGACCGTGGAGGAACTCCATTATTCTCAAGGCCATCACCGGCCGCGAGTACTATCCCATCGAGCGTTCCGTCGCCTTCCAGACCTTCGGGGGTCAGTAATGCTCAATACCGAACGTGACGAAATCTTCACTCCCCACGGCACGGTGCGCCTTCGCCCGCTCACCCCCGGCGACACCGAGCTCGTTCACGGGTGGCTCACCGATCCTCACTGCGCGTTCTGGGGCATGCAACAGGCCAGCGTCAACGACGTCGCCGTCGAATACGACCGGCTCCGCGCCTCCCCGCACGAAGAAGCCTGGATCCTCGAGCTGCGCCCGTACCCTGCCGCCCCGCGCAGACCGATGGGCATCGTCGAGGACTACGACCCGCGCCGCGTGGTGCTGGACTCGGTGTTGGCCGGGGCTGCTAGCTCGGAGGCTGCTGGTGTCAGGGAGTTGACGCTGGAAGAGCCACTACGCGGACTGCACTTCCTCGTCGCCCCGCCGGCCGGTGCCCACGTTTCTGGGCTAACCAGCAGCCTTTTCGCCGCGGTCATCCGCTGGCTCATCGACTGCCGAGGTTTCCGCGAACTCCTCGTGGAGCCCGACGTAGCCAATGGCGCAATTCACCGCAAGAACGCCGAGGCCGGCTTCCTTGATGTGCCGGGACTTAACGAGGTCCGCCTGCTTCAAGGCGGGCACACGAAGACGGCACGGGTGCAGCGTTGTACTGCCTCAGACTTCTATTCCTCAGCGGCTGCCGCGCGCGGCTCGCTGTCGCCGGTGGCGAATGCGCTGTGCGCGGCCGAGACCGCTGAGCGCCAGCTCATCGCCAAGGCCATCCGCGAATTTAGCCATGAAAGACTGCTGACGCCGAGCTTTCACCCGGACTCAGAACGATGGTCGGTCCACTTGGGGCCGCGGGAGCTGAGCTTTTCGGCCCACCAGTACGGGCTGGAGCATCTCGAAGTCGTCCCCGAAAGCATCGAAGCTGCCGATGCCGCCCCGCTGCACCTGGCTGAGCTCATCGCCGGGGCCGCAGAACAGCTGGGCATAGAACCGGGGTTCCTGCACACCTACATCGAAGAAATTCAGGCGACCCTCGCCGGCCGTGCCCGCGCCCTCGCGACTCGCCCCGCCGCGCAAAGCTTGCGCGCACCGCAGCTCGCCGCCAGCGCCCAGGAGCGCGCGAATGCCCAGGCGGACTATCTCGTCTCCGCTGAGTCAGCAATGTATGAGGGGCACCCCGGGTTCCTCGCGAATTCGGGGCGCGGCGGGATGAGCCTTACCGAGCTACGCGCCTACGCGCCGGAGGCGGGAGCCGACGTACACATCGTGTGGCTCGCCGCCAAGCGGGAGCACTGCGTGGTGGCGGCATCAGAAGACGTCGCGGACCTAGCCGGGTTCTTCGCCGAACAGCTCGGAGACCTCGAGCCGCGCTATGAGCAGGCGCTCGCAGAATTGGGCTGCGACCCGGATGACTATGTGCCGCTGCCGCTGCACCCGTGGCAGTGGGACAACTGCATCTCCACGATCTTTTTCGCCCAGCTCATTTCCCGGGATCTGGTGTACATCGGCACCAGCAGCGACCTATTTCGCCCCCAGCAGTCGCTGCGGACGTTCTTCAACCACTCGCGCCCGGCGCTGCCCTATGTCAAGACTGCCGTGGGCATTCGCAACATGGGGTTCGTCCGCGGGCTCTCGCCGGCGTACATGGAAACCACGCCCGCCATCAACGATTGGTTAGCCCAACAGCTCAATGTCGATCCGGAATTCCGGGCCTGCAACGTGCGTCTGCTCAAAGAAATCGTCGCCGTAGGCTACCGCGGCGACACCTACCACCGCCACCCGCTGCCCGCGGACTCAACAAGCGGGCGAGAGAAAATGCTCTCCGCGCTGTGGCGCGACTCGCCCGTGCCGCAGCTATCCGCCACGAGCGTGGCCGTGACCCTGGCGGGCTGCCTCTACGTCGACCCGGCAGGAGAGTCACTCGCCGCCGAGTGGATCGCGCAATCGAGTCTACCGCCGCAAGAATGGCTGCGTCAGCTGCTCGACGTGTACCTTGTCCCAGTCCTCCACGCGCTCGCCCAGTACGGAATCGTGTTCATGCCGCACAGCGAGAATGTCATCCTCGAGCTCGACAACGGCGCGCCCGTCGGCGCGTTTTTCAAGGACCTGGGGGAAGAGGCCGCGGTCGTTGACGCCCGCGTGGACATGCCTGCGGGACTAGAGCGCCTGCAGGTCGATCACGGCGACTTCACCGGTGCCCAGCGCGCGCTATCTATCCACACCGACGTCCTCGACGGCGTGCTGCGCCACCTCGCCGCGCTCTTCGACCGGGAGGGATTGCTCACTGAGACCGAATTTTGGCTCACCTGCCGTGAAGTCGTACTGGATTACGAACGCCGCTTCCCCGGCACGCTGGAGAAACTTCCGGTGCTCGCGCCGCAGTTCAAGCACTCGTGCCTCAACCGCTTGCAGTTACGCAACCCGTTATCGATGGTGAACTTGGGCGACCAGGAGTCCTCGCTCATCTACGCCGGGGACATGGACAACCCGTTGCATTCTCCAGAATCGACGGCGCGATAAGTAAAGGCCAACCCCGCTCGTGCGGGGTTGGCCTTCTCGCGTACTACGCCGCAGCTTAGTCGCGATACGCTTCCGGGCCAGAGTTAAGCCAGGCGTACACGCCACCAATTAGGAAGCCACCACCGATGAGGTTTCCTACCCACACGATGGACCAATTGGCCAACACCACCCAAAGGGTAAAACCTTCCGGTAGCGGGCTGGCGCAGAAGAAGGTCAGGGTCATCAGGCAGAAATTCGCGATGACGTGCTCGAGGCCCAAGCCCACGAAGCAGGCGATGATCGGCACGATGACGAAGAACTTGGAGGCAATGTCTTTGGCAAAGATAGCGCCGATAATCGCCATGTTGACCACGAAGTTGGCCAGTATGGCCTCCACGAACATGCCGCCTGGTCCTTTGAGGAGCTTGCCCATCGCGAGGTCGACGATAAGGTGATTTGGGTCGATGCCGCCGAGCTTGGCGGACATACCCATGGCTGCGGCGAAAAGCACGGCGCCAACTAGGTTGAATAGCGTGGTGACTGCGAGGAGCCACAGCGCCTTTCCCCAGCCCACCTGCTTCTTCACGGCGCCGTAGACCATGTACATCATGTTGCCGGTGGCTAGGTCCGCGCCCAGAATGACGATGGCAAAAAGGCCCAAACCGAACAGGCAGGCAAAGACCAGAGAACCGAGGCCTTCCACATGCTTCTCGACGCCCATACCCATCACCGCAGCAAATGCCGTACCGATCGCCAGGTACACGCCGGCCAAAGTAGAACGGACAGCAAAGCGGGAGAAAGATTGCTCTAGGAGCGTGACCTTCTTCGTCACGGCTGCTGCGGCAGCATCATTCAAGGACATCAAGTACCTCGTACGGTTCAGATTTCAGAGACCTTTGTATCGTACTCCGCCGCACGCACCGCAGGTGAATCCCTGATCTTCAGCAACCAATTGCAATCACTTTTCACTTAAGAAAAACTGGCGGGAATGACACCCTTCCTGTCTGTCCAGCACCTCAGCTACGGCTACTCCGCCCGCACTAAGGTTGTTCGCGATATATCCTTCGACCTCGCCCCAGGGCTCACCGTCCTTCTCGGCGCAAATGGCGCGGGGAAAAGCACGCTCATGCAGCTCATCGCCGGTGAGCTACGCCCGCCAACAGGAACCATCTTCGTGGGCGGTGAAGACGTCCGCCGTTCCGACTCGTGGCGGCAACGTGTCGGCTGGGTTCCGCAACGCAGTGTGTTTGATCCGGCGCAACGCGCAGTGGATTTCGTAGCAGACGTTGGCTGGCTGCGCGGACTAGACCGCGCGACAGCACGCCAGCACGCGGTAAATGCCTTGCGGATAATTGGCTTGGAGGACCACAGCACTACCCGCCTGCGCGATGTCCGGTGGAATGCAGCGCCGCGCCATGGTCGCGGCGGGCCATTGTCCACGAGCCAGATGTACTGCTTCTCGACGAACCCACCGCAGGTCTCGACCCACACCAACGATCCTCACTCATCCGCGCACTGCGTGACATGGCTTCGAACGGCACCACTGTCCTCATGTCTACGCACGTCGCGGCTGATATGGACTCCGCCGATCGCACGCTCATTCTTCATCGTAGGTGCATCGCAGTCGATTCTTCTGTTGCAGATTTCATCGAAAGGTACGGCTCCGTAGAACAAGGATTCTGCGCCGTCACCGAACAAGCTACCGACGGGGCACGGGGAGGGGCTGCTTTGTGAGACACGTTCGCTTCATTCCTGTTGTACTCTTCACCGCACTGCTGAGTTTTGCCTCTGCGCGGGGCAGTAACGTCGCCGGTTCCTGGCCAGAGGCCACCGCAATCTGCGCGGTTGTCGCCGCGGCTACGGGCGTACTTCTCGAAAGTATTGCTGCATGGGACGCAGGAAGCCAGGACGCCACGTTTCTACGCTCCACATCCACCTCGCGCGCCCGCACAGCAGTACTTCTCGTCGGCCTGGCGCTGGCATGGGGACTGGCCAGCATTCTTATCGACTTCATGATCCTGGCAGGGTTTGTCTATACCGCACCCGTGGGCAGCTCGCCATGGTTCCTCGTCATCATTAGCAGCCTTGTGTGGGTTGTGTTGTGTGCGGTTCTCGGTGCGGGTTTGGGTGTCTTTGTCCGGCGCCGGCTTCTCGCCGCGTTACTCGCAGCACTGCTCACGCTAGCTTTGTGCGTGGTATCGGCGTGTGCGGATTCCACGCCGGCTTCCCTACGCTTTCTTTTCTTCCCCGGCAATGGGTACGAGCTGATAGCACGGCAGCGACGGGTGGCTTCGGTCGCAATTTCTGCCGTCATGGTAGCGGCCTTAAGCGCCTGTGTCCTTGCCGCACTGACACGCCACCACCCTGCCCCGCGTTACACCGCGCTGACTCTCCTCGCCATCATCACCATCGCCGCTGTTGGCTCCGCCGCAGTGGGGCCCCAAGGTACGCGGGCACGGGACACCACGGAGGCGTCGGCAAGCTGCACCCGGGATGCGAACAAACAGCGATACTGCAGTTGGCCAGAAGATCACGAACTCGTCGTAGCCGCAGACGCGCACTGGCAGGAATTCACGCAGATGCTTGTCGACGCCGGCCTTCCTCCCCTCACCGGCACATACGGTCAACCCGGCTCCGATCACGCCACGGAGTTGTCCCACACAGTGGCCAGCCCAGCGGCCCTGTACACGCGGGTTTATGAGGCTCAAGCTGCGGCGCTGCGCGCTCAGCGCCCCCTGCGAAGAAACTTCTGCCTCTCGCAACGCACACCAGGTACTTTCGGACTGGGCCACGTATGCGTTCAGAGCGGAGGACGACAGGTTTACTACCCTCAGCGCACAAAGTTCAACTACTCCTGCGCGCGCCTGGATTGAAAACGAGCTTTCTCACCGTTCGCCCGCAGAGCAAGCCGTGGCTCTGGCTCCCTTTATTCACACCATGCAGACGTGCAGCTCCGAGCTACCACCGCTGGGGGTTGCACAATGAGTCCCTACCTGAGACTTCGCCGTTGGCCGGAGTTCTTTTTAATCCTCAGCCTTGGCGTGGTAGCGCAGTTCCTGGATAACTTGGCCGTTCCACAGCTCTTCGGAGCGCCACTGAACCGTCCCGTATTCGTTTTCAATCTGCTGCCACTGCTCGTCGCAGGCTCCATACTGGCGTTGCTGAATAGTTCATGGGATGAGAAATACGAGGCCACGAGCACGGCCCGTTCGCTACGCAAGGAGAAAACTGCCTTGTTGGGTGCAGCTACCGCAGCGTGGACCGCTGTGTTCGGATTCGGATTATTCATTGGGGTAGTACCTATTCATTCAGCATCCACGATCCTTTTCTGTCTCGCTGCGGTTGGCGTCGCGTTAACGCTGCGTAGCGCACTGGACTCGAAGGCATCTGCGGGAATTGCGCTCCCCCTGTCGTTGCTGGCGCTCCTTTTTCCCTGGTGCTTGGGCGAAACCACGCCGTTGGGCAATTCCCTCGGCCAAAGTATGTCTCCCATCATTGCCATCGTGTGCGCCACTATCTTCCTTGTAGGCGCGGCTGCGTGGCTTCACCGACGGCACTAAAACCAAAAAATTCCCCCGGCCTCCTTTCGGAGTGCCGGGGGAATGCCTCAAGCGCTATTTACTTGAACGGGAAGCCGAGCTCGCGCAGGAGCTTGCGGCCCTCGTCGTCGTTAGTAGCGGTGGTAACGACGGTGATGTCCATACCACGAGGGCGGTCGATCTTGTCGATGTCGATCTCGTAGAACATGGACTGCTCGGACAGGCCGAAGGTGTAGTTGCCGTGGCCGTCGAACTGCTGATCAGACAGACCGCGGAAGTCACGAATACGTGGCAGCGCGATGGTCAGCAGGCGGTCTAGGAACTCCCACATGCGGTCGCCGCGCAGGGTAACGCGTGCGCCAATGGGCATGCCCTCACGAAGCTTGAAGTTCGCGATGGACTTCTTAGCGCGACGCAGCTGCGGCTTCTGACCGGTAATAGCGGTCAGATCCTCGAGTGCGCCGTTGATGACCTTGGAGTCACGTGCGGCTTCGCCAACACCCATGTTGACGACAACCTTGGTGACACCAGGGATCTGCATGACGTTGTCGTACTTGAACTCGTCATTCAGGGTCTTGCGGATTTCCTCGCGGTAGCGAGTCTTCAGACGCGGGGTGTAGTTCTCGCTCATTTTTAGATGTCCTTCCCGTTGCTACGCGCGATACGGACCTTCTTGCCGTTCTCGTCGAAACGGTAGCCCACGCGGGTCGGGTTGCCTTCGGAGTCAACGATCGCAACGTTGGACACGTGGATCGGTGCTTCCTGGGTAACGATTCCGCCGGACTCGGCGCCACGCTCGGCAGCAGAGTTTGCGACGTGCTTCTTGATGCGGTTAACGCCCTCTACGAGGACCTTGTCACGCTTTGGGTATGCCTCGATGACCTTGCCCTTCGCGCCCTTATCTGGGCCCGAAATGACGATCACCATATCTCCCTTATGGATCTTCATAAGACTAGATCACCTCCGGTGCGAGAGAAACGATCTTCATGAAACGCTTGTCACGAAGTTCGCGAGCAACCGGTCCGAAGATACGGGTACCACGAGGCTCGCTATCGCCCTTGAGAACAACTGCAGCGTTCTCGTCAAAGCGAATGTAGGAGCCGTCTGGACGACGGGTTTCCTTCTTCGCACGGACGATAACTGCCTTAACTACGTCGCCTTCCTTGACGTTGCCACCTGGGACAGCGTCCTTGACAGTCGCGACGATGACGTCGCCGATGCCAGCGGAGCGTCGGACAGAGCCGCCGAGAACGCGGATGCACAGCAGTTCACGTGCACCAGAGTTGTCGGCGACGCGCAGACGCGATTCTTGCTGAATCACTATGGGTCTCCTGACCTGGATTGATGTGCGGTAAGATTTCCGTCCTTGCCGCACGCGGTCTACAAACTTGCGATGCTCAAGCCTTGACAACGGACTGTGCCGAAGGGTCTCGGACCGGCGGTTCGGAAACGCACCACTACGGGCCGACCAGCTTTTGCAACCTATACATTCAACCACACGCCAGCGCCCATACCAAAACGCCGCTTAGTGATTACCGACGCCCCCTACCTCCACATATATTTCCGTCAGTACACCCGCTTACCCCTCGGCCTCTTATTTCGAATACTACGACACGCATAGGCTCCAAAATCATCGCCACAATCTGCACATATGAACCACACTTTAACAACGCTCAGTGCAAAGTCCATCGCGCAGCCATTCTAATGGTTTGATCTTTCACTGCTGTAACGCATGAGAATTACAGTTAACTTCTGATTTTCATGCAACAACTGCAAATTCTGTGACTACTGGTATTTGCCCGCGAAAGACGTTTCTTTGCTCTTTCCCATATTTCCCGAAGGAGAAGCACATGAAGCGTTTGCCACAGACCCTGACTGCTGCTGTACTGACCGGCGCACTCGCCTTTGGCGGCGCAGCTATTGCCCAGGCTCAGATGCCACTACCGGCTTCCATCGAGACCAATGGCATTACCTACGACAAGCAGCCCGACGGCAGCTACGCACCACGCAACCGCTTTGAGAACCCAGCCGGCGAGGACACCGTACCTACCCTCACTGAGGATCAAGCTCGCGCCATCTGGGAGCGTCAGCAGTCAAAGGATGGTGAAAGCGCTGATCCTGAGACCCCTGGAAACGAGACTGACACTGAAGGCGCAGCCGACGCCGAGGGTACTGACTCCGAGAGCTCCAACAAAGAAGGTATCCCTGCTCCAGCTACGAAGAAGGACGCCGAGGGCAACGAGTGGTACCAGAGCCTGAAGGATCCGAAGGTTTACGTCAACGACCCAGCTCTGGTGAATGAAGAGATCACCGACGAGATGCGCAATTCTTACGCTGAGGCGTTCCTGTCTGAGGATTCGAAGCCTGAATTCGACAAGAATAAGCTGGCTTGGTTGGCACTGCCAGCTGCACTGATCATCGGTGGCATCACCTGGTACCTTTCCCAGGACGGCAAGACCTACGTCAAGGACGAGGCACGCAAGAACCAGGAACCGACCGCTGAGGAAAAGGCTGCTTCCGAGCAGATGCTGAACGCTAACAAGGACGAAGTTATCGCCCAGGTCGGTCAGCTCGCTAAGGGCGACGCTGCCCTGGCTGAGGTTCCTTCCGCACTATCTGCCCCGGCAACTGGCGAATCTGCAGACTCCGCACGTGACATGTCCGCTGAGACCGGCTCCAACTCCGTTGCACAGGCTCTGGCTGCTCTGGCCGTAGCTGCAATGGTTGCTGCTGGCGCTTTCACCGCACGCCGCAAGTTCTTCGCTTAAGCAAGAGCCTCCCTACTAGATAGGAAACTGAATTGAGACTTGCTGCGTCGGTCGGGCTTCGGTCCGGCCGGCGCAGCTTTTTGCTGTGGACTCCCTGGTGCATCGCAATTCGCTTGGGCTCCAAATGAGCTTTTGGCCATGGGAGCACAGTTGTTTCTAATACACTAAAGGCCGAACTGGGAAGAAGTATCTCTCAGTTCGGCCTTTGTTCTTTAGAGCTAGCTGGTTGTACTGGAAGGCTCCTCAGTGGATGCAGGTGTAGCTGCATGGCCAGTGGTTGGTGTGGATGCTGGCTCGAGCTTGGGATCCACGGTGAAGATATCGGTACCGGAGCCAATAAGTTCGCCGGGGCGGAAGGCCTCGGTAGGGATGACCGGGCCGGTCTTCTTCGAATTCGAGACAACCACCGGAGTGGTCACGGGAAGGCCGGCGGCCTTGATAGCGTCGATATCGAATTCGGCGAGGATATCGCCCCGCTTGACCTCATCGCCCTTGGTGACGTGGGAGGTGAAGTGCTCACCCTTGAGGTTTACCGTATCGAATCCGATATGCATGAGGATATCGATATTGCCCACCACTGAGTCCTTGGCACGAATGGCATAGGCATGGTGGGAGGGGAAAGTAACGGTGATTTTGCCGTCGGCAGGCGCAACCAGCTTGCCCACGGTGGGCTCGATTGCCACACCTTGGCCCAGCTTGCCACCGGCAAACATAGGATCGCTGACCTGAGACAGTGGCACGGCGGTGCCCTCCAGTGGGGAGAAGATGGTGCAGGCATCGTCGGCAGCTACCGCAGCTGGGGTGGCAGCGGCAGCCTGTGCCTCGGCTGCGGGAGGATTGACCTCGTCCGGGTCGATGGAGCCATTCTTCCGAATGAGCACGCGGCCGTAGAGGTACGCGCCCACAAAGGCAATCACGAAGGAGATGACACCACACAGGAGAAAGGTCGGCACGAAGCGGGGGACGGAGACGAAACCGATGAAGCCGGCGGCGCCGAGGGCATCGGCAAGCACGCCAAAGATGGCGATGAAGGCAGAGGAAACGGCGGACGCCGCCATGCCGATATAGAACGGCCAGCGCAAGCGAAGGTTTACGCCGAAGATAGCGGGCTCAGTAATACCGAACAGGGCGGAAATGCCGGAGGCACCGGCCAGCCCCTTGAGCTTTTCGGAGCGGGCCAGGAAGTATACGGCGAGCGCGACACCACCTTGGGCGATATTGGCCATGGAGGCAATCGGGAAGATAAAGGAACCGCCCTCGTTCCACAACATCGTCTCAATCGGCGGGAAAGATTGATGCAAGCCGGTAATCACAATCGGCGAATAGACAAGGCCGAAGAGGAAACCGGCCACTGGACCGGCAAAGTCATAGAGGTTAGCTAGTCCCATGCCAAGCCAGTCGCCGGCCGTGCGCAGGATGGGCCCCAAGCCCATAAAGGTTAAGAAACCGGTAATGAGCAGCGTGAGCAGCGGGGTAAGCATGAAGTCCACCGTGCCCTTGAGGTGCTTGTGCAGGAATTTCTCCAAGGTGGCGAGGATCCACGAAATCACCAAGATAGGAAGGATGGAACCTTGGTAGCCGGCCTGGGCGACGTCGAAGCCAAAGATATTCCAATAGGACATCTCGCCGCTTTCAATCGCTTCAGCCACGTTGTAACCGCTGACCAAATCCGGCATGACCATCGCCATAGCCATACCGGCGCCAAGGAACTCGTTGCCACCAAAGCGCTTCGTCGCGGTAAAGCCGACGAGGATGGGCAGGAAGGCGAATGGCGCGGCGGCGAGCAAATTAACTAGCCCAGCAAAGCCTTCCCACGCCGGGAACATCTCGATGACGGATTTATCGCCAAACAGGCCTTCGGCCGTCAAGACGTTATTGAGAGCCATGAGCAAACCGCCGCCCAATAGGATGGGGATGAGCGGCACGAAGATATCCGCCAAGACTTTGACGGCCCGGCTAAACCAGTTGCCGGATTCAGCAGCGATGTCTTTTAGACGGTCGGTGGATACGGCCACGTCCTTGGAAATCAGGTTGGTCATTTCCTGGAAGACGATATTGACGTCACCAGGGCCGACGATGACCTGGAACATACCGCCAGCCTCAAAGGTGCCCTTGAGATCGGGGTCATTATCCAGCGCGGCGGTATCCACCTTGTCCGAATCTTGCAGCACCATGCGCAGGCGCGTGGCGCAGTGCGCGAGTGCGTTGATGTTGTTTTCGCCGCCGAGCGCCTTAAGCGTGCGGGCGGCTACTTCCTTGTGGTCCATAGAAGAGCCCTTCAGTGTAATGGATCACATCCTGATACCGGACGTGACTACTTATGTCCATTACAGCTGGAATTCGGGCCTAAGTCCACACATTCGGGCGGAGTGTTGGCAACTTCACCGGTGATAGGTACACCTACCCGCGCGGTTCCCACCCCTGCCACGGTGACTCGCCAAACACCGCGAACGAAGCAGCAATCCGACCACCCCCGGCATAGACCTCAACGGCGCAGCCATCCGCAATCAAGCGCATCTCACCATCCGGGCAGTCGATGGGTTCTCCGCCATTAAAGGAAATGGTCCCGTCGCGTTGGGTGACACGGAAAGCTTCATCCCCGGCGGCGTCGATAAGAGCAAAGGAACCTTCGCCCTTGATATCGATGGTGGAGCCAAAGCCTTCGCGCCCGTGGGTCTCCGGCAAGGCAGACCACAGCGGCTCTTGGTGCAAGTAGTCACCCTCAAGCCAGATGCGGCGTGGCAGGGTCAAGGTGTGCACCCAGCCTTGCGTCGGAGTGTCATCCTGGGCGGGCATGCCCATCCACCCCAGCAGGATGCCGTCCTCGGTAGCCTGCGGCGCATAAAACTGGGTGCCGTGATCCAAGAGTGTAAAGCCGCGCTCAATGTGAAAATCCAACCCTTCGAGCGTGCCCACGACATAGCCGCAGCGGTCCGTTTCTGCTTGCGGGCAAAAGATGAGTACCTGCTTGTCCCCTAGCGTGAGGAGATTAGGACACTCCCACATATATCCGCCCGGCAGCTGGGAAGGATCATCCAAAACAATCTCGCCCTGAAAGTCCCACTGCGCTAAGTCCTGGGAGCGGTAGAGAACAATGGTGCCGCGTTCATCTTCGGTTTGGGCGCCGATGACCATCCGCCAACCGTCACCGTCGCGGGTGATCTGTGGGTCACGGAAGTGGCCCGTATAACCCTCCGGGGAGTCCGGGATGAGGGGGTTATTCTCATCGCGGAGATAGATGCCGCCTTCAGGGCCCGAAGGGTCGAGGGCGCGCACGCGGTTCTGCGAGGGAATGCGGCGGCCGTCTTGTTTCAGGTTGCCTGTATAAAACAGCCAGACATCGGTGCCATCGACCACCGCGCCGCCCGAATAGCATCCATCCTTGTCATAGGGCAGATCCGGGTATAAGGCATCCGGGTGGTGTTGCCATGGCGTGGGCGCGGAAACACGTGTGGTCGCATGGCCCCAGCCGGTGCGCTTGGGCTGGCGCGGGAAGGCAGGGTCATGCTGGTAGTAAACATGCAAGGTATCACCGTCTACAAAGACACCATTGGGATCATTGAGGCGGCCTTGTGGTGGGGCAAGGTGAAAATTGGGCCGGTAGTTCATATCACCGATACTATGAAAATATGACTATTCATGTGTGCGGTGAAGGGCTCGTGGACCTCGTTCCAGTAGCCCCTGGCAGCTTGAACGACCACACCCCGGCGCTGGGCGGCGGGCCATTTAACGTGGCCATCGCAGCCGCGAGACTGGGGGCGGACGTAGAGTTCCAGTCCCGCCTTTCTACCGATGGTTTTGGCCAGGAACTCGTTGGCCGCCTTAAGTCAGAAGGCGTGACCACCACCCACCTGCAGCGTGGCGATGAGCCCACCACGCTAGCCGTCACGACCATCCATGAGGACGGCTCCGCTTCCTATAACTTCTATATCGAGGGCACCGCCGACCGCTTGGTTGAGCCACACTTGGTTCCGGCCGATATCGCGTGCTTTGGCACGGTCTCCCTTGCCCTTGAACCTGGCGCCTCCCGCTATGCGCAACTATTGAAGGATTTTGCCGCACAAGGTACCTTGGTCGCCCTCGATCCGAATATCCGCCCGTTCTACGCCACCCAGGAGCACCGAGAATTCCTAGCGGACCTGCTCCCCCACGTCACTGTGCTCAAGCTTTCCGACGAGGAGGTGGAATTCCTCGGCACCGACCTCATTTCCCAGGTCCCCGTCGTCGTAATTACCCGCGGCGGGGAGGGCCTTAGCGTTCAGGCCGGTGACACCGCACTACAGGTGCCGGCCGCAAAGGTCACCGTCGCCGACACCATTGGCGCCGGCGATACCATCATGGCCGCATTGTTGACCCAGATTGATGAGCGCGGGCTCGACGCCACCGCCTTGTCTGAACTAGGAGCTGCGGAGTGGAAGGAAATCCTGTCCTTCGCCGCGGCCGCCGCAGGGATCACCGTTTCACGCAAAGGTGCTAACCCACCACGGCGTGAGGAAGTAGAGTCAGCGCTATGACCTACACCAAGCGCACCCTGTGGCTGCACTCCGCGCTCTTTATCCTCGCGTTTCTCGCGTTTATCCTGCCCGTAGTTTTTGGCACCTCCGCTCTACTTCCTGTTTGGTTGACCGGCGGGCTGAGTCTGGGGCTAGCGGCTTGCGCGCTTGTCGACGCCGCCTATAAATTCTTCGCCCCTACCTCCCCTCGTAGCCTCCGCCTGCTCTCTGGTCTTGCCGGCCTCGTTCTGCTCATCGGCTGGGGCATCTGGGTCTATATCTACGGCAATATGGCGGCCGTGGGCACAGGTTCCTATCGAATCGGTACCTTTTTGCTCGGCGCGGGAAGCGTGCTCAATCTTTTTGTAGTGGCAATTTCCTTTCTAGATATACAAAGAAAGGTCAACTAGAGCGACTGGGCAACAGCCACAATTGGCAGGTTTCCACTAATGCGCCGCTACGACGCGGCGGAGAACAATGATGGGAGCATCGCCGAGCGGATCCTCCCAGGCTTCAGCCTCGATGCCATAGGCCTGCTCCAATACCTTCGGGGATAGCGCTTGTTTCGGCGCCCCGCGAGCGATAATTTTGCCGGCTTTCATCACCACCATGGAATCAGAATAGTGGCCCGCCAGCATGAGATCGTGCAGGACTACAACCACTGTTTTGCCCGCCTGCGCTTGTGCGCGTGCCAACTCCAGCATGCGCATGGCATGGGCGGGGTCGAGAAAGGTCGTGGGTTCGTCGAGAAGCAGCACAGGCGTATCTTGTGCCAGTGCCAACGCCAGCCAGACGCGTTGGCGCTGCCCACCCGATAGCGAAGCGATATCACGATCGAGGAAGTCCACAATGTCGGTAGCCTCGCAGGCCTGCGCGATAGTCTCCCGATCCGTAGCGGAAAGGCCGCGCATCCTCCCCTGATAGGGATGACGCCCGCGCGCGACCAACTCGCCTACCCGCAGCCCATCGGGGGCCACGGGGTGCTGTGGCAGCAGCGCCACCTGCTGCGCGGCATCCTTCGCGGACATCGCATGTAGGTCAGCGTCCCCGACCATGACGCTGCCCTGCCGCGGGGCCAGGATTTTCGAGAGAGTTTTCAGCAGCGTGGACTTGCCGCAGCCATTGGGTCCAATGAGCGTGGTGACTTCGCCGGCGCGGGCGTGCAGATCGACGCCGGCAAGGATATCCTCGCCATTCTTATATCCCGCATGAATGCCGGTGGCGTGGAGGCTACACCGAGGCTTCGCGCTCGTGGGCTGTTTAGGCTGATTAGGCCGATTATTCGTCATATCTTTTCCTTCATCCACGTCTGACTGTCTAGCACCATCGGGCGCTGTGTTTGTCCGTTTCCCCCGCTGTGCCGCGGCGCAACGATTAGCTGCGCCCGGCCGCATTCCACACCACTATCACCAAGGCGCAGCCGCCGATGACCGAGGAAACCGCACCCACCGGTGCGTTTACCGGGATAGCGCCAGCGATGACGGCACACACGGTAAGCAACGCCGCGCCCGCGGCTGCCGATGCCAGCGGCGATGGTGTGGGGGTGCGCGCCACCATCCGCGCCAGGTGCGGCGCTAGGAGCGCGATAAACCCAATGGGTCCCACCACCGAGACCACCACGGCGCTGATACCGGTTGCCGCAATAAGCAGCAGGGCGCGCTGGCGGGAAATATTCACGCCCAGGGTGGTTGCGGAGGAATCATCGTGGGCAAGCAGCGGCAACTCCCGCGCGCACCAGATGCCTATAGCGAGAAACGGCGCTAATGCCGCCAGCAGGGGGAGGATGACCTCCATGCGCACAAATCCAGTCGATCCCGCAAGCCACGTTTGCGCCTCCGCAGCGCGCAGGACCTGGGCGCTGCGCATCAAATACGCCACGATGGCCTGAAACATCAGAGATAAGGCAATACCGACGATGACGATGCGGTTGCTCGTACCGATGCCACCAAGGGCGGCGAGGATGAGGACAACGAGGAGGGCGCCGATCGTCGCCAAGCATGCCCGCCACCAAAACTCCGGGATGCCCTCAGCGAAACTGGGGCGCGAATGCACGGTGCCCAGGACCACCAGCACCGATGCCCCGCCGGTAACGCCTAAAATATCCGGCGAGGCGAGCGGGTTGCGGGCCATGGTTTGCGTCCAAGAACCGGCCAGGCCGAGGGCGGTGCCCACGATGACGGTGGCGATAGCAACCGGCAGGCGCAAGTCCCACACCACCCTGATGTGGCTCTCGCTGCCGCCGCCGGTGAGAACATCGATGACTTGCCGTGGGCTCAGTTCCACGGAACCTTGCCCCAACAATACTAAGTACGCGATAAGGGCGATAAGGATAAATGCCAACGTGGAAGCGAGCACGCGCGCGTGCCGGCGGCGTTGCTGCGCTTGTAAAATAGTGCTGATTGCGGCCATGCGTTATTGCCCCCACGCTCTGCCCACGCCGCGGTGGGCACCCCAAATGAGGAAGGGTGCACCCACTATCGCGAGGACGATGGACATCTCCAGCTCCGAGCTGCCCACAATGAGGCGGCCAATGATATCGGCAGCAAGCACGGCACAACCACCCAGGAGCGCGGAGGGCAAAAGCATGGTAGCAACGCTAGGGCCCACCACCCGCCGCACGATGTGGGGAATGGCAAAGCCGACGAAGGCAATGGGACCCGTTGCCGCCGTTGCACTGCCGGCCAGCACCACGACGCTGAGCGCCGCGCCCACCCGCGCGGTGGTGGGTGATCCGCCCAAGGCGAGGGAGGACTCCTCCCCCATAGCCAAAAGGTCGAGGGGTCTGGCCGCCATCGCCGCACACGCTAGGCCGAGAACAAGCCCTATGCCCGCGATCGCGACGTCTTCTGGGCCGCGGCCAAAGGTCGAGCCGATGGTCCACCGCCGCATGCTATCGAGGACGTCCGTGGAATATAGACCGATGATCATCGCGCCCGATCCCAAGGAGGCGGAAACACCGGCACCCACCAGAATGAGCGTCAGGGGATCCTGAAACCGCCGCGATACGGCTAAGACCAGCAGCGTAGTAATACCCGCGCCAGCGAGCGCGAGGGTAGTCCGCATACCGGTGGAGGTAGCAATGCCGATGGCCGTGCCTAGGGCAACAAAGAATGACGCACCCGCGGTAACGCCAATAAACCCTGGATCCGCCAGTGGGTTTCGGGTCCACGATTGCGCCAGTACACCGGCCACAGCAAGGGCCGCGCCGGCGAAATAAGCCAGGAAGGTGCGCGGCATGCGCAGGTTCCACACGATATCGTGGATATCCTGCTCCCCTGCTCCGTGCAGGGCTGCGATGACCTCCCCGGGCGGAATCGAGCGGGATCCTAATGCCAAGGACGCCGCCGCCAACACCAGGCTGGCGAGGATGAGGGCAACAAGGAGCAGCTTGTGACTCTGTGCCCGCGTCATTACCGGTGCGGCGGCGCCGGTGGCGGTGGCGGTGGCGGCAGGACTATCTGCGGTGTTATCCGTCTGGATTTTTTGGCCGACTTTCGTGGTTGCTGACAATTACAGCTTCTCTTCAAACTTATCTACTGCCCAGGGGATGGTGACCGGGTTCGGCATACTCATGGCATTACCGGTATCCGTATCCAGGTAGCGCACGCGACCATTCTTGACAACGTCGAGGCCCTGGAAGGTCTTATCCTTCTTCAAGGCTTCGGAGGAACCGTTGTAGTCCAGGACAAAGAGGTAATCAACCTGGTTAAGCTTTGCGTAATTTTCTGGGGCAATGTCAACAAAGAAGCTGCTGCCATCGCCCTGCAAGGCATCGGGGATCTCCATGCCAAGATCCTCGATGAACTGTCCGCGCCCGTCCTCCTCGGTGTAGAGGCCAATTTTGCCATCATAAGGCATGACGATGGCCGCAGATTTATCCTGCAATTCCGTGTGCTCGCGGCGGAATTCCTCGAAGGCCTTTTCGGTGTCATCGATAAGCTTATCGCCTTCGTCTTCCTTACCCACCGCGTCTGCGATGGTTTCTACCTGCTTTTCCCAGGGCACCTGCCAGTCTTCATAGCCATCTGGCTTGATGGTGGTAGGCGCGATGTCTTCCAGGGATTCCTTCGTATGCGCATCGACGGCTTGGTTCACCGCAATGATCTGGGTGGGGTCTGCCGCAGTGATCTGCTCAAAGGTATCCGCGGTGAATCCGGTTGCGGTGTTATAAATCACCTCAGGTTTTGCTTCGCCTAAAAGCTCCTCTGCCCAGGGGCCGACGCCGGAGGGGTCGCCATCGCCCTCAGCACCCCACGGTGCCACCGTCACGGGAGTAATCCCCAGGGCAAGCAGCGTGTCGGCGTCACCCAGGCCCAGGCTAGCCACGCGCTGCTCGCTGGAAGCGTCAGTAGCCTTAGCTGTTTCATCGCCTTCACCACGGGAGCAGCCTCCTAACGCTACGGCTCCGGCAGAAAGCACTGCTACTGCACCCAAACTACGACGGCCGAGAATCTTCACCAGACTAACCCTTTCAAGAAGGAGGAAAATAACTTTGCTTACCCTATACCGCAAAGAGTTATTTAGGCAAGCCTTAGCTTATTATGACTATATTAGATGCATGAACTCTTCCCCACAATCGGCCACGATGCGTCAGCACGAACTCATCCCCGTTATTCTGACCGCTAATATACGGATCCGGCCGCGCCTGCACCGCCTGACGTTTTATGCCGAGGCATTCCGGACATACACCCTCTCCGGACCCGATGAATTCTTTGGACTCGTCATGCCACAAGCCGGACAGGAATTTAGGCCCTTCCCCGTCGACGGCATAAACCTCCGCTCGGCGGTAAGCGCGATTTGCGAGGAGAGACGGCCGGACCTGCGCTGGTATACCATCCGCGCGCTCCATTCAGAGGAGGCCACAGTCGATGTCGACGTGGTCACCCACGGCGATTCCGGACCTGGTTCGCGGTGGATTCGCCGCGCACGAGCCGGCGATACGGCGGGATTCTTTACGTGCAACGACTTGTGGCGACCAACCGAGGCAGCACAACTTCTAGTCGCCGACGCATCCGCCCTGCCCGCCCTGCGGCACATCTTGGCCTACCAAGAAACCCATAACCCGGCGACGCTTCGAGCCACCGATGTTATGGCCGTGGTAACCAGCGAGGACGAGGTAGAGCCGGGCCTTGCAACTCGGTGGGAGACGAGCGTCCGCAGCTTGCGCATCATTCATACCCGACCGCGTCAGGAGGCGGATGCTGTCGTAGCCGCTCTAAGAGCGGACTATGCCCGTGCGCTGGAGCCGGGGTACGTGTGGGCTTCCGGCGAGGGGGAGCTAGCAAAGAGCGTACGAGGCCTCGCGGTGAATGAGTGGGGCCTGGATACCACCGCCGTCACGTGGGTTCCCTACTGGTTTTATGGACGGGCCCGACCGTAGCGAAGCCTTAAAACGGCGAAGGCCCCTACCCCGAACCATAAGATTCGGAGCAGGGGCTGCGCTGGCTAGTTTTTACTTAGCCTTCTCGATGATCTCAACGAGACGGAAGTGCTTGTCCTTGGACAGCGGGCGGGTCTCAGCGATGCGTACGAGATCGCCGATGCCTGCGGTTTCTTCCTCGTCGTGCGCCTTAACCTTCTTGTTAGAACGCATGATCTTGCCGTACAGGGCGTGCTGCTTGCGGTCTTCCAGCTCGACAACGATGGTCTTGTTCATCTTGTCGGAAACTACATAGCCGGTGCGAACCTTAGGAGCGCCCTTGACCTTCTCCTTCTTCGGAGTAGGTGCCTTCTTGGAATCAGTCACGTTAGCCTCACTCATGATTAAGCCTCAGCTCCCGGAGCAACGGACAGGCCCAGCTCGCGCTCGCGCAGAACGGTGTAGATGCGGGCAATGTCGCGCTTAACCGTGCCGATGCGGCGGTTGTTGGTCAGCTGGCCGGTGGCCTTCTGGAAGCGAAGGTTGAACAGTTCTTCCTTCGCATCCTTCAGGCGGGACTGCAGCTCAGCATTGTCGAGCTCACGGAACTCGTGGGCGGGGGTACCGGTTGCCATTAGAACTGGTCCTCCTTCTTGATGATACGGACCTTGCAAGGAAGCTTCTGGCCAGCGCGGCGCAGAGCCTCAATTGCAACGGCATCGTTCGGATAGCTCATCTCGAAAAGTACGCGGCCCGGCTTAACGTTAGCCACCCACTTCTCAACCGGGCCCTTACCGGAACCCATACGAACGCCGAGCGGCTTCTGGGTCAACGGACGGTCCGGGAAGATGTTGATCCACACCTTGCCACCACGCTTGACGTGGCGGTTGATGGCAATACGTGCGGCCTCAATCTGACGGTTGGTGATGTACGCCGGCTCGAGAGCCTGGATAGCGTAATCGCCGAAGTTGATGCGGTTACCGCCCTTGGACACGCCGCGACGGTTCGGGCGGTGCTGACGGCGGTACTTAACACGCTTAGGAATCAGCATGGATTAGCCCTCCTGCTTCTGCTGTGCACGCTGGCGGCGCTGGCCACCGCGGCGGGAGCGACCATTGCGGTCACGGCCACGGCCCTGTGCCGGAGCGTTCAGTTCGGACTCGCGTACGCCACCGACGACGTCACCCTTGTAGATCCACACCTTGATGCCAATGCGGCCGAAGGTGGTGTGGGCCTCTGCGGTGCCGTAATCGATTTCGGCGCGAAGAGTGTGCAGCGGAACGCGACCCTCGTGGTAGCGCTCAACGCGGGACATTTCAGCACCACCCAGGCGGCCGGACAGCAGAATCTTGATGCCCTTAACCTGTGGCTGGCGCATAGCGGACTGGATAGCCTTGCGCATTGCACGACGGAATGCGACGCGGTTAACCAGCTGCTCCGCGATGGAGTGAGCAACCAGGGTTGCGTTTGCGTCTACCTGCTTGACCTCGAGGATGTTGAGGGCAACCATCTTGCCGGTGAGCTTTTCCAGCTCGCGGCGGATACGGTCAGCCTCAGCACCGCGGCGGCCAATCACGATGCCCGGGCGGGCAGTGTGAATGTCGACGCGGACGCGGTCGCGGGTGCGCTCGATAACGACGTCGGCAATGCCGGCGCGCTCGAGGCCCTTGTTGAGGTAGTTACGAATCTTGATGTCTTCGGCTACGTAGTTCGCGTAGTCCTTATCGGCGAACCAGTGGGTCTTCCAGTCGGAAGTGATGCCCAAACGTAGGCCGTGAGGATGGATCTTCTGGCCCATTACTTGGCCCCTTCCTGCTGGCTTTCGACCACCACGGTGATGTGGCTGGTGCGCTTACGAATCATGAATGCACGACCCTGTGCACGCGGCTGGAAACGACGCATGGTCGGACCCTCGTTGGCATAAGCCTCGGAGATGACCAGGGTGCGTGGGTCGAGGCCGAAGTTGTTCTCAGCGTTAGCGGCTGCAGAAGCAACGACCTTAGCAACTGGCTTGGAAGCACCCTGCGGTGCGTACTTCAGGATAGCCAGGGCTTCGCTTACGGACTTGCCGCGGACCAGATCGAGCACGCGACGTGCCTTCATCGGGGTGACGCGGACGTAGCGGGCCGTGGCGGATGCGGAGGTGATGGTCTCACTCATCGCTTATCGACGTCCCTTCTTGTCATCCTTGACGTGACCCTTAAAGGTCTTGGTTGGTGCAAACTCGCCCAGCTTGTGGCCGACCATGGAGTCCTCGATGAAAACCGGCACGTGCTTGCGGCCGTCGTGGACGGCGAAGGTGTGACCGATGAAATCGGGGAGAATGGTCGAGCGGCGAGACCAGGTCTTGATGACCTGCTTGGTGCCTGCATCGTTCTGAGCATCCACCTTGTTGAGGAGGTGCTCATCGACGAACGGGCCCTTCTTAAGGCTGCGTGGCATTGTTTACCTCCTCTTAGCGCTTCTTGTTCGGGCGACGACGGCGCACGATCATGTTGTTGGAGTAACGGTTCGGGTTGCGGGTGCGACCCTCCTTGTGACCCCATGGGGACACAGGGTGGCGACCACCCGAGGTCTTACCCTCACCACCACCGTGTGGGTGGTCAACCGGGTTCATAACGACACCGCGGACGGTCGGGCGAACGCCCTTCCAACGCATACGGCCGGCCTTGCCCCAGCGGATGTTCATCTGCTCGGCATTGCCAACCTCACCAACGGTGGCGCGGCAGCGGATATCCACACGGCGGATTTCGGAAGACGGCATACGCAGAACTGCGTACTTGCCTTCCTTACCCAGCAGCTGAATGGAAGCACCAGCGGAGCGAGCCAGCTTAGCGCCAGCGCCCGGCTTGAGCTCAACAGCGTGGATGGTAGAACCGGTCGGGATATTACGCAGAGGCAGGTTGTTGCCAACCTTGATATCTGCATTCGGGCCGGACTCTACGATGGTGCCCTGCTTCAGGCCTTTAGGGGCGATGATGTAGCGCTTCTCGCCATCAACGTAGTGAAGCAGTGCAATGTTTGCGGTGCGGTTCGGGTCGTACTCGATGTGAGCGACCTTTGCCGGGATGCCGTCCTTGTCGTTACGACGGAAGTCGATCAGACGGTAACGGCGCTTGTGGCCACCGCCGATGTGGCGGGTGGTAATGCGGCCGTAGTTGTTACGGCCACCAGTCTTGCTCAGCGGGCGCAGCAGGGACTTCTCCGGAGTAGAACGAGTGATCTCGTCAAACTCAGAAACGGAGGATGCGCGGCGACCCGGAGTTGTCGGCTTGTACTTACGAATAGCCATAATTCTTCCTTTTCCTTTCGGCTCTCCGGTGACGCTTAAGCGCCGCCGCCGAAGACGTCGATGGAGTCGCTGCCTTCACGGAGCGTCACATATGCACGCTTGGTGGACTTACGCTGGCCGTAACCGGTGCGGGTGCGCTTACGCTTGCCTGCACGGTTCACGGTGTTCACGGAGTCGACCTTGACGTCAAAGATCTGCTCTACGGCATCTTTAATCTGGGACTTATTGGAGTCCGTGGAGACGTAGAACGTGTACACGTTCTGCTCCATCAGACCGTAGGACTTCTCGGATACAACCGGGGCGATGATGATATCGCGTGGGTTAGAAATCTTAGCCATTAGTTCTCCTCCTTATCCGCGCCGGTTGCGCGGTTGATGAAGGTGTGTAGCGCCTCAACGGAGAACACAACGTCATCGGAGTAGAGAACGTCGTAGGTGTTGAGCTGGCCAGCGTCCAGGATCTGAACGTTAGGCAGGTTATTAGCGCTACGACGAGCGTTGATGTCCTCGCGGCCGATGACCAGGAGCACGTTCTTGCGCTCGGTCAGGGACTCGAGGAAGGCCTTAGCCGACTTGGTGGACGGCTTCTGGCCCGGTACGAGCTCTTCGATGACGTGGATGCGCTCGTTGCGAGCACGGTCAGACAGTGCACCGAAGAGAGCAGCCTTGATCATCTTCTTAGGGGTGCGCTGTGCGTAGTCGCGCGGCTGTGGGCCATGGACGGTGCCGCCACCGGTGTAATGCGGTGCGCGGATGGAGCCCTGGCGTGCACGGCCGGTGCCCTTCTGACGGAAAGGCTTGCGACCACCACCGCGGACATCGCCGCGGGTCTTGGTTGCGTGGGTGCCCTGGCGTGCAGCAGCAAGCTGAGCGTTAACAACCTGGTGCATCAGAGCAATGGATGCCTCGGTGTCAAAGATTTCAGCAGGCAGGTCTACAGAGCCGTTGGTCTTACCCTCGGAAGTGTGGACGTCTAGCTTGAGGTTGCTCATGCGTGTGCACCGCCCTTCACTGCGGTCTTAACGGTGACGAGGCCGCCGCGCGCACCAGGGATAGCACCCTTGATGAGCAGCAGGTTGGACTCGGCATCGATTTTCTGAATCTTCAGGTTCTGGGTGGTCACGCGGTCCTGGCCCATACGGCCAGCCATGCGCTTGCCCTTGAAGACGCGGCCCGGGGTAGCAGCGCCGCCGATGCCACCAACGCGGCGGTGAGCGGCCTGGTTACCGTGAGCTGCGCCCTGGCCTGCGAAGCCGTGGCGCTTCATGGCACCAGCGTAGCCGTGGCCCTTGGTCTTGCCGGTGACGTCAACGAAGGTGATGCCCTCGAAGATGTCAACCTTGACCTCTTGGCCAACCTCATAAGCAGAGGTGTCGTCCATGCGGATTTCCGCAACGTGACGGCGTGGGGTTACGCCAGCCTTCTTGAAGTGACCACCAACCGGCTTATTTGCCTTGCGTGGGTCGATTTCGCCAAAGGCGATCTGGATGGCGCTGTAGCCATCGGTTTCGGGGGTGCGAATCTGGGTGACAACGCATGGCCCTGCCTCGACGACGGTAACCGGTACAACGCGGTTGTCCTCGTCGAAGACCTGGGTCATGCCGAGCTTCTTGCCCAGAATGCCCTTGATCTCGTTTTCACTCATTATTTGTTCTCCACCAAAGTCGCTTACTGGATGTTCACGTCGACGCTTGCCGGAAGATCGATGCGCATAAGAGCATCAACGGTCTTCGGGGTTGGGTCGAGAATGTCGATCAGGCGCTTGTGAGTGCGCATCTCGAAGTGCTCGCGAGAGTCCTTGTACTTGTGCGGAGAACGAATAACTGCGTATACGTTCTTCTCGGTTGGGAGCGGCACTGGGCCGACTACACGAGCACCGGTACGGGTAACGGTCTCGACGATCTTCTTTGCAGAAGCGTCGATAGCCTCGTGGTCATAGGCCTTCAGCCGAATGCGGATTTTTTGTCCCGCCACGCTTATCCTCTTCCTCGCTTCCCCACTTTCACATTCCCGGCGTTTCCGGGGCGTGAAGCGGTGGGAAATTGCTTCTCGATTTCTCTATAACGTTGTCCGGGCTTGGGGGCCTGACACAACGCCAGTGGTCTGACTGTCATGACGACCAAGAGTTGCGGTACATGGCAAGTGCCAGAACGCAGTGCTCTCGACGGGGTACAAGACCCGTAGTCAAAGTATTGTGAAGAGGACGGTTTTCACGCATTACACGTGGAGAGTGTCCAATTCGTCTACTGCCGCTGTTTATTTGCCATGCCCCTTCTCCGGTCCATCTTCTCGGGGTGTCACTGCTCTAACGCGGACCTAGCCCGATCGGATGACCTTCCAGTCAATGTTTCAAGTTCCCCTGAAACATGGCGACAACGAAGGTGTCATGTTCGCTTTACCAGCTCAGCGTCTCCCCAAGACTGTGCTTGACGACGTCCGTCGCTCGCACCACATCTCGGTTCTCGCTGCCCTGTTAAAGCAACCTTTGTATTTAAGCATGTTGGGCTGCGGTTTTTCAAGCCGCGTATTAAACCGTGCCAAAAATCACGTTTTGGATAATTTTGTTGCTCCGCACCCCACGATTGCCGGAGAAGTATCTAAGCTCGGTGTCATTGGCTATGGACAATTTGTCCTGCCTAGATAGTTGAATACCGCTTTCTCACAGCACTCGATAAAGAAAGGCACAAACACTCATGTCTGAAAACAAGACTCCTGCACAAAATACCGATAACCAGGTTCCGGCTTCCGAGGAGCGCGAGGTAAATAACAACCTGGAAACCCAGTACGGCACCACCACCATCGACGATGTCGTGGTCTCCAAGATTGCCGGCATCGCAGCCCGCGAGGTTTCCGGCGTGGATTCATTGGGTGGCGGCGGCGCCCGCATGATCGGCAATATTCGCGAGTCCTTCGGTGCTTCCGAGGACGTCCGCCAGGGCGTAGACGTAGAGGTAGCAGAAGGCTCCGCCCGCATCGAGATTGCAATTACGGCTGAGTACGGCGTGGCCATCCACGAGCTCGCTGAGGCTATCCGCCGCAACATCATGAATGCTGTAGAGCGCATGACCGGCCTGAGCGTCGAGCGCGTCAACGTTGTTGTTCACGATGTCAAGCTGCCGAAGGATGAGTCCGAGTCTGAAGACCAGGCTGCTTTGAACCAGGGTCAGGCCTAAGCCCAATGCCTGAGCCCCGAGCACATTTCGAGCTCGAGGTAAGCCACGCCCGCGCTATTGCAGAGGCCGTCACGAAAGTCCGCGGCGTCGCTGCACTCGACGGCGGTTCGTTCGGTTCGGTGAGTTTGTACCTCCCAGGCGAGCGCATCGTCGGCATGCGGCGACCCAATCCGCGCGATGATCGCCACCTGCAGATCAACATCCGCGTCGATATCAGCGCGGCGCCGGACCTTTATGCCTTGGCAGAAGATATCCGGTCCGCCGCACGTGGGGCATGTCCCGAACTGCAGCGCATTGACGTTGAGTTTTCTGACGCCGTGGATGGCTTATCCGCTGCTCCATCGAAGGAATAGATATGAAAAATTACACCACTTTGGGCATCATTTCCGGCCTTATTCTTGCCTTCTTTTTGTACCTAGGCTGGGGTCCTACTTTGCTCGCCGTACTCCTTGCTGCCATTGGCGGAATCGTGGGAGCACACTTTGATGGCCGTATCGATCTCACCTCTGTGTGGAATGGCCTCATTGGTAAGGAGAAAGGCCAAGGTTAATGACAGATAGTTCCACTCAGGGCCACACGCGTATCTCGCTGCGGACCATGGAACACATCGTTACCGCCGCGATCGCTAGCGTGCCCGGCACCAAGGCCATAGAGGCCAAGCTAGCGGGCATCGGCGGCCGCGGTTTTCCACGGGTCTCGGTCCAAATGGACTCGGAGCGCGAGGTAGCGGCCGTCAACGCCACTATCGGCGTGGTGTGGCCCTCGCCGGTTACTACGGTGGCGGAGCATACCCGCACCGCCATTTCAGAAGCCATCGCGGCACATACCGGTTATTCCACGACACGCGTTAATGTCACCGTTGGCGGTTCCGTTCCGGGCAATCGGGTCACAGCGGCAGAAGTGGAGCAGCGCCAGGTTGCTGCTGCCGTCGCGCCGCACATCACGCCCTCGCCGGTCTGGCAGCCGGTCACTGCCGAGTCGGTCAACGTACGCAGCATTGCCACGCCGCAGAAAACACCGGTGCGCAGCGTCACTGCCCTGGACTCCGACATCGCGGTGCGGTCTGTAAACACTCCGCGCGAGACTGAGGTACGCAGTGTCTCTGCTGACCTCCCTGACCACCACTTGCGCGAAGTCTCTTCCCCGGGCGAACCTGCGCTGCGGCCTCTCAAAGAGCCTAAGCCGGTACACGTTCACAGCGTGGCGGCACCGCGCCCAGCCAAGCTGGTCCCCAGCGGACAGGTTCGCCCGCTGTCGCGAAAAGTACAGGTATCAACTCCTCGGCCGCAGCCACTGCGTGATATCGAGATCCGCCACGAATGGTCACCGCGCCGCGTGCAGACCCCTAAGTCCACGCCTGTGCGAAAGGTACAAGCCCCTCGACCACAAGCACTCAAACGTATTGAGGTCACCCCGGCCAACCCTCGCCCACTGCACGTGGATGCGCCGCGGCCGGAACCGTTGCGCGCCATTTCCATAAACCCCTACCGCCCACAAGGAGGCAACCATGGCTGAACAGCACATGCCTGAACACTTTGGGCAGCAGCCGAAGGCGTCTCCAGCGGCGCGAACGTGGGCTGTCATTCTAGGGCTGCTTCTGATCGTCGCGGGCGTCGTCGGCGTGCGCGAGACGTGGCTTGTAGGTTCCGGTTCCGATGCCCAATCATGGGTACAGCCAGTACTTAACCTCATCGCCACTGAACAGCTGCAGACCTGGATGATTTGGGCCGGTGTCGCATCCATTATCGTCGGCCTTATCTTCCTATTTGCAGCGCTAAAGACGCGCCGCACAACGCACCTGCAGCTGGCTTCCGATACCGCGTCCATGTGGATGCGGCCGGTAGATATCGCTCGCCTATCTTCGGCGACTGCTCGCCGCGTGCCGGGTGTTGCCTCCGCACAGACCTCAGCGGATAAAAAGACCGCTAAGGTCACCGTCAATGGTGATACCGACGATGCCGAGCTGCAGGGCCGAGTAGAGACCGCGGTTACGCAGTGCCTGGCGCACTTAAAGAATCCGCCACAGGTCACCGTAGCTGTAGAAAAGATTCCGGAGTTGGATAACAATGTCTAGAAAACTTGCTACTTTTGACCGTATCCTGCTCGGCCTGCTGGGAATTATCCTCATCGCTTTGGGCGTGTGGCCCATCCTTATCCACTTCAATGTGGAGTTTGCCAAGTATTTAGCCCTGTGGGTAGACCACGATGCATGGAAGACGTTGGCGGACAATGACTGGTGGGTCTGGGCGCTGGCCGGTGGTTCCGCACTACTGCTTATCGTAGGCCTGTGGCTCGTGGTAGCTAACCTGCGCCACCGTCGCTTTAATAACGTGGAGTCTGCATCGTCTAATGACAAGGGATCTATTACGACGTCGATGAACGCTATTGCCGGTGCTGTGGCCCAGGATCTGGATGGGATTAAGGGCGTCGAGCACGTGGAGCGGCTCGTGGCTTATGACCGCGCCCGCCCTACCCTGCAGTACACGGTCACGGCCAATCCGGATACCCCGGTGGAGCGCCTTACTGGCACCGTGGAGACCAATGAACGCGATTTCCGCGCGGCTTTCCCGGACGCGGATTTGGACACCATTTACAAACTGCAATTCAGCAAGGTTGGGCCTCTGAAGGACCTATCCGAATAGCGGGTTCGGGGTCTCTGCCACTAGGACCTCTTCAATGGCCCCCAAACGGGCCGATTCGCCGCCCCCGAGGATCACTTCCAGTTCCTCTCCGGGGCGGCATTTTTCTATTCGCTGCCAAGAATAATCCTGGCGAGTAACGCGGCGATTTTCCTTGGCAAATAGGTGTAACCCATGGTCAAGAACACCAATGGCCCCGGAGAAGCGAAGAACAAAGACGAAATCGCCTAACTCCTGCCGCTTCAGGCCCTTGAGGTCTGGGCGCTTAGTACTCAACCGCATGAGGCTGGTAACCACGCCAAAGCGGTGCTCGAAGCCTTCTGTATCACGAATGGTAAAAGGCCGGCCGGGCCCGGTTGGGCGAATGGAATCATATGCCCATACCACGGGTTGAGCTTGTGGACGGCGCACGATGACGTGGGTGGGCGTAGCAGTAATGCGGTTAGTGGGGGCTTCGGCAAGCACCAGCCACTCCCCTTCCGCAATGCGTCCGTTATCCAAGGGCAGAAGCGGTGGATGCACGGCCGCTTGTCGCTGCAACTCCGCTACCAGCTCCGCATCGCTCGCACCCCAACCGATGCCCCGATTAGCCAGCATGGCAAAGAAGGTGGCGAGGCTGAGGTCGGGTTGGCCTTCCCAGGCGCGACGGAGGGACTCAAGAGTGGGATCGATGCGGGTGGGGTCATCCATATCCGCCAAGACTACCCAGCGCCGGCGACAGGCAAGAGGTCGGGGCGCGGGCGAAGATATTCACCCCCGAGTTAATTTCATTCAATTAAATAAATACTATAAGTGTTCAACAATCGCGAACGCCATATCCCCTGTTCATCGGCGCTTTATTGCACCATTTTCCCACCTCGCCACCTCCGCCAATACCTATCAAGTTAAAGGGGATTTACATCACGGGGCTAATTCGATTGTGTCCTGCACAACCGATTATTAAATTGGTCACATACAACGATTCGCTCGTTGGAACCACATTTGCATCCCGTTTCCTGCTTAACCACGCACGGAGAATCTCTATGACTAAATATCTGATCAAAAAGACCCTGGGCTGGTTACTCATGATCTTTTTGGCTACCAACCTCGCCTATCTCTTGGCGGCCAGCTTTCTGGACCCACGGTCCAATTACATCGGCCGCCGCCCGCCGCTTTCGGCGGAGGAAATCAATAACCTCCTCGAACCCTATAACCTCAGCCCCGATACCCCATTAGTGCAACGCTGGTGGACCTGGCTGACCAATATCCTCACCAAATGGGACTGGGGCCAATCCCCAGTGGGCGAGGTGGTGAACTCAGAAATTAGCTACCGCATCTGGGTCTCCGCGCAGCTGCTCTTGCTTTCTACTATTTTGTCCATCCTCATCGGCGTGGCCGTGGGTGTTTATACTGCTTCGCGCCAGTACAAGACCGGCGACCGCATCTGGCAGGGCATTTCCATCATCGCAATGAATACCCACGTGGTGGTCGCTTCTATCGCTGTGGTGTGGGGCGCGCTCAAGATCAACGAGCTCACCGGAAAGAAGATTTTCCGTGCTGTCAAGGGGTGAATGCGCCACTTCGACCGGGAGGTAGTTGTGACGCGTTGGACTCCGAAGGATGTTAAGGATGCTGCTGTTGAGCGCGTGGTGGCAGGCGAGGCAGTTAGCCTGGTCGCGCGTGATGTGGGTGTAGGCCCCGAATCGGTTTACGGTTGGTTGAGGGTAAGAGGTGTCGAACCTCCAGGCAGGCGTGCGAGTCGTTTGCGTGATCCGTTTGTCCGTGAGGCTGTTGGGTTGGTGCGTGCAGGTATGTCGATCAGTCAAGCAGCACAGACTGTTGGAATATCGACTGGCTTGCTTCACAGCAGGTTAAAGAAAGCTGGTGTAATCGAAGTGCGGCCTAGACGCGCCCACTTGTCACCTGATAAACGTGCCCAGGCCGTGGAGCGAGTGCTTGCTGGTGAGAGCTGTCAGACAGTGGCTGATGCTATCGGTATGCATCCTTCTACCGTGTATGGGTGGATAAGGAAGCAGCGGTATGCGAAGTTACGCCGGCAGCGACATCGTCGAACGCCTGATGAGGCGGTGGTGTCTTTGCCAGATACAGGCAAGAAGCTGGGTAAAGATTCTGTTATACCAGCACCGATGAAAACTCAAGCCGTTGATGGATTTCCTAGCGGCGTATTCGACAAACACGCCTTAGTAGGGCGTGG
>NZ_JBBMGI010000019.1:0-19630 GCF_037908445.1 Corynebacterium sp. KPL2825 | reverse complement strand
ATTTTGGGACCAGCACCCGCCGCAAGCAATAATAGAAATCAAGGCAAATGCCTAGGAACAAAACCCGGGGCACTTCAAAGTTTCCTTATGTCAATGGTGCCCTATTTGCTGAACCGTTGGCCTCGGAGTACTTCGACTACCAGATGCGCGAAGCATTGCTTGCTGCCTGCGACTTCGACTGGTCGACCATTGACGTCTCCGTCTTTGGTTCGTTGTTCCAATTGGTGAAATCGAAGGAAGCGCGCCGCAGCGACGGCGAACACTACACGTCTAAGGCCAACATCATGAAGACCATCGGCCCGCTGTTTTTGGACGAGCTGAGGGCTGAGGCCGATAAGTTGGTGTCTTCTCCGTCGACGTCGGTGGCCGCATTAGAGCGCTTCCGCGACTCCCTGTCTGAGCTGGTATTCGCTGATATGGCTTGTGGTTCTGGAAACTTCCTGCTTCTGGCGTATCGGGAGTTGCGCCGGATTGAAACCGACATCATTGTCGCTATACGCCAGCGCCGCGGTGAAACGGGCATGTCGTTGAATATTGAGTGGGAGCAGAAACTGTCCATTGGGCAGTTCTACGGCATTGAGCTGAATTGGTGGCCTGCCAAGATTGCTGAGACTGCCATGTTCCTAGTTGACCATCAGGCCAACAAGGAGCTTGCCAACGCTGTGGGTAGGCCTCCGGAGCGGTTGCCGATTAAGATTACCGCGCACATTGTGCACGGCAATGCCCTGCAGCTTGATTGGGCAGACATACTCTCGGCTTCTGCCGCCAAGACGTATATCTTCGGTAACCCGCCGTTTTTGGGGCATGCGACGAGAACTGCTGAACAAGCTCAAGAACTCCGAGACTTGTGGGGCACTAAGGACATTTCACGCTTGGACTACGTCACCGGCTGGCATGCAAAGTGCTTGGATTTCTTTAAGTCCCGAGAGGGTCGTTTTGCGTTTGTCACCACCAATTCAATTACTCAAGGTGATCAAGTTCCACGGCTATTTGGGCCTATCTTCAAAGCAGGGTGGCGTATTCGTTTCGCTCACCGCACGTTTGCGTGGGACTCTGAAGCACCCGGTAAAGCTGCTGTTCACTGCGTCATTGTTGGCTTCGATAAGGAGAGTCAACCACGTCCACGTCTGTGGGATTATCCCGATGTAAAGGGCGAGCCAGTCTCAGTGGAAGTAGGCCAGTCCATTAATGCCTATTTAGTAGACGGCCCTAATGTTCTTGTCGATAAATCCCGGCATCCTATTTCGTCGGAAATATCGCCCGCAACTTTTGGAAATATGGCGCGAGATGGCGGCAACCTTCTAGTTGAGGTCGACGAATACGACGAGGTTATGAGTGACCCCGTAGCGGCAAAGTATGTTCGCCCTTTCCGGGGTAGTCGAGAGCTAATGAACGGCTTAGATCGGTGGTGTCTATGGCTTGTAGATGTAGCACCGTCAGACATTGCCCAGAGTCCGGTTCTGAAAAAGCGTCTAGAAGCGGTTAAGTCTTTTCGAGCCGACAGTAAAGCGGCAAGTACACGGAAAATGGCTGAAACTCCGCACTTATTCGGCCAGCGGTCGCAACCGGATACTGATTACCTTTGCCTGCCGAAGGTAGTAAGCGAACGCCGCTCGTATTTCACCGTACAAAGGTATCCATCAAACGTAATCGCTTCTGACCTAGTATTCCATGCTCAAGATCCAGACGGCCTGATGTTTGCGCTAGCGTCGTCGTCGATGTTCATTACGTGGCAGAAAAGCATCGGAGGACGACTCAAGTCTGATCTCCGTTTTGCTAACACTTTGACGTGGAATACTTTCCCAGTGCCAGAACTCGACGAGAAGACGCGGCAGCGAATTATTAAAGCGGGCAAGAAGGTGCTCGACGCCCGCGCGCTGCACCCAGAACGCTCGCTGGCCGAGCACTACAACCCACTCGCGATGGCACCGGAACTCATCAAAGCGCATGATGCGCTCGACCGCGAGGTGGATAAAGCGTTTGGCGCGCCACGAAAGCTGACAACTGTTCGGCAGCGCCAGGAGCTATTGTTTGCCAATTACGAAAAACTCATCTCACACCAGCCCTAGAAGGCTTGATATGTCTTGCCATATGGCGGGACATATGTTTAGGCATATGTTATAGCGTATGTTCCGCCATAGGGCCTAACCCTGACGTGTCCACTGTCCGGGGGTTAGGCCCGCGTTCACAACGTCGCGGGAAGTACGCGCCCGAACCATCGATAGGCTCGAGACGAATGCTAGTAGAGCACGGCAGTCATCGGGGAGTTGTTAATTATGGCTGTCTTGGCTTCTAACTCAGC
Source organism: Corynebacterium sp. KPL2825 (assembly GCF_037908445.1). Lineage (NCBI taxonomy): Bacteria > Bacillati > Actinomycetota > Actinomycetes > Mycobacteriales > Corynebacteriaceae > Corynebacterium > Corynebacterium sp. KPL2825. Next base: position 17,328 of record NZ_JBBMGI010000019.1, on the reverse strand, counting down.
ATGTGAAGGGGAAACCTCGATAGGGGAGCTCTTACATCTAATTTTCGTATCATGAAAAATACGATAACTAAATCCAACCGTAACCGTCCCACCATCCTTCACTAACGCTTTGTCTCTTCCCCAGTGACAATTGCTTACGATCCCATCGCACTCAACGCGCGGGAACGTAAAAATCTTGTGGAACCACCAGCTCACCCAAGTTGGTTTGAAAACCGTGCGGATTTCGCGGCAGTCTACAAAGTTCTCTACGTTTTTATCGTCTTCCAACTCTAGGTACCCTTTCTCAACAGGAATGGTCGAAGCACTCACATCAGCTACACTGACCAAAGCAGCATAGCTAACCCCCGATGTGTCCACTGTCCGGGGTCAGGCCCGTGGTTGTTGTGGGGTGTTTTGGTGGCAACCAAATCTTTGATTTGGGCGGCAGCCCAACGAGCCGTAAGGCGAGGCGGGAGCATAAACAGTAACCCGTAGTGAACGGTTTTGTTGGTTGATCAGCTGGGGATATAGATCTACAGGGATATAGTTATAAGCCACCTGGGAAAATAGGTAAACCCGCAGGTAAAACCCTGTGTATAAGTGCCTTTATGTGTCAACTTATGCGCAGGCATGTGTCAACTTATGCGCAGGCATGTGTCAACTTATGCGCAGGCATGTGTCAACTTATGCGCAGGCTCTTTTTCTGTGTGTCAACTTATGCGCAGGTTGAGCTGGGAGAACCTGCCATGTGTCAACTTATGCGCAGGCATGTGTCAACTTATGCGCAGTAGTCTCATGTGGGTTTCCGTATGGGTAAATCAGCGCAGCCGTATTTTGCGTGAGGGTAAATCTGTGCACGCTGTTTTGGGCAAAAAGAAAGCGCCCCGTAGGGCGCTAGTCTTCCGTGTTCGGTTTAGTCGAGTTCGGGGCGCGGTGGCTTCTGGTGAACTGATGGAGCAGTCCTCGTGACCGTTACGCCGTCTGTGTTGGCTTCAATTCCCGAGTTCGGCCATACCTTTGAAACTTCTTCGATTGCTTCCTTTGTGCGTCGTCTGAAGTCTCGCATCTGAGTCGTAGAGGTTATCTCTGAGGTGGCGAAGTTGGCGGCGATCATGTCCCAAGTGAAGGTGTAGGCTTCGCGGTTGTTTTTAGCCAGCCAGTATTGCTTTACGGTAAGCCAGATGTAAATGTCCATCGAACGTGGTTTGTTGAGCTCGCGCAGTACATTGAGGTCGATGGGGATGGGGGCTTCGGCAATGTGCTTGAAGAACTGGGGGGTTAGGACGAGTTCTGATTCCATGAAGCTTCCCTGGTTGGGGTCGCGGGGGTCGAACCAGAGGTTCCAGTCTTCGAGGATTTGGGTGTTGCGTCCGCGTGCGTGAACGCCGTCGTCGCTTTGGACAGTGATGAAAGAACCTGCGATGCGTAGGAGCTGCTCGCGGATATTTTTCAGGTTTCCGGTTGCTCCTCCGGTGCCGCGTCCGGTGATGCCGATTGCTTGGAGGAAGTGGCTCATGGAGTGTCCTAGTGGAATGCGGCAGGCTTCTTCGTGGGTGATTTTTCCTTCTTTGAGGCGTCCGGCATTAGCTACGGCGCGGGTGATGATATAGGCCATGATGAGCCTGGGGTACTTGCCGTAGGGGACTCCTCGTTGGGAGAGGATGGTGATTGTTCCCTGTGGGGTTTCGACGGTGCGGTTGTTTCCCTCGGTTTTGCGGTAGGGGAAGAGTGCTTGGACGAAGAGTTTGGAGGTGTAGCCGACGTCTTGGGCTTGGAGGAGTTCTTGTGCGGCGTCGTGTTCTTGCCTGCGGGCTAGTTCTTTGACTGCTTCGAGCTTGGCGCGGCGCTCGTCTGGGGTGTGTGGGGGCTGCATGGTGCCGTGGTCTCCTTTTGGATTATCGACACCGCCCGTGTTGTGCTTTGCTCACTGTCCGTGGGGAAGTGGTAAAGTCTTACCCGACACGGTCGGTGTCGTTTTCTTTTTTGGGCCCCCGCTAGAGCGCCAACTCTATGATGCGGGGGTTTCCTCATGTTTTGAGGAATGTGCGCGCCCTGGACTTGAACCGAGGGTGTGTGCCGCTCGCGCTGCGCACCCCACGGGTGTGGGGCGCGTCTTTTTATTTTCTCCGCCTATTAAATCACATCAGTGTGACTTACTGGGAGATTTAGTAATGGTGGCGGCTGTTGCCAAGAAGCCTTATTGGCCGTTTGCTTTGATGAAGCTTGCTCGGAACCTAAGGTATTAGTGGAGTCACTGTTGTTCTTCGGGCTCGTCTTTTAGCCCGTTGAGCATTATTTGGTTAAACAAGTTGTTGATTGTCTTCTCTTCGAAGTCTGCAGCCACTTGATTCCAATGGAATTCTTCTAGTTTGGGAAGCATGGCTGTAATAGCCATTTTTAAGTAGAAACCTCGACTACGTCCTGTCCTATCGCAGAGAGTGTCGAGTCGTTCAATGATTTCATCTGGCATCCGTACAGACACCACACGTCCGGAAGGGTGGGGTGCTTGTTTCATATGCAGTATCCTCTCCTTGGCAGCAATGGTAAACATTGTTTACCATTGCTGCCACTCTTGGGACTGTCGATAGAATTGTTTAATCGACACTGTGTAAACAATGTTTACCACACGTAAGACTGGTGGAGTCTTCTCAAACTCTTTAACAGCATCATGAGCGGCGCGCGCCACAGAGAGGAAGGACGCTTCCGTGGGCGCACTGCCATTTATCGGCTACCAACCATGTCCCCATCTGCACTCATCGCCATGCTGGTCTGGATGCTCATTGCCCAGATACGACGCGCAGGATTGGGAACAGGAATCATCAGAGCGTTAGGCGGAGTAATCGCCTGGGTAATCATCTGGTTCTTCCTCACCTTCCTCGGCGTGATGGTTTGCTCCATGGCTGACCACTACGAGCGCGCTACGGACGAGACCAACGACTCGCCATACTCCAACCCGTATGACGCCGCGCCCGTCAACCCCGGTGAGTAGTACGACCTGAACGAGCAACAGTAGCCGCAGCCGCTAACGTCGAAGACTGTCTTTCTCTCTACTGACTACTGGTCGCCATTGTCATCGGCATCATCGCCGCCAGCGTCCTTAGTGGCGCTGGCGGCTTCGTCGTTGTCCCGGCCCTCATCATTGCCAGCGTGCGACTCATCGTCTCCAGAGGAGTCCTCCGCACTAGGGGAGGACTCCTTAGCAGTCTTGAGCATGTCGTTGAAATCGCGCTGGCTTACACCGACGAGCTCGCGCACGAGTTCTTTAGGTTCCCCTAGGTCGATAATGGACTGCGAGGCTTGACCAATCTTTTCGTTCAACTTGTCTCGTTGCTCAATAAGGCTGAGCAACGAGTTGATGCTCTTCTTCCGGTCGCGCAGCTTACGCTGTTCTTCTTCGAGACGCTGACGCAGTTCCTGACGCTTCTTCAAACTTCTACTTGCGGTAACCATAAACCCACAATGCCAGCGCACACACCGCCCCGCTCCTGACACAAACACCACGCGGGAAGTTCGGCGTAATCGGAAGCAAGCAGTGGACTATCCCTGCAGTCTCTCGACAGCGCTGTAGACCTGCAGCCGTGGGCGCGAGCGCCCTTTTTACAACACACTATATGCACTCTTAGTGTTAATCGGGTTTTGGCTGCTAGACTAGGGCGCATGATGACCCTGCGCGTAGTCAATAGCGGAACAGGTTATGAGTACCTGTTGCGCTCTGTGGCTACCAATGATGGGCCGACAGATGCGCCAAGTTTGTCGAAGTATTACGACGCGAAAGGCACCCCGCCAGGTCGTTGGTTAGGCTCTGGTTTGGCCGGTTTGAACACCGAAACGGTCACCGAAGGTGGGGAAGTTACCGAGTCTCAAATGGCCGCGTTGTATGGCGTAGGTCTGCACCCAGATGCGGATATGAAGATGTCCGAAGGTCAGAAAATCAAAGACGTACAGTTGGGGCGTCCTTTCGCTAATTTCACTAATGATGTGCCGGTTTTGGTGGCACTTCGTGACGCGGAGCGCCGCCATAGGCAGACAACGGGCACGTTGATGAGCAAGCAAGAACGCGCCGAGTTAGTCCAGGATATTGGCCGAGAATTCTTCATTGAAGAACACGGAGTCGAGCCGCAATCGGGCCGGGAAGTCGTCAACTGGGTCAATGGTTTAAAGGACAATGTGCGTCAGTCTGTGTCGGGTTTTGACCTGACTTTTTCGCCTGCTAAGTCCGTGTCGGTGGCGTGGGCATTGTCTGATGAGAAGACCGCGCAGCGTATTGAGGCGCTTCATCACCAGGCCGTAAAGGAAGCTATGGCGTGGGCAGAAGACAACGCTTTGTTTACCCGAGTTGGCAAGCAAGGGCGTGAGCAAGTCAAGACGAAAGGCTTCGTCGCGTCGGAGTTTAAGCACTACGATACGCGCGCAGGAGACCCGGATCTGCACTCGCACGTGCTGGTATCCAACAAGGTTCAGACCGAAGATGGGCGCTGGTTGTCCATCGATGGGTACACCTTGATGAAGTATCATCAGTCGATTTCGCACCGCTATGATTCCATCTTGAACACCCTGCTTTCTAACGAGATGGGCTACACTTTCACCGCCTGCGACCATGGGGTCAACAAGGAACCTACGTGGGAGATTGACGGTATTTCGCAGTCGCTGATGGAGTCTTTTTCCAAGCGTCGACGCGGCGCACAGCCGGTCTATAAGCGACTCGTGGAAGAGTTTGTTGCCGCGCGTGGTGCAACCCCTAACTCGGTTGAGGTGGGTCGGTTGTGGCAGCAAGCTATCTTGGAAACCCGTGATGCAAAGCGTGAACCAGAAAGCCTTGCAGAGCTTCGCGCAGGCTGGAAAGCGGAAGTCTCCGCGCGTGATACTGGGGCAGAGGAACTCGCTGCCATCGCCCAACTTGCCGCAGATTCTGGACGTGATGAGCGTCCAGTCTTTCGTTCCGAGGACCACCTTTCAGGTCTTATCGACGAGGTTTTAGACACCGTTGTCAGACGTCGTTCTTACTTTCGCGCCTCGCATGTAGCGACTGCTGCGGGTGGAAAACTCCAAGGCTATCGCTTCGATTCTCTTTCCGAGCGCGACCTTATCCACGCCACTGTGGTGGAAGCAATTGTTCGCGATAAGGCCATTTCCTTGAATGATTTCGACGTCCTGGAACTGCCCGAAGCCCTGAAGAACTCGGCTGGAAAGGCCCGGGATGCCCGCGCTGATAGCGAGCTTTATACCACCCAGGACATCCTCGATACCGAAGACAAAGCACTGGGCGCACTCAACGAACCGGTGGCCGCATTCGCACCATCTGCAGCGATTGATAAAGCACTGGATGAACACGAAGCAGAGGCTGGGTTCCGCCTTAACGCAGGGCAGGAATCCATGGCCCGCTACCTCCTTACCTGCGGCACACTCGCCGCTACCGGCGTAGGCCCGGCAGGTACTGGCAAGACTGCATCTATGCGTCTGGTTGCCAACGTGTGGGCCAATGAAGGCCGCAACGTGATTGGTCTGGCCCCGTCTGCCCAGGCGGCAGAGGTGTTGTCGAAAGACTTAGGTTTTGATGCTTTTACCATCGACAAACTCACCTACACCTGGCGTGGAAACCACCCAACAAAGCCCGGCCATAGTCTTAAAGACCTTCCGGTTTCTATTAACGCGGGCGATATGATCATCGTCGACGAGGCCGGCATGGCCTCGACCCCTAACATCGGCTCGCTGTTAGACATTGCCGAGGAAGCAGGCGCAGTCGTGCGCTTTATCGGTGACCATAAACAGCTCGGCGCGGTAGAAAACGGCGGACTATTCGGCGCAATGGTCAACGCCGCAGACCGCACGGATAATCAACTCTCCGAAGTCGTGCGCTTCGGCGGAGACCGTGAACAATCCGCCACCAGCTTGCGTTTGCGTGACGGAGATTCGTCTACTTTCGACTTCTATACAGAGCGTGGTTGGGTCAATGGTGGCGCACGCAGCGACATGCTAGGTAAAGCCGCAGCAGACTACCTGGCTGATATTTCTAGCGGTAAAACCAGCCTTCTCATTGCTGCTACCAACCGCGATGTGGCAGAACTCAACGAGACAATCCGCGCCCACTACATCGCCCACGGTGAGGTTGACACCACCGTGGAAGCTCAGCTTTCTAGAGGTGAACAAGCCGGTGTTGGCGATACGATTCTGGCGCGCAAAAACCAGACGTTCTACGACGATGAGACTGCTACGAGTACCCGTATCAACAACGGCACCCTTATGACAGTCACCGCCATTGCCGACAACGGCAGTATCACCGCCCGCAACACAGCAACCGGTGAGACCCTGTGCCTGCCAGCAGACTACGTCCACGACAATGTGCAGCTAGGCTATGCCGCTACTGTCCACCGCGCCCAGGGCAGCACCGTGGACTGCACCCGCGCGGTAATCGACCACCACGTGGATAGAGCAGGGCTGTATGTGGCACTTACACGCGGCAAAATCGCCAACCACATCTATGCTGTTACCGAACACCAGCTAGATGAACTGGCCGAAGAAGGCCACTACCACTACCAAGGAATACGCCAAGCCCCCAGTGTCAGGGACGTCTTTAATAAGGCAATCTCGCGCGATAACAGCCCAAAGGCTGCACGCGAGGTCATAGCCGACGTCGTAGACGAGCAGACCTCACCCGATCGCATGATGAGCCTATGGCTTATGGGCAAAGATGAGGCCACCAACGACTTCATCGACGCTTACCTACCCGACTGGATCGACACCCTGCCCGGTGACCTTGCTCAAAAGATTGAAACCAGCGATGACGGCACAGAACCTATCCGCCACGGCTGGGCAAAACTCATTGACGCGGGCATTGACCCGCGCACCGTCATGGACGCGGCGACCCGCGATATTGACAACGCCCACGATCCGGCACGCCTTATCCGCTACCGCCTAGATGAACAGCTTCGCCAGCTTGATACGGGCAAACGCAACCAACTACCACCTGTATCCAGGCATGCAGATATAGAACTCGATACGTGGCTTCGCACCCACAACCCTTACGATCGCGCGGAAACTGCTCGCCTTACTGGAAAGGAAGGAAACCTTAACCAGCTCAACCAAACTGTGCTGGCAGAGCACGCACGCTTTGCTCGTTCCAAGGTGGAATCGCTCACTTGGCAGGAAGCAAGTATTACTACTCGCCTCTACGAAGACAAAGACGCAGCCCTTAACGAGGTAAAGGCTAACTTCCAGCAGGTGCGTCTTGATGCTGCGCGTATTCGCGCCTATGAGCAGGCCATGGCAGACCACAGTTCCGCCTTGCGTGAAGAAGAAGCTGCCCTGGCAGACATTGAGCACCAACGCCTACTGGCTGATGATTACACCCGCCCGGTAGCCGAGCGGGCTTATGACCACGACGCGGCAGGCTATGGCACCTACCAACAGCGCATAGACCATGCGCACAAGCGTCTTGAACAGGCGCAACAGCGCCGCAGCCTAGCGCAGCAGGCCATTGAAGACACCGGCGCTAACCTTCCGGAGGCACGATTGTGGGAGGAAATCTGCTACCGCGCCGAGGACCACGAAGAATGGGACAAGCGCCTCCACGCAGCCCAACAGTACGACAGCGAACACACCGATAGGCTGCAACAACGCCTCGATACTATCCGCCGCGAGAAAATGGACTGGGCCGACCGCGCCGACATCGCTACCCGCTTGCGCGAAGAAGAAATCCCGAACGATGTTGCCGACCATGCAGGCTATATCGCCGATGAAGTAAACCTCCTGGCCGCACAACGCACCTACGAACTACGCCGCCTCGGCATAGACGAATCCGCCCAAGACACCATCCGCGACATGATGGCAGACACCATCGCCGCCGCCTACGAGCACGACACCACTGACTATGACGAGCCAGACACCTCCTACAACGAGGTGGAAGAAGAACCATCAGCACCTGAGACCACCCCAGAAGCCGACAACACCGACAACACCCAGGACGAAGACGCCGGCGATCTGCACCAGGGCGCACAAGCAGGCCTCGACTTCCTCGCTAGCCTCGGCCTAGGTGGCGAGCAACAAAGCGTTACCAGCGACAGCGATACCACTGACGAACAAGCACCTGCTGACGACCTTGAAGAAGAACAAGGCCCAGAGCTCTAGAAACAGCGAGGTAAAAGCACTAGAGCGCATATGTGTATATACCTATATCCGCATATGTGTATGTAGGTATATACACCAGATAGTTAGCTTCTTTCCTCGAGCCATCGTGTTGCCCACTCTTCAAAAAGTTGGGAGATACTCTTCTCTTCTTCCACTGCGGCGAGTTTGAGCTCTTTAATCAATTGCCGATCGCGGACGTACAACTGAAGGCGTGTCGCTTTATCGTTAGCTTGGGCGAACATCTTTGTTGAAGGCGAGACCTCCGACTTATTTCCAGACGATTCTTCCCGCGCCTTATTTTTAGCCTTTGGAATTGCCATTGCCTACCCCTTAATCCTCAAATGCTGCGACTACTTCTCGAGCCAAAGAATCCCAAACCTTCGTACTACTGGGCTTTGTTCCGAAAGCGCGACGTGTAGCCGCCCTCGTTGGGATGACTGTTTCAGCAAGCGCTGCAGTTTCATCACCCTCCAGTTCGGCATGGACTTCATCTAGAAGTTTTTCCCTTCTGTCGACATTCGACAGAACAACTGCTGTTGGTATCCCCATTTCTATTAGCCAAGAAAGTGTGACCTGCGTTCGATCAATATCCATCGGGGAAACACCAGTTGGAAGAAGGACTAAATCGGCAGCCTCGGCGCTTTCGGTTATGAAAGCTAAACCACCTGGAGGGGTGTCGACTATAAGAAAGTCCGGATTGTTCCCTCTCCTGACTACTCCAGGGAAATCATTTGAACTGCGGACAGATTCGATGGGAAATGGAAAATCCTTTACTCTGCTCGCCCATCGGGTGGCAGATTGCTGGGGGTCGCCGTCTGCGACTGCAACCGTATAACCCATCTTCCGAATTGCCTCTGCGAGCATTACCGAAAGTGTGGTCTTCCCTGTCCCGCCCTTCGACTGAATCACGGAAATTACTCGAGTCATAAAGCAAGAATAGATTTAGAGAAGATCTCTCCAGGTAGCGACATGCGCATGTGTGTATATCATGCTATGTGGAGGGAAACCATTAAGTAGAGAGCTGAACTAAAAATCACTTTATGCGCATGTACTGATATGCACATATGCATATATGCGCATCTCGAAATTTAAAGCTATCCACTTGCTGAGGGATATTCCGGTTGCGGGCGCGTTGTAAGGCGGTATGGTTTTGGGTGTCCGCAGCGCACCTCCCCCGGCGCATAGTCGGACGGAAGGAAAATAAAAAGCCACAATCCCCCCCCGCAGGTGGCTTCTCCCCTAGTGCTCCCAACGACGAGAAGCACTAGGGGAGTTTCCTTTTATTGAGCGCCGTTTTCCTTCGGCCGGCCAGGGGTTTCGTGGAAAGATTGAAGATGTTTCTTGAAAGGTGCTGTTGCAAAGTTGGGGCAGTAGGAAGACCGGCGTGGAATAATCAGGTCCATGGGCATCTTCTCCGGTCGGCAGTTCCCTCGTGAAATCATCCTGTGGGCGGTGCGGTGGTACTGCCGCTACGGCGTGAGCTATCGCGACCTCGAAGAGATGATGACCGAGCGGGGAGTGCCGGTCGATCACACCACGATCTACCGCTGGGTCCAGAAATATGCTCCTGAGCTGGATAAGAAGACCCGGTGGTATCGGCAAGTTCCTGACTGGCAGGCCAGGTCCTGGCGGGTGGATGAGACCTATATCCGGGTCGGGGGAAAGTGGTGCTACCTCTATCGGGCAATCACCGCAGGTGGCCAGACCCTGGACTTCTACCTCTCACCAAAACGCAACGTCGCGGCAGCGAAGCGTTTCCTGGCGAAGACGCTGCGGTCGAATAAATCGGCAGGCTATCCGCGGGTGATCAGCACCGACAAGGCCCCCTCACTCGCCAGGGCAATCTCTGAGCTGAAGGCGGAAGGCGTCTGTCCATCGACGGTCGAGCATCGTCGGGTGAAATACCTCAACAACGTCATTGAAGGCGATCATGGCCGGTTAAAGCGGATCCTGGGGCCGAAAGGAGCATTCAAAAACCAAACGTCTGCCTACCGGACGTTGAAAGGGATGGAAGCGATGCACTCATTGCGGAAGGGGCAGGGCACGATGTTTGCCTATGGTCACCCGAATCCGGATGCAGTGATTGTTAGCCGGGTATTCGAGACGGCCTGACAACACAGGCACATAGCGTTGATCACACAATAAAAACGGAGCTTTCTTGGCTCCCGCCCCAAGTTGCAACAGCACCATAATTTGACCAGTAGGTCCGTATACGGCGACTACTGCTTGGATTGGGTCCTCTGGATAACTAGCAGCATGGTTGGCTAAAGCCGAGATCTCCCCGCAAGGACCACCGAGGAAATGGTGCGCGTTCAAACCGAGTACGTGTTTTCCTGATTTGGTAAGGAGCGCTGCGGCTACAGTGTGGTCTTCTCCGTCCTGAAAACGCTGTGCATGGGTGGTTGCTTTGGCCAGTAAATTTCGAAGTTCGTTGGTAATCACTCTTTAAGGGTAATAATTGCCAACGCGCTTTATCTATGTGAAGACAGAGATCGTGAACACCGGGGTTTCTGAGATGTACCAATCGCTTACAAAGCAAGACAGGACCATACGAGGACGTTGAGTGGATAGAGCGTCGAGTTTTAAGTTCAATGTTAGCTAAGGGCCTTATTAAAAGCGTTTGGCAACACGCGCTCCTATTTACCTTCGTATCTCGCGAGACGCTGACGTGGATGGCCTCACCATCGACCGGCAGCGTCAGGACTGTGAAGCCATTGCAAAGCAGCGTGGCTTGGACGTTGGACATAGGACATAACTACGTCGATCAGTCCATTTCCGCGTCAAAGAAGAATGTGGCTCGCCCCGACTACGACGCCATGGTGGCATCCTTTGAACGCGGCGAAATCGACGCGATCATCTGCTGGGACCTCGAACTACCCGCCCCACGTCGGTGGGTAGTCCGATCAGTCGGACAAAACTACTCCCGCACCACAGCGTAATAAGGGGTGCACCTTAAAAACATCCGGAGGTGGGGGTAACTCCCCCTCGTTGCCCAGAGACAAAATACGCCAGTGGCGTCTGTACGACGAGCCGAAGGTAGGACAAATTCCAATCCAGAGAGGTCTTGCACTGTTGCGGTGCGGTTGTCTTCTTTCTCACCGTATTGGACCCTGCGAAATTAATTGGATACGATAGGCCCATGTTGATTTCAGGTTCCGTTTTCATGCGGCCGCTCACCAGCCGCTAAGGCGGTTTTCTCCCTCCCGCAGGTTAGAAACCGCTCCGGTCCTTTAGCCGGGCGGCCATTTGCCATGCCCGGCTCCGTTTCAACTCCACGGAGCACACCTGATGTCTACATACGGATACGGCCGTCACGAACATGGCCAAAATTTTCTCACAGACCACAAGATCATCAACTCCATCGTCGATCTTGTAAAACAAACCTCCGGCCCCATCATTGAGATCGGGCCAGGAAGCGGTGCCCTCACTCACCCGATATCCCACTTGGGGAGGGCAATAACGGCAGTTGAGGTAGACGCAAAACTAGCTGCCAAACTCACAAAAAAGACCGCCTCGGCGTCGGTCGAAGTGGTCCATGATGATTTCCTCAACTTCCCGTTACCCGCCACTCCCTGCGTCATTGTGGGAAACATTCCCTTTCACCTCACCACTGCCATTCTTCGAAAGCTGTTGCATGCGCCGGCATGGACTGACGCTGTACTCCTCATGCAGTGGGAAGTCGCTCGCCGCCGGGCCGGGGTAGGTGCAAGCACGATGATGACAGCTCAGTGGTCCCCATGGTTCACGTTTCACCTTGGTTCCCGAGTACCAAGGTTTGCTTTCCGGCCACAGCCAAACGTTGACGGGGGGATCTTAGTGATCCGCCGGGTGGGTGACCCGAAGATCCCGATAGAGCAACGCAAAGCCTTTCAGGCGATGGTGCACACCGTTTTCACCGCCCGGGGACGCGGGATAGGGGAAATTCTCCGAAGGGCAGGGTTGTTTTCATCACGTTCAGAGACACAATCATGGTTGCGCTCGCGAGGAATCGACCCCGCAACCCTACCTCCCAGATTGCACACCAGCGACTGGATCGATCTCTTCCAGGTGACTGGTTCCTCTTCACCGCGCCATCGGCCCATTTCACAATCGGGAAGTAGTCAACGCCCTCCTCAACGGAAAAATCGAGGCCGGCGGCGGTAATCCCCCCACCACCAAAACCGAAATCCACCAGTAGTAGTGAACGACCCATGTTCGTCTACCGTGAGCCGCGTTATGGCAGTGACGTGTTCTCGTCGGGCACAGTCATAGTTCCCGGCGTTGCCAGCGACAGGGTTCTACACCCAGCAGCGGGACCGATCAAAATCACCCGCACGGGGAACGACCCTGCTGGTGGTTTAGATTTTGATGAAAGCGAGGAGACATAGCCCCTCGCCAACTCCCCGTAGCTGGCGAACAGTAGCTCCTGGCGCTGGCGCTCGTTGGTGAGTTTGCGTGCCACATCGAAAGCCTTATCGACTTCCCGGTCCAAGTTGTTGTGAGCCTTGAGCAGAATTGGGTCCATCGATAACGGGTTGTAGTGCTCCGCGAGTGACCGCTGGGGGTGCCGCTCGCGTGCCCGCAGCACCAACTGTCCAGCGTCGATGATTCGCTGCTGCGCCTTCTCATCTAGTTCACACAGAGCTGGTCCGCAGTTGTAGCTCCCGATGTACTCCGAAAAACGGAAAAAATAAATAGTGGGGATACATCAACCTTCCACTTTCCATTCTTCCGGCTCAGAGTATTGAGGGGTCTGGGACCGGGTCCGTAAACCCTTTATGTTTTTCGCGCACAGCGGTTTTTAGCGACGCACCCTATAGGTTTTCCGCAGAACTTATATGTGTTTCTGTGCACCCCATATGTTGTCTGTTTTAGCGGTATTTCGTTGTTAATTCCGCACGCGCGCATCAAATGGTTATTTATCGACGACACTCCGTGCCGCACCCCTATATTTAAGGATGTGGAATCGCCTACCCCTCCGGGTTAGAGCCCGCTAGATCCACTTCGCAATCGGGTACACCCATCTGTACGCGCTGACCTGCGGCGTTGTGGGTTGTGCCGAGCGTGCTGCCGGAGTCCCTTTCAGTGTCCCTGGGGTAGGAGCGGCCGCATGAAGGTGCGCTCGTACCGCAGGACGCACTCGGACTCGTCTCGAATCCGGTCAGCGGCGATGAAGTCCGAGTGGGTGCCGAACAAGGTGCGGTACTGCTCGTAGGCAGCCAGGCTGGGGAAGCTGAACAGGGATTCCGCACGGTCACTCACACCTTCCGCGGGTAGGTAGTACCCGTGGTGGGTGCCGCCGTGTTCGTCGACATGCCGCATCCAAGCGCGGGCGAACTGTTCAAAGGCTGCGATCTGGTCGGGGTCGATGGTGTAGTGGACGACACAGGTGATCACATCCACAACGCTAGGCCCACAGGCGCTCATTGGGGAGCCTTTGTCTGTGCGCCTCGTGGTGCAGCACACCAATCTGCCTGGTTTACCTGCGGAAATGCGTCAGTTCGCCAAGTTGGCGCCGAGTTCAACGGTGAGAACTCCGACGGCGATGAGGAGGATGCCGAGGGCCATGGTTCGGGTGAGGGGTTCGTGGAAGATGACCCGGGCGAGGATCGCGGTGAGAGCTACGCCGGATGCTGCCCAGATGCCGTAGGCGACGCCAAGGGCCATGCCGTCGGCCAAGGCGAGACTTAAGGCGACGAACGCCACGAGATACCCCGCGATGACGCCGATGAACCATTTCTTCACCCGGCCACCGTCGGAGGCTCGTAGCGACATGGTCGCGACGACTTCGGACAAGATGGCGCCTGCGAGGAAGATCCATCTCATGAGTTGACTCCTGCTTCCTGGGCTGCGGTTTGCTGAGCTTTCTGGGAGCCGAGTTCGACGGTGAGGACACCGCTGATGATCGCAACCATTCCAAGACCCATCACAGCGGTCAGAGGTTCACCGAAAATCGCGGCGGATAGCACGGCGGCGAGCACGACCCCGCTGGCTCCCCAGATGCCATAGGCGACGCCGATCTGCATTCCTTCGCGCAGGCAGAAGGTGAGGAAGACGAAAGTGCCGATGTATCCGGCAGCAACCACGATGTACCAGGATGGGTGATTGAGCGCCGCCTTGAGAGACAGCGTCGCCGCCACTTCGGTAGTGATGGCGCCAGCGAGCAGGAACCACTGCTTCATGGGGTTGTTCCTTCGATCAGGGAGCGAATGCTGGAGACGACGGCTTCGAGATCCGCGCCGTGGAGGGTGGACACACCTGTGGCCTGGGCGCCCCAGAGTCCGTCGGCGGCGAGTCGGGCGGTGGTCAGCCTGGCTCGGGTGGCGGCGTCGAGATCGTCCGGGAGTTCGAGCCAGCGGCCCATCCGCGTAGTCCACGGTTCGGTGAGTTCGGGCCGATACGTCGCTTGGCCCCAGATGATGAACTCGGCGCGCTTGGCGGCCCCGTGGGCGGCGACGTGAACGTAGCTCAGGAGCCGCTCGGTGGCGTTGGCGTTCTCGAGGGGCTTGCCAAGGGTGGCAGTCATGTCGTTCTCGACGTTGGCCGCAGCGTGGTCGACGATCGCGGCGAGCAGTACGTCGCGGTTGCGGAAGTGATATAGCAATCCCGGTTTGGTGAGCCCGGCCTCGTGGGCCACTGCGTCAAGGGTAATGTCGCCACCCTCCGCTGCGTTCATGACGCGGAGGGCAGCTTCCAGGATCTCGGAGCGCTGACTGGTTCGCATATAGCTAACTTTACCATTTGGTAGGTGAAGCCTTCAACTGCGGCCGCTGGTAGGGGCACCTGGGGTACACCCTAGTTTTACGGGCATCCATGCCAGCAAGTTGCGCGTAAAATAGGGTAGATTCAGGAATTGTTTTACAGATGTACAGCAGGGTCTAGGTCTTAGGTTTACAGAGAGTGGTGGTTGTGGTGTTGTCGCCGGATGGTTTCCATGTTGAAAGTCATATTGACGCAGTGCCTGCGTTGGCGCGGGTGAAAAAACTGCATGGTGGGTTGTCGTCGGGGCAGCAGGCGTTGGGCAGGATTGTGCAATCCTTGCTCGCTGACGCTGACGGTCTCGACGGCGTTCAGCTTTACGCCCTCTCGGATGCAATCGAGTCGTATCGTGATGCGGTCATAGAACAAGAGACTGTTTCCTTTAAACCTTCGCGGGGCGAAGACTAATGGGCAGTGACTCTGGTTCGCATGGGCAGCGGGTGGGCTATATCCGTGTCTCGTCGGTGGAGCAGAATAATCAGCGTCAGAAAGAACTGCTCAATATGTCTGGCAGGATTGACCGTTTCTTTGAGGATAAGGTTTCCGGCCGTACCAAGGCTGCGCGCCCTGGGCTTGTCGAGTGTATGGCGTATGTGCGCGACGGTGACGAGCTTGTCGTGTCGTCGATTGACCGTCTCGCCCGTTCGCTTACGGATCTTCGCGGTATTGTTGATGAGCTTACCGGCAAGGGTGTGACTGTTACTTTTCTGCATGAGAATCTCGCGTTTGCGAAAGACACCACAGATCCACGCGCAGATTTAATGCTGGGTATTTTGGGTTCGTTTGCGGAGTTTGAGCGGGCCATTATCCGCGAGCGTCAGGCGGAGGGGATTGCGTTGGCCAAAAAGGCTGGCAAATACAAAGGCCGCAAGCCTGCTCTTAGCCCGCAGCAGGTAGCGGAGATTAAACGGCGCACACTGGCAGGGGAGTCGAAAGCAGCCTTGGCGCGGGAATTCGGGGTGACCCGTCCTACGGTATATCGGGCGTTGAAAAACGTCTAAAGCGGCACAGCCATAACGGTAAATCAGCGTGCCCGTCAGCCCTGTCATATGTCTTGCCATATGGCGGGACATATGTTTAGGCATATGTTATAGCGTATGTTCCGCCGTATGCTAAAGCATATGTTGTGGAATATATAGGTTTACCTGCTGGTTCTTGCGTTTAGGCGAAGTCCGAAAATGGTAGTCCACAAGGCTAATAGGCCGAAGGAGATAAGCAGTGCAGCCAGTTCCCGCGAGAGACCAGCCTGGGTGAAAAGGAAAGAGGGGACAAGGATCATTGCTGCGCTTATGCTGCCTCCAAGTGCGGCGTAATACATACGGTCTTGTGACTGTTCGCGGCGGATAGTCTGGATGATTAAGACTAAAACAACTGCGAGCGCAGCGAGGGTGATCGTCGTATACATTCCTTCTCCTTTCGACTGGTGCCCAGTTTATCGGTGAGGGTGTGCATTCCGTAGGCGATATACAACCTTCCCGGGCAGGAAAGTGGCTTAACGCGCCCGCGCGACAGGGTGGGTAGCGTGTGGGCTTATATGCTTGATGGTTATGGCCCCTACGACTGTTTTTGACCGCGCTACCATTCGCCACAATCTCACCGAATTCAAACTCCGGTGGCTTGACCGCATTAAGCAATGGGAGGCGGAAAACCGACCCGCAACCGAGTCGAGTCACGACCAACAGTTCTGGGGTGACCTGCTCGACTGCTTCGGTGTCAACGCCCGCGACCTGTACTTGTACCAACGCAGCGCTAAACGCGCTTCGACGGGGTGCACCGGCAAGATCGACATGTTTATGCCGGGCAAAGTCATAGGCGAGGCTAAGTCCCTCGGCGTCCCGCTCGATGATGCTTATGCCCAAGCTTTGGATTATTTGCTGGGCGGTACTATCGCGAACTCGCACATGCCGGCCTATGTTGTCTGCTCCAACTTCGAGACCCTGCGGGTTACCCGTCTTAACCGCACCTATGTCGGCGATAGCGCCGACTGGGACATTACATTCCCTTTAGCTGAGATTGACGAGCACATCGAACAACTCGCTTTTCTCGCCGACTATGAAACCTCCGCCTACCGGGAGGAAGAAAAGGCTTCCCTGGAAGCCTCTCGGTTAATGGTGGAGCTCTTCCGCGCCATGAACGGCGACGACGTGGACGAGGCAGTAGGCGATGACGCTCCCACCACGCCGGAGGAAGAAGACGAGCGCGTCATGCGCACCTCTATCTACCTCACCCGAATCCTCTTCCTTCTCTTCGGCGACGACGCAGGACTCTGGGATACCCCGCATTTGTTTGCGGACTTTGTGCGCAATGAAACCACCCCAGAATCGCTCGGCCCGCAGCTCAATGAGCTATTTAGCGTGCTTAATACCGCCCCGGAAAAGCGGCCTAAGCGTTTGCCATCAACGTTGGCGAAGTGAAGTGCCCCGGGTTTTGTTCCTAGGCATTTGCCTTGATTTCTATTATTGCTTGCGGCGGGTGCTGGTCCCAAAA
>NZ_JBBMGI010000018.1:0-28209 GCF_037908445.1 Corynebacterium sp. KPL2825 | reverse complement strand
ATCCTCGGCGGCGCAACCCCACGTGAAATACTTAACGAACTATTCAAGCGTGGCGCATCCACCGCTTGATTCCGCCTTTCATTCAGTCTTGTATGAGGATTTTTAACCGCGCCGCCCTCCAAATCACCCGCTCAGGGAGTCAAAAATTAACTGCGAATTCACGTCGATCCCAAGTTTCCTTAACTTCGGAACAGTTAGATAAAGACTCCTGATCACTACTCTCTCTGGAGGAAATTCCCCAAATGAAGCCTAGGCACTCTTCTCTTACTGCTGTAGTTCTTGCTTCAACTGTACTTCTTACCTCGTGCGGTGAGCCTACATCCAAGAATGAAGATACGCAGGCAGAAAGCGGTTCAACTTCGATCACCGTCTACACCTCAGAGCCGGAAGAAAAGGTCGATGAGATCAATGCGGCCTTCAATGAAGAGTTTCCTGATATCGAGGTCAAGGTGTACCGCGCGGGCACCGGAGATTTGAACGCACGCATATCTTCAGAGAAAAAATCTGGTGACATCCAAGCGGATGTTTTCTGGGCAGCCGATGCACCTACCTTTGAAAACTATGCCGACGATGGTGACCTCATCCAGCTTGCCAATGTTGATTCCAACAACATCATCGACGAAGCCAAGGACGACGAGAATTTTTATGTCGGTACGCGCATTATCCCTACGGTAATTGCCTATAACACCGACGAACTTGCAGAAGGCGAAGCCCCGAGGTCGTGGGCAGATCTAACTGATCCGAAATATAAGGACAAACTCATCATGCCGAACCCGGCGGTCTCTGGCGCGGCGGCATTCAATGCCTCGGCGTGGAAGAACAATTCAGATCTCGGCGAAACTTGGCTCGAAGATCTCGGCCAGAACTCCCCGATGATCGCAGAGTCCAATGGTCCCACTTCCCAAGAAATCGCCTCCGGGTCACGGCCCGTAGGTGTAGTCGTCGATTATCTAGTGCGAGACCTAGCGGACAAGGGTTCCCCTGTCGCTCTTTCCTACCCTTCCGAGGGAGCACCGTATATTTCTGAACCTGCGGGTGTATTCAAAGATTCCAAAAAACAAGAAGCAGCACAAAAGTACATCAACTTCCTACTTTCGAAAAAGGCACAAAAAATCGCAGTCGAGCAGTCGTATCTTCCAGTGCGCAAGGACGTGGGAACTCCAGCAGCCACCCCAGAACTTGAAGACATTGAACTCATGGACCAAGACCTAGAGAAAATTACCAAGGATAAAAACGCCGCCGTCGAAGCTTTTCAAAAAGCAGTTTCTTCCTAGTCCCCGTCTGTTCTAATCCCTCCTAGTTCTTGATGGCTCACTTGTTGAAAAATCCCTCCGTATCCGCGCTGCGCGTTGGTGTGTGGTTCATCGCTGTTGGTCTGTTCATTACGCCTTTGGTCCTGGTTGTCTCCCTCGCACTGGGAGGAAACCAAATTCCCACCCTTCTGGAACAAGGGCTCAGCATTGCTACATGGAATTCGCTTTTCACCACGGCGCTTTCGGCGCTTGCTGCCGTCATCATTGGAACCGTTATTGCCATCGCAATAGACCGCACAGATATCTATGGCTCTTCGGTACTGCGGCTCTTCCTACTTTCGCCCCTCTTGGTTCCCCCTTTTATCGGAGCGATTGCCTGGACTCAGCTCTTCGGTCCGAATCAAGGTTTAAATAGACTCATTGGGTTCGAACTTTGGAATATCTACGGCGCAGATGGGGTCATTGCGCTGATGACTATCCACTCTTTTCCCACAGCATACGTAATCATTTCATCGGGCCTGCGCTCAATCTCACCAGATTTTGAACTCGCCGCCCGTGTATCAGGAGCTTCCGTAATAACGGTTCTGCGTACGGTCACCCTTCCCCTCCTTCGCCCTGCGTTGTTGTCAGCGTTTACCCTCACGGCAATTGCTAATCTTGCCGATTTCGGGATTCCCGCGATTATCGGCTCGCCAGCTAGGTTCGAAACCCTGGCAACGATGATTTACCGGTTCATCGATTCTGGCACCGTATCCAACCCCCTGCAGGTAGTCTCCACCATCGGAGTTGTTCTCTTGTTCTTGGGAATCGGCGCCGTCATCATGGACTATCTCACCTCATTAAGAAACTCACCTTCTTCCCATGACTCCGGTAGCCCGGCGCGCTTTTCGCTGCATTCAGCGCGTTGGCCGGTCACAATCATCATGTGGGTGTGCGGACTAGTCATTTCCATTGGCCCAATCCTCGGTTTGGCCTACCGCGCATTGCTACCAGCCCCTGGGATTCCGTTTACATTAGAAACCATTTCGCTGGCGAACTTCACCAATGCTTTGTCCAACCCGCGCGTCATCGACGGGCTAACCAATTCCGCACTTCTCTCAATAACCGCAGCGTTAATCTGCGGCATTCTTGGCTGGGTCATCGGAATATTAGTTTCCCGGACCCATGCACGGGGAAATACGCTTCTAATGCTTTCTACGCTGTTACCGAGCGCCCTGCCAGGACTCATCATCGGTGTAGCCTGGCTTATCGCCGGACGTTATACGGGGTTGTATAACACGATTTGGATAATACTTATTGCCTACGTCTGCGCATTTACCGCACTCGTTGTTCAATCCGTGCGTGCTCCTTTAATAAGTACCCCGACCACAATAGAAGAAGCAGCGCGCATTTCTGGTGCCACGCCCCTCAAGGCGCTCTTTTCAACCGTCGGTGCAATGAGCATTCCAGCGGCGATTTCCGGCGCAGTTCTAGTGGCGGTGACTGCGATTCGAGAGCTAACTATTTCCGTACTACTTGTCGCTCCCGGGACGACAACGCTGGGCGTCCAAGTGTTCAATCTTCAGCAGGCGGGAAATTATAACCAGGCATCGGCTCTATCCCTACTCTTCGCGATCGTCGGCATCGTTGCCCTCGCGCTGACTATTCAGTCCCCTAAGGTAAGGACTTAAAATGGCGAAAATTGCAACTTCACACCTCTCGGTCACTTTTCCGGACGGCACCACTGGCCTACGCGATATCAACCTCTCCATCGAGCCAGGAGAACTCATCGCACTTGTAGGACCGTCAGGCTCCGGTAAATCCACCCTCCTTCGCACCATCGCTGGTTTTATTTCCCCATCATCGGGCGAGCTCGACATCGATGGCAGACAGATGACTTCAACTCCTCCCGAAGAGCGCGGCATTGGTATGGTTTTCCAACAGCACGCGATTTGGCCACACATGTCTGTTAAAGAGAATGTTGGCTATCCGCTACGCCGAGCGAAAGTATCTAAGGCTAAACGCGAAGAGCACATTTCTAAAACTTTGGCCCTCGTAGGGCTGCCGGGATTCGAAGACCGGTCTCCGAACAGTCTTTCTGGCGGACAGCGCCAGCGCGTGGCTCTTGCCAGAGCGATCGTCGCAAGTCCCAAACTTTTGTTACTGGATGAGGCTCTTTCAGCTCTTGACGAACCATTGCGCGATAATTTGCGTCGCGAACTAGTGGCGCTGACGGAAAAACAACGTCTAACCACGGTGCACGTGACCCACGATCGCGCCGAAGCGCTGGCAATTGCAGATAGAGTCGTGGTCCTAGACGGCGGCGAAATCCAACAAATCGCTACCCCGCAACAGCTGCTGGAAAATCCTGCTAGCCCGGCGGTCGCGGCGTTTATTTCGGACGCGACAATTGTTCAAACCACCACTACAGGAGGCTGCGTCGAGTGTCCCACGCTTGGTGTTTCATGGCCTCTGAGCCAAGTAACCGTGCGAGAGGAAGGTACTAAAGCCGCTATCTTGCCGCACCACGCAAAGATTGTGGACGAAGACTATCTAGGCACCACGGTTCCAGCAATAGTGGACTCCGCAATTTTCGAAGGCGACCACTACTCCGTTACCGCCACTCATGAATCTGGAACCATATTCCGCACCACTGCGGACCACAAACCCGCATTGGGACAATCGGTTTGGATTCACTTTTCGCCGCCCTTGATTTTTTAATTCGTCACGTTCCGCGAACTTTTAACAACTCGGCGGTTTCACTGTGATCTCGTTTTCCATGACAGCTGCCCCGCTTTCTGGAACAAGATCCTATGCTCATATTGACCACAAGAAGCGAGGACCGTTGACCATCGAACGATCCTCACCGCCATTTCCTTCTGCGTTTCTCGCTTCTTGCTTAAGCTCTAAGTCATGAGTGAAAGTACTAAACACTACGCCGTAGACCTCACCCGCCTCGACACCGCCCTATACCGAGCTACCAATTCCGCGGGAGCAAGCATTGAGTTTGGCAGTGGCGAGGGGCTCCTCTCCCCTGTTGAACTCTTGCTTGCGGCCGTTGCGGGGTGCTCCGCAGTAGACGTGGACGTGGTGACCTCCCGGCGCGCTGAGCCGGAGTCTTTTGATGTGCATGTAGAAGGCGACCGCGTAAACGAGGATGGTGCATCGCGCCTGTCGGAGGTTCGCGTGGGGTTCAATCTTTCTTTCCCAGATACGTCCGAGGGTAACCAAGCACGCGAGCTGGTGGACAATCTGATTCGCATCTCCCATGAGAAGGACTGCACGGTGTCGCGCACGGTTGAGAATCCCACACGAGTGTTGTTTGGCAATGACTCGAAATAGCACTACGAAGTAAATGCGCGACATGCGCTTTCGCTGCCTCTGGGGCTTTAGACCTCCTGCTATGGTGCAGTTGTTAACTACTGTGACAAATGTGATTACTGCAGGAGCTCAACATGTCACCATCTTTCTCCCGTCGCGGCCTCTTTAAGGTCGGTGCCCTCGCCTTGACCGCGGGCGCTATCGGCGCTGCCGTTCCTAATGCGGCGGCGCTCGGACCGATACGCGGCACCATCATCGATTACTCTGCCGGTGTCCCTTCCCCGCAGGCGATTAAAAAGGCCGGCCATATGGGTGCGATTCGGTACGTCTCCGACAAACGCCCAGACGCAGCGTGGATGGCCGGCAAGCCGGTAACCCTGAAAGAGACCAAGGCCAATGCGGCAGCAGGCCTGCCTACCGCTTCCGTTTACCAGTTTGGCCGCGCGGAGACCGCGGATTGGAAGCAGGGCGCAGCAGGTGCTGCAATTCACGCACCGAAGGCGATTGCGCTGCACAAGAAGGCAGGCGGCCCAACCAACCGCCCTATCTACATTGCTATCGACGATAACCCCACCCGCGAGCAGTACACCCGCCAAATCCGCCCATACCTGCAGGCGTTTTCCAAGACGCTGGAGCTGGCCGGCTACCAGACAGGTGTCTACGGCAATTACAACACCATCGAGTGGGCAATCCAGGATGACATCGGCAAGTATTTCTGGATGCATGACTGGGGCTCTAACGGAAAGATTCACCCGCGCACCACTATTCACCAGCTGCCGCACGGCAAACAGCAGACCATCGGCGGCGTCATCGTAGACGTTAACGAGGTCTACGCCGATGACTGGGGACAGTGGACACCGGGCAAGTCCGCAGCACCTGCACCGGCGAAAAAGCCAGCCACTAAGAAACCACAGCCAAAGACTCAGCCGCAGGCCACGGCGCCGAGCAATGGCTCGTCCGACCTGGTAAATCAGTTGAGCTCGCAGCTACAGAGCAAGCACCCAGAGCTGCCAGAGCTACCGCAGGTAACTGCGGATGGCGTAACTTTCAATGGCAAAACGTTGAGCAACGACCAGATTCGTCAGCTAGCGAAGATCGTCGCAGAAACGGTTGCTAAGGCGAGGTAGTACTACTTTTTAAAGGGCTCGGAGGTTTTCTCTGAGCCTTTCTTTTTATCTGTGGACTTCTTATCGGAGCTGCCTTTATCTTTCTTCTCGGACTTGGTGGACTCGCTGGTAGGTTCCTTCGACGCGGATTTATCCTTCTTCCCTGTGCTGGGTTTTTCGTCCTTATCCTTCTTGCTAGACGAAGTCGTGGAGGTCTCCGAGGTAGTGGTTTCAATCGGTGGGACGTCCTCGCCGTCTTTGTACTTGAGGAAGCGCTCGGTGGCCTTGCCCAGGCTCTTTCCGGTGACCTCATCTTTTACATAGTCAGTAAGCTCATCGGACGAGCCATTGATCGAGGCAGCGGCTACAAAGTTCTCACCAAAAGAGACGGAAGAGTTGATGGACTTATCATTGGACCAGCCCCACTTGCTTCCCACCACGTTAGAGAGCTTTGCGGTGCCATAGTCCTGGCGGTAGCCATCCTCAGAGATGGGATCGGCATGAGCCATGGCTACGAGCACTGGGTGGGTTTCATCGCGCTCGATGAGCTGCGAAATGAAGCTGGCAACGTCATACGTAGAGGTCTGCGAGTAACCCCATTTCTCGCCGGCTTTGGTAGATTCCAACTTGAATTCATCGGCAATGGTGTCGATGGACTCTGGGTATTTTTCAAAGAGGTCTTCGGCAGACTTATCGGAGGAGCTAGCGATCATATCCAGCGCCTCATACTTATCTTCGTACTCGCCCTTTTCCATGACGTAGGTGGCGATATAGAGCTTGATGAGGCTGAGCGCCGGGCGAGCCTCGTGCTCCGAGGCAGAACCCATATGCATGCCATCATGCAGCCGAATATAGGTAACAGAGCGCCCCTCATCGCCTTCTAGAAACTCATTGATTTCTGGTGGGACGTCGCGGTTGGTGTCTGTTAATCCCGAAGGGGCGTCGGCAAGCGCGCCGCTATCACTCTCGCTGTTACTGCACGCGGTGGCGGTCAAGGCGAGCATACATACGGCTAAAGCGGCACCAGCCTTGGCTGATGCCGCCTTGCGAGTCAACGACGTTCTAAACACGTCGATACATGTTACCGGTTGAGTGCACTATCTAGGCAATTAATGCTGGACGGGTGCCTCCACCCCTACGCCGGTAAGCGAGCGGACTTCCATTTCTGCAGAAAGCTCCTCCAAGTCGTCTGGCTTGGTCATGATGGAGACCAACCAGCCGACAAAGAAGGACAGCGGAATGGATACCAGCCCCGGCGAGGAGAGCGAGAAGATAGCCCAGTCCGCGCCCGAGAACATGGAGGTCTCAGAACCGGAGACTGCTGGGGAGAAGAAGATGAGCACCAAGCAGGACACCACGCCGGTATACATGGAGGCCACCGCGCCTGCGGTATTGAAGCGACGCCAGTACAGGGAGTACAAGATAGTCGGCAGGTTGGCAGAAGCCGCAACCGCGAAAGCCAAGGAGACCAAAAACGCCACGTTCTGGGTCATGGCCAGAATGCCCAAGATGATAGCCACGATGCCAAGGACCACCACGGTGGCCTGGGAAACGCGAACTTGCTCGGCTTCTGTGGACTTACCATTGCGGATGACCGCATGGTAAATATCGTGCGCGATGGATGCCGAGGCGGTAATGGCCAGGCCAGCAACCACGGCAAGCACGGTGGCGAAGGCCACTGCGGAAATAACCGCCATGAAGATAGAGCCGCCAATCTCCAGCGCAAGCAGTGGTGCCGCGGCATTAGCCCCGCCCGGCGCGGCGAGGATGCGGTCCGGACCGACCAAGGCGGCGGCGCCGTATCCCAGGACCAAGGTCATCAGATAGAAGGCGCCGATGATGACAATCGCCCAGGTAACAGAACGGCGGGCTTCAGTAGCGGTAGGCACGGTGTAGAAGCGCATCAACACGTGCGGCAGGCCGCCCACACCAAGCACCAGCGAAATGCCCAAGGAGATGAAATCCAGCTTGGTGGCGGTGGTGGCGCCGTATTTCAGGCCAGGGGCCATGATGTCTTTAGCTTCATAGCCCTTCTCCTTAATCTGTTCAGAGGCGGCGTGCATATCAATGGCGTTGTTAAACAGCGCGCTAAATCCACCGCGCAGTGCAATGAATACCAAGAAGCACATGATGACTACGCCGGCTACTAGGAGCACAGCCTTGATCATCTGAACGTAGGTGGTGCCTTTCATGCCACCGACCAATACATAGACAATCATGAGCACACCAACGATGCCCACGACGACCGCCTGCCACTTAAAATCGTGGATATCCAGCAGCACGGCCACTAGAGAACCAGCGCCTGCCATCTGTGCGATGAGATAGAAGAGCGTGACAAAGAGGGTGGCGATGGACGCCGCTACGCGCACGGGCTTCTGCTTCAAACGGAAAGACAAGACATCCGCCATGGTGAAGCGGCCCACGTTACGCATGGGCTCAGCGACGAGCATGAGTGCTACCAGCCAGGCAACAAAGAAGCCGACTGAGTACAAAAAGCCGTCGTAGCCATTGAGCGCCACAGCACCAACGATGCCCAGGAACGATGCCGCGGAAAGGTAGTCACCAGAGATGGCTAGGCCGTTTTGTCGGCCGGAGAAGGTGCCGCCGCCGGTATAAAAGTCCGAGGCTTTCTTCGTGGTCTTTCCGGCGCGCAGCACCACCGCCATGGTGATGAAAAGGAAGATGCCGAAAATGGAGATATTCAAGATGGGATTGCCAGCGGAAGATTCGGCGGCGAGGGTGGTGGTAATCATTACATGCCCTCCAGCTCTTCACGGATGGCGGCCGACTTAGGCTCGATATTCTTATTGGCATACTTCACGTAGATCCACGTGATAATGAAGGTGGTGAGGAACTGGGCTAGGCCGAAAACCAGTCCGATATTCCAGCCGCCACCAAGCTCGATTGCCATAAAGCCAGGGGCAAACACGGCAGCTAGAACGTAGACCACGTACCACACAAAGAAGGCCACGGTCATGGGAAAAGTAAAACTCCGGTAGGTACGGCGCAGCTCGCCGAATTCGGCGGAGTCGCGCATCGCGATGAACTCGCTACCGGTGGGTTCGCGGCGCGAGACAGGAGTTGCAGCTACGTCACTCATAGAGCTTCGTCTCCTTGGGTGAGAGGAACTTAGGTCACACGAGATAGTGTGTTATTAATCACTATCCATGTTTCCATGTAAGTTACCGAACATTTTCTGCAAGGTTGTGAACTCTGCCAAGAAAACACCTCACCTCTCCACCCTTTCAAGCTGATAGGTTCCGCCGAGCTGGATCAACGTCTTTAGCCAACTACCCCCATCGGTGGAAACAACCCCCCTTTTGCGAAGATTGTTAACAGCCGCTTGACAAAAGAAAAGCCCCCGGTGAGGGGGCTTAAACTGCGGGTGAGACTATTCCTCGTCGCCAGGGAACTCGCGCGGGTCATTAAACATGCGACCAAAGCCCTCCTGGCCTTCCAGGGCATCGATGGCGGATACTTCCTCCGCCGTAAGCTCCAACTCGGTGGAAGCGAGGTTTTCCTTTAGCCGCTCGGTGCGCGCGGACTTCGGGATCACGGACATCCCCTTAGACATGAGATAAGCCAGCACAACCTGTCCCTCGGTGGCCTCATGGTCAGCGGCAGCTTGCTCAATCACTGGGTTATTGAGCACTACCCCGCGTGCCAACGGGGCCCATGCCTCGGTGACGATGTCATTATCGTGATGGAAAGCGCGCAAACCGGACTGCGTAAAGCCCGGGTGAATCTCCACCTGGTTAAGCACCGGAGAAATACCGGTGGTGGAAATCAAGTCCTTGAGCACGTCCTCGTAGAAGTTGGCCACGCCGATGGACGCAATCTGACCCATACCCTGCAGGCGGGCGATAGCCTCAAAGGTCTCGTTGTATAGGCCACCCTGCGGCCACGGCCAGTGGATGAGATACAGGTCAAGATAGTCCAGCTGCAGATCCTTCAGCGACTGCTGGAATGCCTCTTCTACCTTGTGCGCACCGTGGTGGGAATGCCAGACCTTGGAAGTAACAAAGAGCTCATCACGGGTGACATCGCCGGCATCCATTGCCTGCTTGAGGGCGGTGCCTACCGCCTCTTCATTCTTGTACAGCGTAGCGGTATCGAAGTGGCGGTAGCCCAAATCGATGGCCTCACGGATAACGCGGATGCATTCCTCGTCATAGAGCTTGTACGTACCTAGGCCCAGCTGGGGCATTTCGCGGTCATCATTAAAAGTTACGGTTGGCACAGTCATGCCCTCCATTGTGCCGCAGTTTTTAAAGCCGCGCCGAAAACGACGAATCCCCAGGGCGAACCTGGGGTTGAGCGCTTTTAGTCGGCGCGGATGAGGTCAATGATGAAGACCAAGGTGCGGCCGGATAGCGGGTGCGCACCGCCGGCAGGACCATAGGCCTTTTCCGGCGGAATGATGAGCTTGCGACGGCCGCCCACCTTCATTCCCGGAATGCCCTCCTGCCAGCCGGCAATGAGACCGGTCAGTGGGAACTCGATGGACTGGCCACGGTCCCACGAGGAATCGAATTCTTGGTTGGTCTCGTATTCAGCGCCGACGTAGTGGACCTCCACTACGGCACCAGGCTGTGCCTCAGCACCGTCGCCGACGACGATGTCTTCTACGACAAGGTCCGTCGGCGCTGGGCCAGACTGGGCTTCAATAACAGGCTTATCCATGGGGATTATTCTCCTTGGGAAATCTAGTTTGTTCGTGCGGTCGCATTAAAAACCGAACCGAGCTGCACCTATTATAGGTGCTACCACCCGATTCGGCTTAATTCGGCGAACCCGCGGGGCGCTTTAGCGCTCGTTACGTGGGGTAACCTTACGCAGGGACTCGCCGGTGTAGATCTGGCGCGGACGGTTGATCTTGGTGTTGATCTCCAGCTGCTCGCGGTACTGAGCAATCCAGCCCGGCAGGCGGCCGATAGCAAAGAGGACGGTGAAGAAGTCCGTCGGGAAGCCCATGGCGCGGTAGATCAGGCCGGTGTAGAAGTCCACGTTCGGGTAGAGCTTGCGGGAGACAAAGTAGTCATCGTTCAGCGCAATCTCTTCCAGCTTCATGGCCAGATCCAGCATCGGGTCGCCACCCAAGTGATCGATGATCTCGTGTGCGGTCTCCTTGACGATGGCAGCGCGTGGGTCGTAGTTCTTGTACACGCGGTGGCCGAAGCCCATGAGGCGAACGCCCTTTTCCTTATTCTTCACGCGGTTCATGAAGTCGGTAGCGTCACCATCGTGGTTGTTCTGGATATCTTCCAACATCTCCAGAACGGCTTGGTTTGCACCACCGTGCAGTGGGCCGGACAGAGCGTTAATGCCGCCAGCAATAGAGACGAACATGTTCGCCTGCGCGGAACCAATCATGCGCACGGTGGAAGTAGAGCAGTTCTGCTCGTGGTCAGCGTGCAGAATGAGCAGCTTATCCAGGGCCTTAGCTACGACCGGGTCAACCTCGTATTCCTCGGTTGGGTAGCCAAACATCATGCGCAAGAAGTTCTCGCGGGCGTTCAGGCTATTATCCGGGTACATATAAGGCTTACCCTGGGAAGCTCGGTAGGCATAGGCGGCCAGCATTGGCACCTTAGCCAGCAGGCGAACGGTTGCCTTATCCAGCTGCTCTGGGTCCAGCGGGTTGAGCTGGTCCTGGTAGTAAGCGGAGAGAATGTTAAGGGAGGAAGCTAGCACCGCCATCGGGTGTGCGTTGCGCGGGAAGATGTTGAACGCGGCCTTGAAATCCTCATCCAGCAGGGTGTGGTGGCGAATTTCCTTATTAAAGTGGCTGAGCTCTTCCTCGTTGGGCAGGTGACCCTTGATCAGGAGGTAAGAAACTTCGTTGAAGGAAGCATTTTCTGCAAGGTCTGCAATGTCGTAGCCACGGTGGCGCAGGATGCCCTCTTCACCATTAATGAAGGTGATCTTGGACTCGGTGGAACCGGTGGAGGTGTAACCAGGGTCGAAGGTAACAAGTCCGGTTTCGTTACGGAGCTTGGAGATGTCAAAGCCGGAGTCACCCTCGGTGGACTGCTTGATGTCCATCTCGTACTCGCCGCCTGGGTACTGGAGCACTACTTTGTTGTCTTCAGAAGCCACGGAAGTTCCTTTCTCTTTGTGAGAGTCATTATTAGGCACTAACTTAAAGAAGCTAGTTGGATAGCTCTTCACAGTTTAGCAAACTTTGTGACGCCGCCTACAAGTTTCGGTCGACTAAAATAACTGCCGTTCGACCGGAACTGTCCTACACTGACACTCATGAGCACTCCAGAACTTACGCTGCCCGCCCATCTCCTGCCTGCCGACGGCCGCTTTGGCTGTGGCCCCTCCAAGGTTCGCCCCGACCAGCTTGCAGCCATAGAACCTGCAGTCATGGGCACCTCCCACCGCAAGCCAGCGGTCAAAAACCTCGTAGGTTCGGTACGGGAAGGATTAAGCGCTCTCTTCTCGTTGCCAGAAGGCTACGAAATTGTCCTCTCTGTGGGCGGCGCCACCGCTTTCTGGGATGCCGCCACTTTCGGACTCATTGAACGCCACTCCGCGCACCTTACCTTTGGCGAGTTTTCCACTAAGTTTGCAAAGTCTGCCGCGGGTGCCCCTTGGCTTGATGCCCCGTCCATCGTGGAGGCTCCCGCGGGCACCGTGCCCGACGTAGGCGATCTCTCCGCGGAGGCGGACGTGGTTGCTTGGGCGCATAATGAAACCTCCACCGGTGCGATGGCAGAGGTCACCCGCCCACACCCGCGCAACGACCAACAATTGGTGGTTGTAGACGCCACCTCTGGGGCAGGCGGCCTGCCGGTAAATATCGCCGACACGGACGTCTACTACTTCTCGCCGCAGAAATGCTTTGCCTCTGACGGCGGCCTGTGGCTAGCCGCCATGTCCCCCGCCGCCCTGGAGCGGATTGAAAGGATCAACGCCTCTGAGCGCTATATCCCTAATTTCCTCAACCTTCAAACCGCAGTGGATAACTCGCGCAAGAACCAGACCTATAACACCCCGGCGATTGCCACCCTGCTCATGCTGGATAACCAAATCCAGTGGATGAATGAGAACGGAGGCTTGGACGGCATGGTAGAGCGCACCACGCAGTCCTCTACTAACCTGTACCGCTGGGCCGAATCCCGCCCAGAGGCCACTCCATTCGTCGCACATCCTGCTTCTCGTTCGCTCGTGGTGGGCACTATCGACTTTGCAGCCTCCGTCGATGCCGCAGCGCTCGCCGCCACCCTGCGCGCCAACGGCATCGTGGACGTGGAACCGTACCGCAAGCTGGGCCGCAACCAACTGCGCATCGGCATGTTCCCCGCCATTGATCCGGAGGATATCGCTAAGCTCACCCAGTGCATTGACTACGTCTTGGATGCAAAGTAACGCATCACTCACTCAACATGCCCCGCCGCCTCGCAGGCCGTGGGGCTTTTCACGTTATAGTTGAATGCATCACAGAATTGTCCGCCGTCGATAGGCAAAAGGAGCGCCCTATTATGCGCGAGCTGTTCCCAGTTGACAGCGAATCGACTGAAACCTCTTTGGTGCTGCGCACCGAAGACGGCGAAGAGTTTTTCCTCTCCATCACCGATGAACTGCGCGAGGTCCTGCAGGGTGAGCAGCAGGAAACCCCGGAAGAAGAGCCGGCGGCTCCCGCCATCAGCCTTGCCAAGCCCGCCAAACCGGAGCCGGTTGAAGAGGCAAAGATTCGCCCGGCGGAGATCCAAAACCGCATCCGCGCCGGTGCCTCCGCGGCGGAAGTGGCGGAAGAAATGGGCGTGCCCGAGTCCCGCATTGAACCCTTCGCCTACCCGGTCATGCTGGAGCGCAACCGCATCGCGGAGATTGCCAAGCAGGCTCACCCGGTACGCGAGGACGGCCCAGCCAAGCTCACCCTGTGGGAGGTTCTTGCTACCGCCTTTGCCGCTCGCGGACACTCACTGTCCGAGTCCACCTGGGACGCCTACCGCCACCAGGGCGAGGCCTGGATCGTGCGCGTGACGTGGAAGGCCGGCCTGTCCGAGAACGAAGCCGAGTGGTACTTCAAGCAGTCCATGTCCTCGCCCGCCACGGT
Organism: Corynebacterium sp. KPL2825; assembly: GCF_037908445.1. NCBI lineage: Bacteria > Bacillati > Actinomycetota > Actinomycetes > Mycobacteriales > Corynebacteriaceae > Corynebacterium > Corynebacterium sp. KPL2825. Next base: position 14,482 of record NZ_JBBMGI010000018.1, on the reverse strand, counting down.
GGAGGCCCGCAACTCGGTGGCCGCAGACCTAACGGACCCGGACTTCGTACAGCCGGTGCGCTCGCTGACCTCGTTGGGCAGTGGCCGCTACGACGAAGCTATCGACGGCGATCAGCCCAGCAACGTCACTGACCTCACTGCGCCAACCACCCCGCCGGAAGAGCCCGAGGAAGAGGAGTTCCTACAGAACCCCTCCCCGGAAGAAAAGCCCGCCAAGCGCCGCCGCAAGGCCGTCACTCCGCATTGGGAGGACGTACTACTCGGCGTTCGCTCCAATACCAAGCGCCCTAGGGACTAATCGTGGACATCTCTCACGCAGTACTCACTCTCTGGTACATCTCTAAGCCCAACGCAGAAGAGGTGCTAAAGACCGAGCCCAAGGCGGATCGCGGCTTTGGGCGAAAATTCCTCGCCCAATTAGACCCGACATTCCCGGTCACCCCGATTGGGCAATTCCCGCTTAACCGCTCCGCGCAGACGGATCCACATGAGTACTATATCGGCGGCTACCCCGGCATCACCGTGGTACAGACGGTGTGCGAAGGAGACTCTGTCCTCCTCTCTCAGCTGCCGGAAACCCTACTCAATGCGGTCCCCGCCCAGCGCGTCATTGCGCTGGCGAGTAATGAAAAGGAAGGCTATGCCGGCTTCGCCCTGTGGGAGGGTGGCCAGCTCAAGCGCTGCCTGTGCGCTACGCGCGAGCACCTTTATGAAGACACCGGCCTGCCAGAGCCTTTCGAGGCGCCCTACTGGGCAGGAGAAAAGTACGAACCGATCGGTGGCATTTCCCTGCCCTTCGAGCCGCAGGGCATCATGGAGGCGGCCCAGGAGTACTGGCTCGGCATCGAGGTAGGACACGATGGCCCGGATCTGGACGTCGTGGGTTACGCGGTTGACGGCCGCCCAGAGCCGAAGATCGACCCGCCGAAGCCGAAGCGGACCGTGGGCGAGTTAGCTGCGCAGTCGGCCAATAAGCTGGGTCTGAACGATTATGATGATTACGAGGACCACAGCGCCGAGCCGGAATCCACTGGCGAGGAGATCATCTCCACTGCGAAGCATCTGGGTTCCCTCATCGGCAATTGGGGCGCTCAGACGTTTAGGTCGCTCAAGGAGCGCTGGCGTTCATAAAAGGAAATGGCGGCGGCCGTTGCCACATTGAGGGAATCCGTACCCGGGGCCATCGGTATGCGTGCGCGCACATCGGTGGCCTTCATTGCGTGTTCGGTAAGGCCAGGGCCTTCCGCACCGACGAGCATGGCCACCTTATCCAAGCCATGCATGGCCTCGGCCAAATGCACCGCTTGGGGGTTGGGGGTTAAGGAAATGAGGGTAAAGGAGGCGTCGGCAAGCGCCTGCAAGGAACGCTGCCACGTGGTGAACCCGCCTTCCAAATGGGCAAAGGGCAAGCGCAGCACGTGCCCCATGGATACGCGCACCGAGCGTCGATAGAGCGGATCTGCGGCCCCTGAGCCGAGCAGCACCGCGTCCACCCCCATGCCGGCGGCGTGGCGGAAGATTGCGCCAATATTCTCGTGATCGCCCACGCCCTCCAGCACTGCGATGGTTTTCGCGGTCTTCAAAATCTCTCCCAGATCCGGCTCTGGGGCGCGGTCCGCGGCGGCGACAAGCCCGCGGTGCATATCAAAGCCCGCTACCTCTGCGAGGGTCTCGCGGGAGACCTCGTAGATGGGGCACTCAGGCTCGCCATACTCGGAAACGTATGCTTCCAGCTTCTTAGGAAAGCCCACCAAGCAACGCATGGGGAACCGGGATTCGGCCAGCCGGGAGACCACCAGCGGGCCCTCTGCAATGACGAGACCCTCGCCGGATTTATCGGATTTGTTGAGGTTCCGAATATCGTCCAGGCGAGGGTCCGCAGGGTCAGTAATCAGCATGCCTTTAGGCTAGCCGATGGCATTGGATATCGGATCCATGCCAAAGAAAATCACGAAGAGGCCGGCCAAGAGCCACATGATCCAGTGCACTTCCTTGGCCTTACCGGCAAAGGTGGACATGAGCGCGAAGGAGATAAAGCCTACGCCAATACCGTTGGCAATGGAATAGGTAAAGGGCATGGTCACAATGGTCAGGAAGGCCGGAATGGCGATTTCCATCTTGGTCCAGCGGATCTCGGTCAGCTGCGCGGCCATCATCACGCCGACGATGACTAGCACCGGGGAGGCGGCCTCGATAGGCACGATTTCATAAAGCGGGGTCAAAAACATCGCGGCGAGGAACAGCAGGCCGGTCATCAGGTTGGCCAGACCGGTGCGGGCGCCATCGGCAATGCCGGCGGAGGAATCCGCGAAGACGGTATTGGAAGAAGCACAGCCTAGGCCACCGGCCACTGCGCCAAAGCCTTCTACGACGAGGGCCTTTTTCATATCGGGGAGGTTGCCGTCGGCGTCGACAAGCTTGCCTTGCTTGCCCAGGCCGGTCATGGTGCCCATCGCATCAAAGAAGTTGGTAAGCAACAGGGTGAAAATGAGCAAGACGGTGGAAACCACGCCGATTTTCGTGAATGCGCCTACCAGGTTCACATCGCCCACAATGGACAGGTCCGGAATCCCACCGAGCGCTTCTGGTTTGACGGGCGCGGCCATGCCCCAGTCCTCGGAGCCGGTAAATACCTGCACGATAAAAGCGATGATGGTGGTGAGCACGATGGCGATAAAAAGCCCACCCGGCACGTTCCGGATGACCATGAAGGAACAGATAATAAGGCCGATGACAAAGACCAGCGCCGGCCAAGTGGAAATCGATCCATTAATGCCCAAGCCCACCGGCACGGTGGTATGCGCAGCGTCCGGCACGCGGGTGACAAAACCACCGTCCACAAGGCCGATCATGGCGATGAACATGCCGATGCCTACGCCCATCGCCGCCTTCATGGACTGCGGGATGGCGTCGAAGACGGCGGTGCGGAAACCGGAAATGGCCAGCAGAACGATGATGATGCCCTCGATAACCACCAGGCCCATCGATTCTTGCCAGGTCAGCCCGCTGGTGGCGACCATGCTCACGCCCACGAAGGTGTTCATGCCCAGGCCGGCGGCCATGGCGAAGGGGTATTTGGCAATCGCGCCGAAGAGGATAGACATTACGCCCGCGACCAGCGCGGTGGCGGCAGCAACCTGCGGCACGCCCAGCGCGTAGCCGTCTGCATCCTCGGTGGTGCCGAGGATCAGCGGGTTCAAGAGAATGATATAGGCCATGGCGAAGAACGAGACCGTTCCCGCGCGTAGCTCGGTTCCAATGGAGGAACCACGTTCAGAGATATGGAAGTAGCGATCGAGAGTGGCTTTCAACGCCTGCGCCTTTCACGTACAGCGAGTCTTACGCCATAAGTGTGCTGTCTTAGTCCTCGATTTCAAAATCCTGGAAGATGGGTTTTTCATCATCGAAGGCAACTTCGGGGTTCTTTTCTTCCCGCACCCGTGTCTGCGAATGCGCGCCACAACCATAACGCGAGTGCACTACCCGTCCGTCCGCAGAATACTCATTGGCGCAGACGCCGTAGTTTTCCATCAGCTCTACATAAAACGCGCAGGTGCGGCATTGCAGGCGCGCCTTGGCCGCCATATCCGTATTCGGGCCACGCTCGGTGCGCCAGCGCTTCTTGGCGTCGTCCAAGCCGGACTTGGAAAGTTTGTCGCCGTCCAGGCGGGAATCATCTACGGCCGGTGGCATCAAATCACCCGGCCCAAGGTCGCCCGGCCGCACGCGATCCTCATAGGGCACCCATTCCGGCGGCTGCAGAGCCTCTCCGCCTGGCACCAGCGCCACTTCATTGACGGTGACGTAGCGCGATCCCTCCGCACATGCGAGCACCGCCTGCCATTCCCAGCCGGGGTAGCCAGGCATCTCTGCTTCAAATCGGTGGGTAGCAACGTTTCGGCCCATCCCAGCGACGCCGATATGCTTGCCGACGCCCCCTTCCCCCACCTCATCCAGCGCCTCGCGCGCAATGCGCACGGCGCGGGAATCGATCAACGGATTTGCTTTTCGCTTACTCACGCCCCTCATTATTCATTATGGGGCGCGCACGGTGGTACATATGGTGCATGTCGTTTCTTTCCCGCGCCGCCTGCATTCTCCTGCCCTGCACCCTCGTTGCTTGTTCCTCTACCCATGCAGAACCCGAAGTTGAGCACCTCTCCGTGGAGGTCTTAGGCACCGCTTCCCTGCCGGCCAATTCCTTTACTCAAGGCCTCGAAACCGATCCGGACGGCAACCTGCTCCTTGGCACCGGCCAATGGGGCGAATCCCGCCTGGAGCGCTTCTCCCCCGAAACCGGCGAAACCTTAGCCGAAACGCACCTGGATAACCGCTACTTTGGCGAGGGCATCACCCAGGCCGGAGATTCCATCTGGCAGCTAACCTGGAAGTCCGGCCAGGCCCTGAAATACGACCAGGACCTGCGCCAGGTCGATACCGCCGCCTACACCGGTGAAGGGTGGGGGCTGTGTAATAACGGCGAAGATCTTCTCATGTCCGATGGCTCCGCTACCCTGCGGCATATGGATCCGGAAACTTTTGCGGAGCGCTCGACCACCGACGTCAGCCTGGAAGGAAAACCCCTCGAGGACATCAATGAGCTGGAGTGCGTGGGCGATTCCGTTTATGCCAATGTGTGGATGGATGACAATATCTACCGCATCGATCCTTCCACCGGCCGCTTGACCGCCGTCATTTCCACCGACGCCATAGATAAATCCCGCTATACCGACCCCGATGACGTCCTCAACGGCATCGCGCACATCAAAGACGATGAGTTCTGGCTTACCGGCAAGCGGTGGAAAGAACTCTTCCACGTTCGAGTAAGGTAAAGGCCCATGGCAACCCGTAAGGAAGCAAGGAAAAAGTCGCTGCTGCAGATCTTGGCCCTCATCGTGGTCGTGGCAGTCATCGTCGCCGCCGTAGTGATCTTCCAGAACTGGTGGAACCAGCGGCCGGGTCCCGATCCGCGCGAAATCAAAGTGACCGCCTCCGTGGGCGATAATTCCATCGACTTCGCCCCTTATATCGCGTGCGAGCCCGGCGCCGATTGCCCAGAGGGCGAGGTCCCGAACCTCACCGTAGGGGAAGACGACACCCTCAAGCTGGAAATCCCCGAAGAGATTTCTGATCATGAATGGAAGATTCTCTCCATCTACGATGACCCCGCCGCCAATGATGAAACCGCGCACGGCGCGAACGAGACTACTGAAGTATCAATCCCCGGATCGGTAGAGCCCATCAAGGCCTCCACCGGCAAACGCCCCCGCCTCAAGGTGGTAGAGATCTCCTCCATGATGATCGGCACCGATGACAACGGTGACGAAACCCCCTTGGCCACCGTGTGGTCGCTCACCACGATGACCGATAAAGAACGAGAAGCCTCCGCGGAGGAATCCACGAAGGCTTCTGATTAGCTATCCAAATCCTTCGCAATTGCGCGAAGGATTTCTGCTACCTGGCGGCCGGTCTTGCGCTCCGGGTAGCGGCCGGAATTGAGCACCGGCTGAATCTGTGACTCCAGCAAAGTCATCACATCAGAGACCATGCTGCCGAGTTCCTCGGGCTTGCGGGCCGGCGTGCGGCGACGCGGCTTATCCAATACCTTGACCCGCAGCGCCTGCGGACCACGGCGGCCAGCCGCGAAATCGAAATCGATGCGCTGGCCTGGGAACAGTTCCTCTACTCCCTTAGGCAACACGTTGCGGCCGACATAGACGTCTTCATCGCCCGGGTTGCTGACGAAACCGAAACCTTTCTCGGCGTCATACCACTTCACTTTGCCAATAGGCATAGGTACCCACCTCTTCTCTAGGGGAAAATCTTTATTTTAGCTGCCTGGTCAAAACAACAGAAGTCGCGCACGCTAACGCGACACACCTCCGCCATGTGCCACAGATCACATGTTGCCACTCACCTGCACAAATGCCCTCGCACGCGCCACATTCGCCCCATTCCTTTCCCATTTAGTGCCCATAACGTGACACTTTCGTTATAAACCGCTACGCTGTCCCCCAGACATTTAAGAGCCGTTAAGAAAGTTGCCCTCGCCCGCCCTTTCTTTTTGGTACATATTCTTTGCACTTAATGCGGGCACACAGAGAGGACTAACTACATGGGACGCCACTCCGCTAAGAACCGCATGGCCGCTAAGTTCACCGCCGGCACCGTCGCCTTCGGCGCCGCTGCTGCCATCATGGCACCAACCGCATCTGCTGCCCCGGATTCCGACTGGGACCGCCTGGCACAGTGCGAGGCCGGCGGCAACTGGCACATCAACACCGGCAACGGCTTCTACGGCGGACTGCAGTTCAACCCGCAGACCTGGCAGGCTAATGGCGGCGGCGAGTTCGCAGCTACCGCTGACCAGGCTTCCCGCGAGCAGCAGATCGTTGTTGCTGAGCGCGTACTTGCTTCCCAGGGCTGGGGCGCATGGCCGGCTTGCTCCGCTTCCCTAGGCCTGAACTCCGCTCCTACCCAGCGCACCGCTCCGTCCGCCGCACCTAAGGCTCCGGCCCAAGCACCGGCTCCGGTTAAGCAGGCTGCTGCCCAGAAGTCCGACGAGCTGGCCGTTGATGCCCTGTACAACACCATCAAGAACGCCGCTAACTCCTACGGCCTGGCTCTGCCTCCACAGTTCACCGAGCTGTACAAGGCTAACCGCCACGACTTCAACAACTTCTACTCTGCCAACCGCAACGTCATCGACCCGATTGCGCAGATGATTGAGAACATCACCCGCTAAGACACAGCGCTGAAAGGCCCCTTGCTCATGCAAGGGGCCTTTTCTGCGTGAGAGAGAAATTCCCCGCACCGAGGCGGGGGAATGCTTTAGCGGTTGATGCGAGTATAAGGGTGAACGTAGTTCAGCTTCTCTGCCGGCATCGGCAAAACCAGATCATCGCCGTAGGGGCTGGATGCACCAGCAAAAGGCGCAGAGATTTCCGTGATTGCGTGCTCGCGATTTTCGTTCTTCGGCCAAGCCGGGGAAACGTGACCCTTCTTCTCATTCGACATAGTCCCTATTATTTCAAACCTTGCGCAAAAACGTAACTCAATCGATAGCTAAACTGGGAAGTCATCATGACTCAGTCTTCCCATCTTCCGCATTTCCGCACGTGGCTTGCCTCCCTTGACGAAGAAGAGCTGGCAACAGTCCTCCGCAACCGACCGGATGTGCTCAATCCACTACCCCCAAGTATCGCCGCGCTTGCCACTCGGCTCCTGCTGCGCACCTCTATCGCACGAGCCCTTATGGACTGCTCCGCGGAGCTGCTCGCGGAAATCGAGGACATCGCGCGCCGTGGTGGAGAGCTCGAGGAGGTAGAAGACCTGCATCCGGAGACCACCCGCCAGCTCAAGGGGCGCGGACTAGCATACGGCAACGTCCTTATTCCGCCTGAGGTCATGCCTGCCCTACCTACGGGCTGGTCCCTCCTCGAACAAATCCGAGTAAGGCCGGCAGACATCGCCGAGCTGCCAGCTGAAGAGCGCAAGGTCCTCGAGACCCTGTCCCGGTCCAATGGCCTCGGTACCACGCGGGACGCAGCCGTTGATGCGGATCCGGCCCGACCAATCCCGCGGCTCATCGCCAAGCAGCTGCTCCACCGCGTTGGCTCAACCACCGTCCGCCTGCCGCGCGCCGTGCACCTTGCGCTGAACGGCAAAGCCACCGCGCCTATCCCTGTGGAGGGAATCACCGAATCCCCCGCTCCTGATTCCAAGGTCGATGATGCTGGCACCGCAGCAGGCCTATCCACGGTGCGCGGAATGCAGCGTGTCATTGACTCCCTAGGCGCACGGCCGATAGAACTCCTCAAAGACAAGACCGTCGGCGTTCGCCAGCTCACCAATTTGAGCAAGTCCCTTAACATTGGCGAGGAGGAGTTGCGGCGCCTCATCGAACTCGGCATGAGTGGCCGCCTGCTAAGCCGCGGCGAGCCGAAAAACATGGAGGGCAATTTCCTCGCCCCGACAGAACTCGCCCAAACCTGGCTCGATGCGAACCTCGCCGAAAAATGGCAGCTCCTGCTCGAGTCATGGACAACCTCCACGTGGACCAGCGAAGGCCGCACACTGGCGCACACCAATGACCGCCTGCCAAGTTTTAGGGAAAAAGTCCTGCAGGTCTATCTGCGCGGGGCGAAACCCACCTTCGAAGAAGCCCTCCGCTTCCACTTCCCACTCTTTGCCACGCATACCGCGGACGAGACCATCGCCGATCTCCGCGCGGAAGCCGAGTGGATCGGCGCAATCGCCCTCGAGCGCCCCACCAGCGTGCTTATCGAGGGCCCCGAGGCCGCCGCCCGCCTGACCCCAGATACGGTTGACTATTTCTTAATCCAGGCAGATATGACCGTATTGGTTCCTGGCCCGCTCGATCCAGAAACACACCAACGGCTCGAATCCGTCGCGGACCTTGAATCCCCCGGCTTGGCCAGTGTCTACCGCATCTCGGACGCTTCTTTGCGCCGCGGCCTTGATCGCGGGATGACCGGGGAGGAAATCCACGCCTTTTTCGCGGCACATGGAGAGGTGCCGCAGACGCTGGAGTTCCATATCGGGGACGTCTCCAAGCGCCATGGCACCCTGCGCTCCGGCCCGGCACTGTCCTACCTGCGCAGCGAGGACCCAGCTCTCCTCCAGATCGCGCTCAAGGCCGCGCCTTTGCGTTTGCTCGCTCCCACCGTCGCTATTTCTCAACTGCCGGTACACGACCTGCTGGAGCGGCTGCGCGATCACGGTCTTTCTCCCGCGGCCGAGGACCACAACGGCGCGAGCCTCACCGTCGCACCCGAACCTGCAACGCTACCGACCCCCACCGCCCGTCGAGCCACCGCTTCCCCGGACATTGCGAAGGCCATGCGCAACCTGCGCGATGACTCCGCGCCTTCCGCTCCCAGCCTCGATATAGTCCACGCAGCCGCACGCACTGCCCGGCCGATCACCATTGGCTATGCGGATAAGAACGGCAACGAAAAGCACCGCACCGTTACCCCGCTGACGGTCGCGGGTGGGCAAATCGACGCCCGCGCATCCGACGGCTCCACTATCCGATTTCCCTTGCACCGGATCACCTCCGTTACGCTGGAGCCATGAATGGACCATTAATTGTGCAGTCGGATAAGACCGTCCTGCTCGAGGTGGATCACGCCCAGGCCGCAGAGGCCCGCGCCGCGCTCGCTCCCTTTGCAGAGCTGGAGCGCGCTCCCGAGCACGTGCACACCTACCGCATTACTCCGCTCGCGCTGTGGAATGCCCGCGCGGCCGGACACGACGCCGAGCAGGTCGTCGACGTCCTCGAAAACTACTCGCGCTTTCCGGTCCCCCAAGCCCTGCTTATCGACGTCGCCGAAACCATGTCCCGCTACGGCCGCGTCCGCCTGCACGCCCACCCAGCCCACGGCCTCATTCTCGAGTCCGAAGAGCCACCTATCCTGGAAGAACTCTCCCGCGGCGCAACGGGAAAGCTCCTCGGCGCTCGCATCGACGAGCATTCCATCGCCGTCCCGCCCTCTGAGCGCGGCCGCCTCAAGCAAGCCCTCCTCAAGGCAGGCTGGCCGGCAGCAGATCTCGCAGGTTATGTCGATGGCGAGTCCCACCCCATCGCCCTCAATCATGACGGCTGGCAGCTGCGCGATTATCAGCAGTACGCCACCGAGGCCTTCTGGTCCGGCGGCTCCGGCGTCGTAGTACTTCCCTGCGGTGCTGGCAAAACCATCGTCGGTGCGGCGGCCATGGCCAAAGCAGAATCCACCACGCTCATCTTGGTCACCAATACCGTCGCCGGCCGCCAATGGCGCGACGAGCTCCTGCGCCGCACCACGTTGACGGAAAATGAAATCGGCGAATACTCCGGCGAAAAGAAGGAAATCAAGCCGATCACCATTGCCACCTACCAGGTAGTCACGCGCAAAACCAAAGGCGAATACCGCGCCCTCGAGCTCTTCGACTCCCGCGATTGGGGCCTCATCATCTATGACGAGGTCCACCTGCTTCCCGCGCCGGTATTTCGCATGACTTCGGACCTCCAATCGCGGCGTCGACTAGGGCTCACCGCCACCCTCGTGCGCGAGGACGGCCGCGAGGGCGACGTCTTTTCCCTCATCGGACCTAAGCGCTACGACGCCCCATGGAAAGAGCTCGAGATGGCCGGCTATATCGCCACCGCCGAGTGCATCGAGGTCCGCGTAGACATGGACGCCGAGGAGCGCATGCTCTATGCCACCGCCCAACCTCGCGACCGCTACCGCATCGCTGCCCAGGCTGCCGCCAAGCTACGCGCGGTCGACAAAATCCTGGCCCGCCACCCGCAGCAGGCGCTTATCATCGGCGGCTACGTCGACCAGCTCAAAGAACTTGGCGCGCATCTCGACGCCCCCGTAATCGATGGCTCCACCTCCACCGCTAAGCGCGAACGCCTCTTCCAGCAATTCCGGGATGGCAGCCTTCCCGTTCTGGTGGTGTCCAAGGTCGCCAATTTCTCCATCGATCTCCCCGAAGCCGCCCTAGCCATCCAGGTCTCCGGCACCTTCGGTTCCCGCCAGGAAGAGGCTCAGCGCCTTGGCCGGCTACTCCGCCCCAAGGAAGAAGAGGCGCTCTTTTATTCGCTGGTCACCCGCGATAGCCTCGATGCTGACTACGCCGTGCACCGCCAGCGTTTCCTCGCCGAGCAGGGATATGCCTACCGGCTTATCGACGCACTAGACTTAGAACAATGAAAATCTTCAAGTTCGACGTAGACGAGTCCTTTGCCAAGGCCAATAATGAGCTCTTGCGTGATTCCAACCGCCTTCGCCTCTCCGGCCTCGTGCTGGGCATCCTGCTCATCATCGGCGGCGCGGCCATCTGGTGGGGATTTTCCTGGGGCATCACTATCGGCCTGGGCATGATTCTATTCGGAATCATGGTGGCCATCGTCGGCTTTGCCGCCGCTCGTAAAGTTGGCACCGCCCAGCAACTCTATGACTCCTATCCCCTTGCTCCGGCCGTCATCGCCGAAGTAAATGAGCGCGATATGGTCTTGCTCGCATTGGTTAATACCAACGTGGATCCCTCCTTGCCTCCCCGCTGGGCTGCGTGCCTGCGCACTGTGACCGCCATCCCCGGCACCCAACGGACCGTAGGCACCAAGGTTCCCGTTGCGGCTGTTTCTGGCCGCGCGGACAACAACCACTGGCAGCAAATCACCCCGATGCCCATCGCTTGGGGCACCCCCGACGCCGAGACCGTCACCATCGCTCGCAAATCCATCCCCCAAGACCAGTGGCAGCGCCTCGAGCGCGCCCGCAAGCGCCTTTCCGACGTCAAGGCTACTAAGTTCGACCTGCTGGTTCTCTAGAGCTGCATAAGCTACGTCGGATACAGGTCCGTTCACAGACCCAACTGAAACTTCCACGCTAGGCAAGGGATTGGTCGTCATCTTGCCTCGTCCTGTGAGCACACGAGGCAAGATCAACGCCTCGGTAGCCCTCAACGAGAAACCGAGTTACGCGCTAAATATGCAACCCGCGCAATCACAATTAAACCGCGAGGCGGGCGTCTTTATCCTTTCACTTTCTCTCTTTTTGATCGCTGTTGTTGTAGTGCGAGGTATTGTGCCCAGGTGTGGTTCCAGTGTGTTTGGTGTGTGGCTAGGGGCCCGGTGGCGTGGTCTAGTTGGTAGGTGCCGTCTCGGTGGAGCCAGGCGATGGTGCCGGTGATGGGGTCGAGGATGTAGTGGACGCGGCGGTCGGTTTTGATGTTGTGGTGGTGTTGGCAGAGGTTTACTAAATTATCTGGGCTGGTCGGTCCGCCTTGGTGGTATTCAATGCGGTGGTCTAGTTGGCACTGTGTGGCGGGTACGGTGCAGCCGGGCCAGCGGCAGGTGGCGTCTCTGCCTTGAGTGTAGGCGCGGATGTCGGCGTCAGGGATGTAGGAGTCTACTTCGTCGGCGTTAAGCCGGCGGATGAAGGTGTTGTCTGTGGGGGCATGGTTGAGATTTATCCAACCTGCGCCGGGATGAAAGACGATATTGGTGTCTTCGTTGGTGGTGAAGGTGTTTATAGCGACGCTGGTATGGGTGTCTTCGAGGATGAGATCGATAAGGCCCTGCGCTGCGGTGGTGTGTGCCTTGTTGGTGTACACATCGATATGGCGGGCGATGATTGTGGCGGTAGCACTATCGCAGGTCAAAGATAGTGTAGTGGTGTTATCGGGGTTGTAGTTTATCCGGAGTGTGGGTTGCGGCTTTTCTTCTTTGTCTCCGGGGCGCAAGTGGGTGTCGATGAAGCCGCGGATGAAGCGGCGTAGTTCAGCATCAGTGGGGACTGTTTGATTCGGTGCGGTGGGCGTGAGGAAGTCTGCGAGTGCGGCGTCGATGGCTTCGAGGTCATCTAGGTTATTTTCCAATCGGTGTAGTTCGCGGTCGATGATGCGCAATTTGGTCAGATCGAGGATCCAGTGGAGGCCTTGCACTTCGGTGACTAGAGGTAATTGGCGCATGCGGAAGTGGGCGCGCAGGAAGCCTTGGAGTTTCGAGTAGGAGATACCAAGGTCTTTGGCGAGACTGGTCAGGCTTAAATCAACATCTTCGTCTAGTTGGGGGAGGATTGCGCGGTAGAGGAACCAGGAGGTTTTGCGGGTGTAGGTGCCGGCTTGGCCGATGTGGTTGCCGGGTGCGTTGGTGGTGTAGAACGCTTCGGGCACATCACCTTCATCTAGAGGATCAGTATCGGGATGGCCGGAAATGAGGAGGGTGTCGGGATAGTCGAGGGCGGTATCGGGTTGAGGTGGGGATAGTGTGGCAGTCACGGGGTGTACTCCAACAAAAAGTAGGGGTTCGTACGTGGTTTCTAACCAGTGGCCTTATAGTATCCCGGCTTTCGGACATATGCTCTTGATGGGGGTGTTTATGTTCGAATAGGGTGACCTAAACCTGCAGGGATCTCCAGAGTCACACCCCACACACCGGCGGGGGTAAAAGGAATGGTTTAGAGTTCGTCGACGTCGGCAAGCTGGGATCGAATTTCGGGGCAATCAGAAAACTTCCGTTTTAGTCGACCCAAGAATTCTTCAAAAGAAGTTGGTTCAGCAACCTTTTGGACCTTCCCGAGCAACGCACACGCTTGGTCGCAACCACACTCGTTTTCCAACTGCTCCTCGATTATTCGCATCAGAATGGGAATGGTCTCGTCCGGCAAGTCCGGAAGAAGCCGTTCTGCCAAGCTCCATTCAATTCCAGCGTCTGAGGCTGTTGCCCAAGCACCCTCCGGATCATTTAGGCACAGGTACTGGAACATCGCTAGGTCCCATGGTTTATCCCGCAGGCGAGTCTGGATGAGTACTGACGCGGTGTCCCCTACGGCCGCAAAAAGCCCACGCGCAGTCGATAGCATTGGAAAACTATCGAAGGCTATCCGGTGCACGGCGGGGCTGCGGTGGGGAAAGTGGGCGTCGCAAAGCGCGGCCCAAAAAGTAACGATCTGGAAAGTATCCTCCGTGGGCAACGCCAGCATGGCCTTCTCTGAGTACCTATAGGCGAGGTCAAACTGACCTATCTCCGAAAGGCCGCGAATCAGCTGCTCGTATCCGTCCGTATGAGTACGATATACGTCCTCGACAGAGCCAGAAAGCACCGCGAGCCGACGCCTCGCATACGCGCCATGCGCCTGCTCGCGAAGTTCCTTCACGCCCTCTACGCCTAAAGATTCCTCGTACTGCACGGGGTCAATATCTATTAGTTCCGCATACGGCGACTCAAGAATGCCCAAGAGCCACTGGGCCAAGTACAGCGCGTCAATCTTTGATAGTTGAGCTGCATGAGGTAGTTCCTCTGCCAAGCGCTCGGCACTCCAACGCACGGCGTCGTTGACATCCTCAATATGCGGCAACAGTTGCAGAACTTCGTCAACTGCGCGTTGTGCCACTAGGAAGATATCGTGAACCTCTATTGGCTCAATTCCATAGCCGGCTAGAAGATGAGGTTCAAACATGGCGGTCTGGAGCAGCTCGCCGGCCTTCCACACCTGGTCGGCGTACTGGCCCGAATCGTCGGGGTCAGCCAAGTTTAGTCCGGTGGGCTTTACAAAGTTAATGGTTGCTTCGGCAAGCGTCTGCCTTACTTCTGGCATTCCTTTAAATCCGCGAGGAATTCCTTGAGAGATTCCGTCAGATCCCATATTTGGTTACGCTCGTCTTCAAACATGCGATCAACGAGGAACTCTACACCGCCCAGATCATCCGGATGCAAGCTGTCTAAATAGGCCAGAAGCTTATCGATGTCTTGCAAGCCTTGAATTCCTTGCTCTACTTGTTCCACCACAGTAGAAATCTGCCTTTGGTCCATGCGTTTGAGACTAGCAAAACGACGAAAGAAGAGGGCGGTGGTATGCCGTCCTCTTCTTTGTTGTATTTTGTTGTGTTTGTGTTGTTTGGTGTCGGCGGTGACTTACTCTCCCACAACCTCCCGGTTGCAGTACCATCAGCGTGTGCAGGCTTAGCT